>JAZLBH010000086.1:0-11790 GCA_045613605.1 Eubacteriales bacterium
GGCTACTCGCCCCGTACCCTCGGTCGCTTTTTGAAAAAGCTCCGCAAAACTTTTTATAGAATTGGTTTGTGCTAACATCCCGATAAATCAAAATTTGAATTATATAAATAATATATTATATTTTAACTTTTTTATTTGAAATTGTCAATAATTTATTGACAAATAGATTAAATTTTGATATAATTTACTCAACCTAAGGTTGATATTGCGAGGTGATAAAAATATGAGAAGTCAAGGTGAAAGAATTAAAAAGCTTAGAAAATCCAAGGGAGTTACTCAGCGAGAGCTTGCTAGCCGTCTTGGAATTTCAGAACAGGCAATTTCAAAGTGGGAGAAGAATCTCTCCAATCCATCAACAAAAAATCTTTTGCAAATTGCTAAAATATTTGGTGTTTCGATAACGTATTTTTATCAAGATGAAGAAACGCAGAGCAAGAAGCTTTCAAAAGAGGGCGGAATGGCATCCTTGCGCGAGCTTTATAAGATAGGGCGCGGACCTTCAAGCTCACATACAATAGGCCCCGAGCGCGCGTGCTTAAGATTCAAAAGCGAGCATCCTGCTGAAAGCTATAAGGCTATTCTTTACGGTTCACTTTCCAAAACGGGCAAGGGACACGGAACGGATTACGTTATAAAGCAAACGTTTTTGCCTCAAAATTGTGAGGTCGAATTTGACTTTGATACCGAATGCACGGTGCATCCCAACACTATGGATTTGATAGCCATGAACGGTAATGAGATAATTGCCAAACAGCGTTTTTACAGTGTTGGCGGAGGAAGTATAGTTGCAGACGGTGAGACTCTTGCTAAAAGCCAGATGATATATCCACTTGACACGTTCAAGGATATTGCTCAGTATTGCCGAGATAGAGGCATTAGAATTTGGGAATACGCATTTGAAATCGAAGGTGAAGGCTTCTATTCTCATATGGAAAAAATATGGGATGCGATGCGCGAGTCTATGACTGCCGGAATAAATGACGACGGTATTTTGCCGGGTGGCCTTGGTGTGCACAAAAAAGCAAAACAGCTCTATAATAGTTATAAAGAGAACGAAAACCGAGAGACAAGAGAAGATAGACTTGTGTGCGCCCTTGCATTTGCCGTTGGCGAACAAAACGCGGCGGGTGAAAAAATCGTTACTGCGCCCACTTGCGGTGCGGCAGGTGTGCTTCCGTCAGTTATGCTTTATCACAAGCACAAAAAGGGAGCAACTGATGATGAGATTATAAAGGCTCTTACCACCGCAGGTGTTATAGGCAACCTTATCAAGCACAACGCGTCAATTTCCGGTGCCGAGTGCGGATGCCAAGCCGAGGTCGGTAGTGCATGCTCCATGGCTGCGGCTGCTCTTGCCGAGCTTTATGGAATGGATATTGATAAGATTGAATATGCGGCTGAAATTGCACTTGAGCATCACTTGGGCCTTACCTGTGACCCCATTTGCGGACTTGTGCAGATTCCTTGCATTGAAAGAAATGCAGTTGCTGCAATGAGAGCCATTAATGCGGCAAATCTTGCCGATTTGCTTTTTGATACCAGAAAAATTTCATTTGACAAGGTCGTTATTGCTATGAAGGAAACGGGTGACGATATGTCGCCTGCTTACAAGGAAACAAGCGAAGCGGGACTTGCAAAAATTGCAATTGAATAGAGGTGTTTTAGATGAAAATAGTTGTTTTGGCGGGTGGCCTCAGTATGGAGCGTGACGTTTCCTTAGCAAGCGGTTCACTTATAGCTAATGCTCTTCGTGATGCGGGACATCAAGCAATGCTTGTTGATCTTTATTACGGAATTGCCAAGGAAAAAATGAATTTTGACGATATGTCCGCCAGATATAAATATAAAATTCCCGAGTTCGAGCCCGATCTTGAGGAGATCATAAGGGATAATGGGGGCAGACGCGAGCCCGTTGGCAAGAATATTATTGATTTTTGCAAAATGGCTGACGTAACCTTTTTGGCTCTTCACGGAGGAATAGGTGAAAACGGAAAGCTTCAAGCATTATTGGAGATGAATAATATCAAATTCACAGGCAGCAGCTCCATAGGATGTATGCTTTCAATGGATAAAATAATATCAAAGGAATTGATCGCACAGGCGGAGATTCCCACAGCGCATTGGTTAACAAATGACGACAGTATTGAGGATCTTCATTCCTTGGTGCCTTGCTTTGTAAAGCCCAGTGATAACGGCTCAAGCGTTGGTATTAGTAAGGTCGTAAGTCACATTGAGCTTGAAGCCGCTCTTGAGGAGGCAGAAAAATTTTCAAAGCACATACTTGTTGAAGAGCAAATTGTGGGAAGAGAATTTTCAGTCGGAGTTCTTGATGGAAGGGCATTACCACCTATTGAGATTATTACTTCAGGAGATTTTTATAACTATAAGGTTAAGTATCAAGCAGGATTGGCGCACGAGGTTTGTCCTGCTGAAATAGGTCCTAAGTTGACTAAAAAATTGCAACAGTATGCTGAAAGAGCACACAAGGTGCTTAGACTTGGAGCATATTCGAGAATTGATTTTATTATGGATGAGCACGGGGAATTTTTCTTCCTTGAGGCAAATGCTCTCCCCGGAATGACACCGACAAGCCTGTTACCGCAAGAAGCGGCGGCAGACGGCTTGAGCTACACGGAGCTTTGCTTAAAAATTATTGAGCTTGCAAAATAGAATAACAAAAAGCGGTGAATTTTTTCACCGCTTTTTAAGATTCTCTTTTATTTTCTCTATGTACTGTTGGTCACCGCAAAATATGGTATTTTCGTTTGGATAAGTGAATTCATCATTTTCGGTTACGATGATGAATTTTAATTTGTGGTGCAATTTGAATCTGTAATCCTCATCACACAAAAGTATCGTGGGGGAGAGGGAATACAAAATTAAATCGTGCGGCATCGTTACCGTATCCAAGCCCTTGTAAATATACGGTCTTGGTGCGGAAAAGATAGCGCTTGCGCTTTCTATTGCTAAATGAGCAAGCTCCACGTTATTCAAATCCAGCGTCCAAACGTGATATAAATAGGAATAATGATAAAAGTCCACGCCTAACAAATTAGCATTTGAAATCGTTATTTTATTGGGTGAGGCTAGGGTTATTCTTGCTCCGTTTTTATTTGCTTGCGTTGAGATATAGTCAAAATTATCCTTCTTTGAAAGGGAGATGATTTCCTTTACATTGGATGGTGCATTCTCAATTAATTCAAAAGCTCTTTCATCATTCTTTATAGCCAAAATTATAGCTTGTGGGGAAATACGGCCCTTGATTTGATTATAGAAATCCTCGCTCATTTCAATAACCGTAAATTCTTCACTGGCCATTACTATAGCCAGCGCAAAAAGTAAATCGTCGTTTGACAGCAATTTTTTAGCTCGTTTGATTATCTTTTCTGCATTGTCGCAAAGGCATTCTGAAGAAACGTATTCACCGTTTTTCAAAAATCTTCTGTTAATATCAGTCACATCGGCATTATAGCGCGTATATCTTATATCGCACGCTGACATGATTGAACAAAGCATTTCGGCGGTATTATTTGCACCTTCACCAATAACAAATATAATTTTTGACTTGATATCTAAGGGTATCAAGTCAAAAATTTTTTCATTATGCTTTTGTGTATTTTTGTTTATAAATTGTTTTAAGCTTCTATATGTCATTATTCACCAAGTAAAAATCTTTTTGCCGCTTCATATTCCTGCCTTGAAGCATCCGCTCTTTTGAGATTAGTGGGTGTGTTGGGCTTCTTTATAGCGCGCAAAAGTATATTTTTGGGAGTTTCCTCGGGGTCGATAAGCTCAAGGGCAACGCAAGAATAGTTGTTTGCCTCAAGTCTTTTCAAGCGAAGGGCATCTGTTGCCGCATCGCAAAGCTTTTGACGAAGCATAGAATATTCGGTTACAAACGAAAGCTCCTTACAATTGATCGTGTGATTCAATTCGTGGTGGCAGCAGGGAGTTGATAAAATCACCCTTGCATTTTCCTTGATTGCTTTATCAAGCACTATATCGGTTGCAATATCGCAGGCGTGAAGTGAAATTACAAGGTCGGGCTTTTCCTGACATTCGTATTTTGTGATATCGGCGCAAAAGAATTTTAATCCGTCGAATCCCACGTCCTCTGCTACCTTGTTGCAGTATTCAATAACGTCAGCCTTTAAGTCAACGCCGTACATTTTAACGTCGCGGCCAAGAACGTTTTTAAGATAGTGATAAACCGCAAAGGATAGATAGCTCTTGCCACAGCAAAGGTCATAAACTATAAGCTCACCTTCACCCTTGAGATTTGGATATATATCACGAACGTTTTCAACAAATTTATTAATTTGGCGGAATTTTGACTGCTTTTTAACGTGAATTCTGCCGTTTTTGTCACTGACACCGAGATGCAAAAGAAAGGGAGCATCGGGTGTTATGATATGCTTCTTTTCTTGATTGTTGCCGGATATTACGGATTTTTCGGAATTTCCGTTATTTATTTTTTGAACGAGATTATTTACACCGATAAGTGTAATTTTACCTGATTTTGATGATTTATATTCGCATTCGCCTGCGGTTGTAATAAGATTTACCTGCATACAGGAATCTATAAGGGCGCAGAGCTTTTCTGCTGCGTAATCATCAAGAAAAATATTCTCGTGCTTTGCTTTATTATCAGAATGAAAGCTTTCTGCTTGAAGGCAAAGCTTATCTGAAATGCTTTTTAAGGTCAAAACCGTTTTGGTAATAGTTTTATCCTTGTGCTTTGAAAATACTGCTTTTTTTAGCACCTGCTTTTTGGCAGAAAGGAGAATTGCCGAGGCAAAATCGCATATTTTATTTTCAAAATTCATCATAGCTTGGGCGGTCTCCTATGTCTATTCATATTATAAAGCTTTTTCATTCTTTGGGAAACGGATTCTTTTTTTTCTTCAGTTTCTTTTTTCAGAAAAACAGGATTTGAAAAGCTCGTTCCGTCAAAGTCAATATTGAAGATATCATTTACCTTCATTTCCCCCAAAATTTCCTTTGGAATGAGATACCTTGTATCTTCAAAATCAAGGCAGACAGCAAAGCTTTCTTCGTATCTGTCAAGAACCAATTTTAACGTCATAATTTTATTTCCTTTTTAATCAAAATATCCTTTTTTATAAAGAAGCTCGGCAATGAGCACGGCTCCTCCCGCGGCACCGCGAAGTGTGTTGTGCGAAAGCCCGACGAATTTATAATCGTAAACGTGATCCTCGCGAAGTCTTCCCACACTCACACCCATTCCATTGTAAATATCGCGATCAAGCCTTGCCTGAGGACGATTATCCTCCTCAAAATAGGTGATGAACTGAAGGGGCGCGTGGGGAAGCTCAAGATACTGAGGCTCTCCCTTGAAATTTTTCCAAGCGGATAAAATTTGCTCCTTGGTGGGCTTATTTCTGAATTTTACGAATACAGCGGCGGTGTGTCCGTCGGTTACGGGGACACGAATGCATTGAGTTGTGATAACGGGGGACGTTGCTTTAACGATTTCACCGTTTTTAACAGCTCCCCAAACCTTAAGCGGCTCCTGCTCGCTTTTTTCCTCCTCGCCACCGATATAGGGAATGACGTTATCAATCATTTCCTCCCATTCGGCAAAGGTCTTGCCTGCGCCTGAAATTGCTTGATAGGTGGTTGCGACTATTTCATAGGGCTCGAATTCAAGAAGGGGAGTAAGCGCGGGGACGTAGGACTGAATTGAACAGTTAGGCTTAACTGCAATAAATCCCTTCTTTGTTCCAAGACGCTTTTTTTGCGCTTCGATTATCTCAAGATGCTCCGGATTGACCTCGGGGATAACCATCGGAACGTCGGGCGTGAAGCGGTTTGCCGAATTATTTGAAACAACGGGGATTTCTGCCTTTGCATATGCTTCCTCAAGCGCTTTGATCTCGTCCTTTTTCATATCTACTGCGCAAAAGACAAAGTCAACAAGCGGAGCGATTTCGTCAATTTTTTGCGCGTCGATTATTATCATGCTTTTGTATTCTTCGGGAATGGGGCTACTCATTTTCCAACGGGAGCCAACTGCATCCTCATATCTTTGTCCTGCGCTTCTTGCACTTGCCGCAAGTACACTTACGTCAAAATAGGGGTGATTTTCAAGTAACGTAAGAAATCTTTGACCTACCATACCGGTAGCGCCAATGATACCGACTCTTTTTTTCATAAAATGTCTCCTAATTACAGATTTCTTTATAGATTACGTTTTTGTGAACTCCGCGGTCCTTGGCACAGCTTTTTATTGCGTCCATTTTTGAAAGACCGCTTGAAATATAGAAATTAACGTGCTCTTCAATGCTCATGCCTTCAAAGAAGCATTCCTCCTTGTTGGCTTTTGTTCTTCCTTCAACTATGAGGACGTATTCACCTCTTGGTGCGTTGCTTTCATAGTATTCAACTGCGGATGCAAGAGTGAGACGAAGAACCTCTTCGTTTTTCTTAGTCAATTCTCGGCAAAGTGAAATTCTTCTGTCGCCACCAAAGGTATTTTTCATATCCTCAAGCGTTGCTTTAAGCTTGTGAGGAGCTTCGTGGAAAATCATTGTGCGCTTTTCGTTTTCAAGCTCTAAAAGACGTTCACGTCTTTCACCCTTGTTTGCTGAGAGGAATCCTTCAAAGCAAAATCTGCCTGTGGGAAGGCCCGAAAGAGTAAGAGCCACTATGCCTGCGCAGGAGCCGGGAATTGACGTTACCGGAATGCTTTGCTCAGCACAAAGGGCAACGATATCCTCACCCGGATCACTGATGGCGGGCGTACCCGCGTCGGTTATGAGCGCACAGCTTTCACCGTTTTTAAGGCGGTCTGCAATTATCTGTCCGCGCTCGCGCTTATTGTGTTCAAAATAAGAAACCATAGGCTTGCTTATATCAAGATATGAAAGAAGCTTTAGTGAGTTTCTTGTATCCTCTGCGGCAATGAAATCAACCTCAGAGAGCACCTTGATCGCGCGCTCTGAAAGGTCGGCAAGATTGCCGATCGGGGTAGCTACAAGATAGAGCATTCCTTTTTCTATTTTATTTTTTTCATAATCCAAATTTGTGGATTTAATGCTACTCATAGTGCTCCTTTCACACAAAATGTGTTCACACATAAAATGATAGTAATGAAATTTTGGGGGTAATTATGGCTATAAAAATATATATAGATCAGGGACATAATCCGTCGTCGCCCAATGCGGGAGCAGAGGGAAACGGATACGTTGAACAGGACATAACGTACGAAATAGGAATTCGTCTTGCTGAGCTTTTGCGACAAAACGGAAATTTCGACGTAAGAGCTTCACGCCCAACACCCGAAGCCTCACTTGGAACGACAAATGCCGGTAGCTTGCGCATACGTGTTGACGAGGCAAATGCGTTTGGTGCTGATTACTTTGTGAGCTTGCACACGAATGCGTCAACTAATTCCTCGGTTTCGGGAAGCGAGGCGCTTGTATACACTGAGCCAAGCATTGCAAGTGATCTTGGTGAGGATATTTTGATTTGGTTAAATAGAATTACGGGGCTTAGAAATCGGGGAATAGTTGAGCGTCCCGGTCTTTACGTGCTTAGAAAAACAACAATGCCCGCCGTTCTTGTCGAAATGGGATTCATTTCGAATTTTAGTGATGCAAATTTGATGCATAATAGCCCCGAGCTTTTTGCAGAGGGGATTTACAATGGGATTTTACAATACACCGGATTATTGTAGATCAATTACACATTTTAAGAAATTCTTCTTCGTTGATTATATTTATGCCAAGATTCTTTGCTTTTACAAGCTTACTTCCGGCATCATCTCCCGCAAGCACGTAGCTTGTCTTACCGGAAACGGATCCTGAGACCTTTCCGCCTCTATCCTTTATCATATTGCTTGCAACATCGCGGCTCATCGTGGGGAGTGTTCCTGTAAGAACGAAGGTGAGTCCCTCAAAGCGATTATCGAGCTGAACGAAGGTTGAATTTGTATTAAGACCTAGATCCACAAGCTTTTTACAAAGCTCAATATTGTGCTCGTGCGAGAAGAAATCAACAACGCAGTCCGCTGTTATTTCACCGAAGTCCGGAATCTCGCAAAGCTCCTCCTTAGTTGCAAGCATAAGCGCGTCAAGGGATTTATATCTGCTTGCAAGCGCTTCTGCGGCAACCTCGCCTATATTTCTAATTCCAAGAGCATAAATAAGGCGTTCAAGTCCCGCGCTCTTTGAATTATTTATTGAATTTATAAGATTTTGCGCACTCTTTTTGCCCATTCGTTCTATATTTGCAACCTTTTCTACATCGAGGGTATAAAGATCCGCAAAATTCTTTATAAGATTGTTGTCAAGAAGGGCATTGACGATTTGCGGTCCAAGACCGTCTATATTCATAGCGCCCTTTGAGGCAAAATGCTCAATACTGCGAGAGAGCTGTGCAGGGCAAGAAGGATTTATGCAACGAATTGCCGCACCGTCGTTATCGTCGCGGACCACGGGTTCTCCACAGGAGGGACAGTGAGAGGGCATATGGAATTCGATTTCCGAGCCGTCACGAATGCCAGGGTGAGAGCAAAGCACCTCGGGAATGATATCTCCTGCTTTTCTGACGGTTACCGTGTCACCGAGCTTGATATCTCTTTCACGAATAAAATCAAGATTATGCAAGGTTGCACGAGAGACGCTTGTTCCTGCAAGGCGCACTGGTTCAAGAACGGCAGTGGGAGTCAAAACTCCCGTTCTTCCTACCGCAATGGTTATATCAGTAAGCTTTGTTTGCTTTTCTTCGGGTGGAAATTTATATGCTACCGCCCATTTTGGAGTATTGGTGCCCTCACCGACTTTAACTCTGTCCGAAAGGGTATCAATTTTGATTACTACGCCGTCAATGTCGTAGGGGAGATCGTCGCGCATAGAACCAAGGTACTCAATGTGGGCAATTATTTCTTCGTATGATGAAACGCATGCTCTGTCCTTGAGCACGGTGAAACCAAGCTCTTTAATAGTATCGAGCGTACTCGTGTGTGAAACGGGTGTTTTTCCGTCACCAAGGATATCTCCTGACTGAAGATTAAAGATGAATATATCCAGCTTTCTTTCAGCGCAAATTTTGGGATCAAGCTGACGGAGAGAGCCCGCCGCTGCGTTTCTTGGATTTGCAAGAAGCTGTTGTCCGTTTTGTTCACGTTCTTCGTTTAGGGCATAGAAAACCCTTCTTGGCATATACACCTCACCGCGAAGGCAGAATGAAAGGGATTTATCTATTGATAGTGGAATTGAATTTATTGTTTTGATATTTTGGGTCACGTCCTCACCGACGGTACCGTCACCGCGTGTTGCACCGTTTATAAGAATTCCGTTTTCATAAGTAAGAGCAACGGAGAGACCGTCAATTTTGGGTTCCACCGAGAATATGGGATTTTCAACAATGCCCGACATTCTATCAACGAATTCCTTGATCTCTTCATATTCAAACACGTCTGAAAGGGAATTCATTTGCACTGTGTGAGTAACCTTTTCGAACTTGTCAAGTGGCTTACCGCCAACGCGACAGGTTGGGGAGGTGGGATCAAAATATTCGGGATTTTCTTCTTCAAGACGGACGAGCTCGGCATAAAGACGGTCATATTCAAAATCGGAAATTTCCGGGTCGTCATATACATAATAACGCTTTGCATGATATGACAAGGTTTTGCGAAGCTCTTTGATTCTTTCAAAAATTTCGTTCATATTTTTCTCCCTAGATTAAAATAATTATTCTTTAAGAAGGAATTTAGTAATTCTTTCTATTGATTCATTAAATTCTGCTTCATTTGAATTATAAAATTTAACAAGACATTCTGAAAGCTCGGGAAGGTTTGGCGTTGAATAGTCTCTGCTTGCAACGTATTCGTCCCAATTAGCAAGCTTCCATGTGTCCCTTGGTGAATTTCTTTTTATCATTCTTTGACGGCTGACCTCAATATCGGTGACCACCCAAATAACGATTAATTCCGCATTCTTTGAAGCGAGCTTTTCTTTAAGGTTTTTGATGTATTCGTTATCTCTCACCTCGCGTGTGAACGGGGCGTTAATGAGAACGAGATCTGCATATTCAAGTGCTTCAAAGGCGATGTCGAGAATAGCTATGTATTCATAGTTTCTGATATGCTCTTCAAAAAAGGCGGATGAACGGTTATTTTCTTCTCCTACCACCTTGAAAATTTGACTTGAAAGCGGAATTAAGGCGTCTTTATCAAGATAAACTATATTTGGAATGTTTTTTGCAAGCTGTTTTGAAACGAACGTCTTACCCGATGCAGGTGGGGACGTTACTAAAATCATTCTTTTCTTCATTTTATGTGACCCCTATATTAATTAAGGATTTAATTTACTAACATATAATTTTATCATATATTTTAACAAAAGTCAACAATTTGGGAGTATTTATACATATTTGACAACTAAATTATTCCTGTTATTTTACGCGTTAATTATATTTTTATCTTGAATTTTTTGAAGGAATATGGTATATTACAAATATAACGAAAACGATCGGGAGTACCATTATGACAAAAAGAAAATCGATTATAATTACGGTGATTGCAATTATAATTATTGTTGTTTTAATTGCAGTGGCGATTATTTGCGAATCAACAAAAAAGGATAAAATCAATTTTACAATAAACGATACCTTGATTGACGGTGAAGGCAAAACGGCAACCGTTATTCTTCTTGGCGGTCAATCGAATGCCTCGGGCTGTAGTCTTGATGAATATCTGCAAAAGAACGTATCACAGGAGAAGCACGATGAATATAAAAACGGTTATGACAACGTGTATATAAATTATCTTTGCGGCCCCAAAATGTCAAACGGATTTGTGAAGTGCGCTACACTTCAGGGTGAGCTCGACGGGGGATTTGGTCCCGAGCTTGGATTGGCTGAAAAGCTTAACGAAACGTATCCTGACAGAACGTTCTATATAATAAAATGTGCTTGGGGCGGTACGAATTTGTTCGAGCAGTGGCTTTCTCCATCAAGCAAGGGTAAAACGGGTAAGCTTTATAAACAGTTCGTTGAATTTGTTGATACCAGCATAAAATATCTTGAAAATAAAAATTATGACGTTAGAATAGAAGCAATGTGCTGGATGCAGGGCGAATCCGATTCGTTCAGCGTTCGAAATGGCAAGGATTATGAGGAGCATTTGACTAATTTTATAAATGATATCAGACAGAGATATAATAAGTATGCTTCTCACGATGGAATTGCATTCGTGGACGCATATATTGCCGATAATCCCATTTATTGGGTATATTGCGATTATGTAAATGATTCTAAGAAAGCGGTGTCTGAATTATCCCATATGAACGTGGTAATAGATACTATTTCTCACGGACTTACTTGCTCCGAGGAGCCGGAGGGAACACCCGACATGGCACATTATGACTCAATGAGTCAAATCAAGCTCGGCAATCTCTTTGCCGAAGAGGTAATAAAGTTTTTGGATTAACGTGAATCTTCACAAATTGATTGACAATTACTTAAATTTATGATATATTGATATCATATAAATATGCCCACGGGCAAAATTAAAAGCGCAAGGAGAGGGCATAGGAGCCAAGTCTTGCGCTTTTTTGTGTTTTTTGAAAGAAAATTTTGTAAATAGATACACTTTTCTTAAAAAATTACGACTATAGTATTGAGGGCATAAATTGGGATTTATAGAAATGTTAGCACAAACTATTTTCAATAAAAGTAACCTTGTAGGGACCGGCGTCCTCGACGGTCCACAATAAACGATAAATATCATTTTTCGCGGCTTCGTGCGAATAAAACCTAACATTT
>JAZLBH010000087.1:0-3812 GCA_045613605.1 Eubacteriales bacterium
AGTCGATTGACTCGGTCTTTTTTGTTGTGAGTAATCTAAATTTATGATACAATTTTACAATGGGTGCAAAATTAGGGTTATGGGTGCATTTTTGTAATAGGCTTTGCACCTATTTTTCAAAGCGACTTTGCGAATAGAAAAGCAATAAGCCCTAAACCCAAAAGTGCATTAAAAATCTTTTTAAATCAACAATAAAAATTTCTTATCAAAAGCATCCATCATAAAGGTCTTTTCGCCACTGTCAAATGAAACAACTACGTGTTTTTGTTGCGTATCCAATTTTATAATTTTCCCAACCCCATACTTTTTATGACTTACCCCACAACCAATTGTAATTTTTGATAAAAACTGAGTTTGTCTTTTAGAAGCTTCAATAGGTTGTTGTTTTGCTCTTGATATAATATCAATAGTTGAAGTATTTCTTTGTAGTGCAATT
The DNA here is from genome assembly GCA_045613605.1 of Eubacteriales bacterium. Classification (GTDB taxonomy): domain Bacteria; phylum Bacillota; class Clostridia; order Oscillospirales; family CAG-272; genus RGIG4608. The sequence continues at coordinate 437 of JAZLBH010000087.1, forward strand.
TTTATTTCGCCAATACTCATATTTTCATTATTCGGAAGTCGATGAATCATTGCATGACAATTTGGACATACGGGGATTAAATCTTTTTTGTAATCAACAACATAATCTTTCCTTATAGTGTGTAATGGACGCATATGATGAATATGAATAAAACCTTCACCTAAATTACCATATTCTTCGCCAAAATTAATTCCACATATTAAACAACTAACTCCATAATATTCAATACATTTTCCACGGGCAATAGAACTTCTCTCATACTTGTCTACCAAGACAGTTCTTACATGCCCTTCGTGATAATGTTCTTGTTCTGATATATCAGAAAAAAAGCCATCTGTATAGTAATCATTAAAATATTTTTCAATATATGCATTCAATTGAGCGGAAACTTTTATCGGCCCTTGAGGTGCCGCGCTAAGTCCATGGCGTTTGAGATTATCTAAACATAACTGCATTGTATCAACTTGTTCTAACAGTTTTAGTCTTGCATACTCACCAACTTTTGACTTTTCATATTCATCGCGGTCAATCCAAAAAATTGAATCATCAATACACTCTGAGAACGGCATAGAGTGTTGCACAACTTCACATTTATACATGACGCGCATAAAAGGTCGAGTGCAATAAATATAGACAATATCTCCATTATTATATCTAGCACGTTGTCTCCAATCAATAAAACCATTGGTTGCAAATGAGCTTGCGTGGTCATATATCTTTCCGTTTGCCGAAATCATCCAAATCATTTTTTATCACCTCAAATGTTTAAAATCACACTATTTTGAATCTTGATAATAAAAACCATTTTAAAAAATAAGCAATAATATTATATCACAAAAATCTTTATATTTCAAGTGTATAAATTGAACGATTACCCATAAATTGAACGATAAGGGTATAAAGTGAACGATTTATATTTTACGGCTAAAAACAAAAAAGCTTGCAAGGACGAAAAACATCCCGCCAAGCCTTCATTTTTGCTATAAAATCTATGAAAAAGGGCAAAACACCCCCGTTTTGGCAATAAAAAAGCCATAATACCGATATTTTTCGTATCAATATTATGGTTTCTTTATGGTGCGAGAGACGGGAATCGAACCCGTACGGTCTCCCACACGCCCCTCAAACGTGCGCGTCTGCCTGTTCCGCCACTCTCGCATTGCCGTGTTTATTAACACAACACTGATATTATACACTATTTTTCAAAAATGTCAATACCTTTTTTGAATTTTTTTGAAAAAATTTTAATTTTTTTATAGTCAACTAAACATTCGATTAAAATCAAATTCATAGGGATATAAAAAACAAGGGGACTTTCAAAAAAGTCCCCTTCTCTTTTATCATTTTTTAAGTCTATTTTCAAGAGCTTCAAGCTCTTCGTAAAGCTCCGCGGGTACTCTTTCCCCTACTTGAGCATAGAATTCTTTAATATTTTCAACGTCATCTAGCCAAGATTTCGTATCAACCCTTAAGAGCTCGCGCACGGTATCGAGTGTCACTCCGTCTAGTCCATCAATACAAATATCCTCTGGATAAGGAAGATATCCGATTGCGCTCTTCTCTGCACCGATCTTATCCTCACAACGAGCCAAAATCCACATAAGCACGCGCATATTATCCCCAAATCCGGGCCAAATGAAATTGCCCTCGTCATCGGTTCTAAACCAGTTAACGTGGAAAATCTTCGGGGGATTAGGTATCAATTTACCCATATTTAACCAATGCTTAAAATAGTCACCCATATCGTATCCGACAAACGGACGCATAGCCATTGGGTCGCGACGAACAACTCCCACAGCACCCGAAGCCGCAGCAGTGGTTTCACTAGCCATTATCGAACCAATAAACGCGCCGTTTTGCCAAGACGTCGACTGATAAACGAGCGGCGCGGTCTTTGCCCTTCTACCACCGAAAATAATAGCCGAAATCGGCACACCTGCAGGATTATTAAATTCCTTAGACAAGCAAGGGCAGTTGGTAGCCTTGGCAGTAAATCTAGAATTGGGGTGCGCACCGCAGGTCGATTTATCGTTTTTGTTATATTTTCTATAATCCCAAGCATTGCCCATCCAGTCGATAGCCTCAGCAGGCGGATTCTTATCAAGGCCCTCCCACCAAACCGTGTTATCCTTCGTGTTGTGAACAACGTTTGTGAAAATTGTGTCCTTCAAGGTGGTGTGAAGCGCATTGGGATTGGTCTTTTCGTTTGTTCCGGGAGCAACTCCAAAGAATCCGTTTTCGGGATTTATCGCCCAAAGACGTCCATCCTTACCAACTCTAAGCCAAGCAATATCGTCACCTACGCAATGCACCTTAAAGCCCTTTTTCGCATAATATTCGGGAGGAATAAGCATCGCAAGATTGGTCTTTCCGCAAGCGGACGGAAATGCCGCGCAAACGTATTTCGTTTCACCGTTGGGATATTCAACACCCAAAATAAGCATATGCTCCGCCATCCAATTTTCGTGTCTTCCAAGATAGGAGGCAATACGAAGCGCAAAGCATTTTTTGCCTAAAAGCACGTTCCCGCCATAGCCCGAATTTACACTCCAAATGGTGTTTTCCTCGGGAAAATGAACGATATATCTATTCTCCTCGTCAAGCTCGGCGCGTGCGTGCAAGCCCTTAATATAATCGGGACTTTCCCCAATCGCGTCAAGCACGTCAAAGCCAACTCTCGTCATAATGAGCATATTTAGAACAACGTAAATAGAGTCAGTAAGCTCGATTCCGTATTTTGCAAAGGGTGAACCAACAATACCCATGGAATAAGGAATAACGTACATGGTTTTACCCTTCATCGAGCCTTGGTAAAGCTTTGTTAATCTCTCTTTGCACTCATCGGGATGCATCCAATTGTTAATGTTCCCTGCATCCTCTTTTTTGCTTGTACAAATAAACGTACGACCCTCAACACGCGCAACGTCATTTATTGCTGTGCGGTGGAGATAACAACCCGGGAGCTTATCTTGATCAAGTTTAATAATTTCACCTGTAGCACACGCCTCTGCGCGCAAAGCTTCAGTTTGCTCATCACTTCCGTCAATCCAAACTATGTTATCAGGGCATGTCATCCCTTTCATTTCTTCAATCCAAGTAAGTATATATCTATTATTTGTTGGTGAATTTTTAAGCATAATTACCTCTCTTCAGGTCTAATTAATATAATTATATCACACTTTTTATTTGTATTCAATAGTAAAATGTTTTTTGTGCACTTTTTATTCAACAAGTGTTCAAATTTTGATTTGCAGGGAAGTTAGTTTACTTAAGAATAATGTTCTTTTTGAAAAAAGTCCCGTGAACCCCCAAAACTCGACTTCGCTCGTTTCGGGGAACCCCTGGCACCAAAAACCTTTTATAGAGCTTCGCGGCA
>JAZLBH010000088.1:0-2490 GCA_045613605.1 Eubacteriales bacterium
TCTAAGATTTGCTGTCCAAATAATAGCCATAATCAAAGCAAATGGCTATGTTTAGTAGTAGCAAATCGTGGTTTTTTCGTGTAAAGCACGAAAATAACAATGTGCCGAGCGCGAAGAAGTGAGGCACTCGATTTGTGCGGAATCTAGTGGAGTTAGTACAAACTCTATGGCTACTATTACGAAGTGCTTTAAAAAGCTTTTTGCGAGCTTTTTCTCGAAAAAGCGAAAAATCCTTTTCTAAACTAACTTCCCTACAAATCAAATTTGAAGTATTCTACTTTTAATTTTATCACTTTTCGTTGCGTGTTGCAAGGGCTTATGAAAATAAAAAAATATTTTCACAAAAAACGACTTTTCTATTGTAAATTTCAAGAAAAAATGTTACAATAATTAAAATGCTAATCAAAGGACTTTTATATGGATAAAAAAATCGGTTATTTTTCAAACGAGCAAAAGCAAACGTTAAAATTAGTGGGCATTCTTTCTGCATGCGTGCTTGTTTTACTTGGCATTTCAATTGCGCTTTTCTATTCACTTGCGGCGCCAACCGGCGCTCCCAAAGCACAATACGAGGAGCTTTCCATTTACGAGGGAATGAAGCTTTCAGAAGCCAAGGCGGCGCTTGATAAGGCAAATATTTATTATGAGATCATTCCCACGGATTCAAGGACACCCAACAAGGTTGAAAAAATTGAATATTTAGGCAAAGCCGAAAACGGCAAGCTGCTTATTGAGGTGGGAACAAGTGTAAAAATCCACTCAAACGAGGCTTCAAGGGACAAGATCATTTACCTCACCTTTGACGATGGGCCGACGCGCGACAACACTAACGATATTGTTTTTATGCTTGAGGAATACGGCATCAAAGCAAGCTTTTTCGTTGAAGGAAGAGATGTTGAACGCTATCCCGACAGAATGGAAGCAATTTTCAACCGTGGACACGCTATCGCTTGTCATTCATACACCCACGAATATTCAAATCTCTACTCCTCAACCGAATCCTTTATAGACGAAATCAAGCAATACGAAAACGCTTTGATCGGTGCAATCGGTGAAGATAATTTTGCTCGGGTAAAGAAGATAATCCGTTTCCCCGGCGGAACAAGCAATGCTTATTTGACAAAGGCGGAGGCGCTTGAATACATAGCGGCAGCAAGAGAGATCGGTTATGCGGTTTATGACTGGACCGCGCTCACCGGTGATGCCGAGGGCAATTCCGAAGCGCAGGAATTCATCTATTCGTTAACTGACACCTTGACAAAGGCCAAGAGCAAAAATCAAGATCTTATCGTTTTGCTCCACGACAAGTGGTCCACAAAGGAAGCTCTTTCGACAATTCTTGACCATCTCATTTCCGAGGGCTACTATTTCGATACGATCGACAACTGCCCCGAATACACATTTGTTGAACAATAAAACAAAAGATAAAAAGCAGAGGCGGTGCCTCTGCTTTCTTTTATTTAACGTTCAAATTTGGGTGTAAAATCTTTTTTTGCGGACTCTTTTCCTTGGGAAAAACCGTCGAATCCAAGGGAGAGGGCATAGCTTAGCACGTCCTCATATTCAAAGCTTGTCAAACGTCGTTTTAGATTTTTGGGAGCGTCCGCGTCGGCAAAATCGGGCGTATATTGGCGCATAAGAGAGAGCGTTACGTCCTCTACGGGCAAAATTTCGGAAATGTATTTCAAAACCTTTTTCGAATCCTCTCGGCACGCAGGCAAAACGAGATGTCGCACGATAAGTCCGCGCGTTGCGATTCCGTTTTCGTTGAGAATTAGTTTACCGACCTGACGGTGCATTTCGATGAGAGCTTCGCCCGCGGCGGTTGCGTAATTTGGAGCTGATGAATATCCCTTAGCAAGCGCATCATTAAAGTATTTGAAGTCGGGCAAATATATATCTACAAGTCCATCGAGCGCGCGAAGAGAATCAAGACTTTCGTATCCGCCACAGTTATATACCACGGGAATTTTGAGGTCTTTTTTTGCCTTTTCGAGTGTTTTTGCAACAAAGAATGAGTAGGGAGTTGCAGTCACAAGATTTATATTGTGCGCGCCCCTTTCCTGAAGCTCGAGCATTTTTGAAATAAGCTCGTCCTCGGTATATTTTTTGCCGTAAATTTCGCGACTTATATCCCTGTTTTGACAAAAAACGCAACGAAGATTGCATCCTGAAAAGAAAATCGCGCCCGAGCCGTGTGTTCCGCTTATGCAGGGCTCCTCGTAAAAATGAAGATCGGCAGAGCTGATTACGTATTCATTTGTTGCTCCGCAAAATCCGCGCTCGCCTGCACTTCTGTCAACCGAACATCCGCGAGGACACATCAGACATTTTGACATTTTTGCTCCGCCTTTCTTAAAAAACTGATATAATTATATACTTTTGTCCGCATTTTTTCAAGTAGGAAATTGAATTTTTTTAGCCACAGATCATTCTTTTTAATATTCTTTTAAGAAATAGGTAGTTGTGTCTACCGCCCCATGTAGAATA
>JAZLBH010000089.1:0-15899 GCA_045613605.1 Eubacteriales bacterium
TCCTTCAGGACTTGCAAACACAGAGCTTAAGCTTTACCACGTTGAAAACGGCGCACCCGTTCTCATGACAAGAGTTAACTCTGTTGACGAATTTGCAATCCACAATCAGTACGTTTATGACGCTGAAACAGGTAACGTAACTATCTTCGTTGCATCCTTCTCAGTTTTCACAGCTGTTAAGGCAACTGCTGACGTTTGGGATGGCGAATCTGTAGCAAACGGATTTGAATCTGGTACAGGTACTGAAACAGACCCCTATATCATTAAAACCGCTAAACAGCTTGCGTATTTTAGAGCACAGGTTGATGCAGGTAATACATTTAACGGTCAGTTTGTAAAACTTGACGCTGACATCGACCTCAATAATAAGCCCTTTGATCCCATTGGATTAGGCTATTGGTATGAAAAGAATGTTGTTGACGGAGTAGATACAAACACCGTATTTATGGGTACGTTTGACGGCGGCAATCATACAATCTATAATCTCTATCAGAACTGTTGGGAGCTTGACCCCGACAAAACAAGCTATAGCACATATACATATAGTACCGCGGGTGCAGGTTTGTTTGCATCTATTAAAAATGCAACAATCAAGAACCTTGCTGTTAGTGGCGCGGAAATCGTGTTTGAATGTGTTGATATGGGTGTTGTAGTTGGCTATGCGCAAGGCACATGCCACTTTGAAAACATTATCGTTACAAATTCTAAAATCGCGAACTACAACCGTTATACAGGCGGTGTTGTAGGTGAAGTTAGCTACGGCCCTTACGGTATTGATACAAGCTTGGGCTATAGCCATACGTTTAAGAACGTTAGCGTTGACTCCTCCGTTACAGTTTCCGGTCTTTGGGGCTCGTTTGGATGCGGAATGGGCGGTGTTATCGGCGGTAAATGGGGAGATGCAACGGTTAAAATGGAAAACGTTGTTTCTGCTCCCACAATGGACGTATACAACGACGTAGTATCCGCATATCAGTGGTATGCATTCCGCGGATGCGGTATGCTTATCGGACATACCGAAGAGCCCTACTCCGACGGTAGACACTCCGGCAACGCAACTGCAAGCTTCTTGACTTGCGTTAACGTCAACGTTTACTACGGTGATTGGGTAGATTATAACTACTACGAGTTCGCAAATCAAGAGAGTGCAACAGGTAGAAGCTATCCTTGGGTAAGAGCCGAAGAGGGCAATTACTGCGAGGCATTTTCCAATATCAGATACGGTGTGCCTACACACGGTGGCGTAAAGGTTAGCGACTTGACCGAGGAAGAACTCAAAGCTGTAGCAACCAATTATACCACCATCACCTTCAATCAGCTCTACGGTGCTGACCGCGGTATGTACGGTACAAATGAGCATGACGGCGTAACTATTCACAATAAACTTACAAAAACGATTTATATTCAAAATAATCTTGGTTGGGAAAACCTTAAGCTTTACTATTGGTTTATTAATGGCGACGAAATATGGACAACGGTTGCTGAAGGTGTAGACTTAACCGAAGAAAACGGCGTTTATAAGGTTGACCTTCCTGCTTACGCGCACGGTTATAAAATTATAGCCGATGGTGAAAACGCAACTCGTGAATTCTATTTATCCGAGGTTGAAGAAAACGGCACATATACGCTTGATTTCGAGCACGTTCACAACTTTATAAATAATAGATGTGACTGTGGCACCGTTGAACAATCACTTGAGTACCAATTCACACTTGGTGAAGATGGCGAAGCAAAGCATAGTGATGGTGGCAATGTGCCTGAAAACTATGAAAAAAACGGATATACACTTACTCTTGAAGGACTTAGCAACGTTTACGGTAATGCGCGTGATGCAATGGGTAATTCTTGTATCAAACTTGGTACAAGTTCAGCCGTTGGTAAGTTCTCGTTTACAGTGCCCGAAAACATAGATAAGGTAATTATTTACGTTGCAGGTCGTGAAGCCAAGGATGCCAAAGTTTCAGTAAACGGTGTTGAGTATGAAATTACAACCCACTCTGATGATGGCGAATACACAGCTATCACAGTGGATACAAGCGAAAATAAGACAGTAAATTTCACAACAGTTTCACTCATGGGTGAGGAACGTTGTATGATCAATACAATCTCTTTCGTAACAACAAGAATTGTTGAAATTCACGAATGTAACGAAAACGAGGAGATTCCCGCAGTTGATCCCACATGTACTGAAACAGGTCTTACATCCGGTAAAAAGTGCTCTGTTTGTGGAAAAATAATGGTAGAACAGGAAATTGTTAAAGCTAACGGTCATACCGAAGAAACACTTGAAGCAGTTGATCCTACTTGCACAAAGAACGGTTTGACAGAAGGTACACAATGCTCCGTATGTGAAGAGATTCTCGTTGAACAAACCACAATTCCTTCAATAGGTCATAACTATGTTGGTGGTACTTGTGCAAACTGTGGCGAAGCATTCCCAACTACAGCAGGAACTTATACATACGTATTTGCTGACTATACAGCAGGTACACAGTATGCAGAAGGTGAAGAACATGAACTTGATGAACACGTTACTATAACTACATACGACTGTCATTTCACAGATGAATTGAGAATATATTCAAGTTCAACCAATAATGGTTACGCTATTATCTATTCAAAGAACCCAATCTCAACAATAGGCATAAATGCTGGTAATAAGGTTGATACAATTAACATCTATGGTTCTAACGATGGAGTTAATTGGTCAGAAACGCCTGTAACTATTTCCGTTACAAGCACATCATATAATGATTATGAAACTTCACTTAACGGCGAATATAAGTACCTCAAGCTTGATGTTGCAGGTTCTAACCAGATAAGAATCAAGTCAATGACATTGACAACAGTTCCCGATTGCGCACACCCAAGCACAACAACCGAAACGGTGGCTCCCACATGTACAGATGCTGGTTACACAGTAACAAAGTGTGCAAGCTGTGGCAAGGAAATGAGCATAACAAACGAAGTTGCCGCAACAGGTCACGTTAATACAACAAATGACAAAAAAGATGCTACATGTTCTGAAGCTGGTTATACAAAAGTAACTTGTGCGTGCGGACACGTGGTTTCTAATGATGTTATTCCTGCAACGGGTGAACACATTTATGTTGACGGAAAATGCTCCGTTTGTGGTGCTGTTGAATCAGCCCCTGAACCCGAACATACATGCGAAAGTATATGTACAACATGTGGCAAGTGTACTGATAAAGAATGTAGCGAAACAGCTTGTGTCAATAAGTGTGAAGGGCACGAAGTAACACCCACATGGACATTAGTAACCGACATTTCAACTCTTCAAGTTGGAGACCAAATCGTAATTGTTGCAAAAGACTATAATTACGCTTTGAGTACAACTCAAAATAACAATAATAGAGGACAGGCATCCGTTACAAAGAGTGATAATTCAGTAACATTCGAAGATGATGTTCAAGTGATTACTCTTGAAGTTGGTACAACTTCTGGAACATTTGCTTTCTATACAGGTTCTGGTTATCTCTATGCAGCAAGTTCAGGTTCAAATCACTTAAAGACCCAAACAACTAATAATGATAATGGTTCTTGGAAGATTACAATCGCAGCCGATGGCACTGCAACTATTGTGGCACAAGGCACTAATACAAGAAACACAATGCAGTATAACCAATCAAGTTCACTCTTTGCTTGCTATAGCTCCGCTTCTCAAAAAGCAGTTGTAATTTATAAACTTGAAGGTAGTTCCAGCTCCGAAGGTGGCGAAACACCTACTCCCGAACCAGAACATACATGCGAAAATATATGTAATGAATGCCAGAAGTGTACAGATACCAACTGTCAAGAAACAGTTTGTGCAGATAAGTGTAACGGACACACAAGTACACAAACTTGGCAATCGGCTTCCTCTATTTCAGTTGGTGACACAATAGTAATTGTTTGTCAGTCCAAGAAAATGGAACTTACTTCAGTTGGAACCGCTGGAAATTATGGAACTGGAAGCAGTTACAGTGTAACTCCTGCAGGAACTTATAAATTAACCGTAGTTGCTGGTTCAACAAGCGGAAGTTATGCCTTTATGGATAGCAATGGTCAGTACTTATCTTGGAGTTCTAGCAACACTTTGACATTAAGTGACTCTATAAATGCAAACTCGTCTTGGAATGTTTCATTTAGCAACGGAAATGCTACAATTTCCAATGCAAAAGATAGCTCACGCAAACTCCAATGGAATGCATCTTCTCCAAGATTTGCTGCATATACATCTTCTCAAACAGCAATTAACATTTATGTTTTAAAGTAATCCCCCCTCCCCCACCCTCGCGGTGGGGGATTTTTTGCCTCAAAACATAAATTGGGATTTAGCGAACAATTAAACTGTAGGGGTCGCGCTGTGCGCGTCCGTTCGAAATGTAAGTAATATCAAGGCGGACTCGCAAAGCGAGCCCCTACGGAGATTGCACCAACATCCCAACAAATCAAATTTTTATACAAAAAAAAGAAGGCAAATGACTAATCACTCGCCTTCATAAAATTTATTTTGTTTGCATAAGCAAAATAACGGGCTTTTACACTTAATTTTTTATATTAATAAATGTAAAACTTCGTTCAATAAATTTTTAACGCTTGCTAAACGGCAAGCTAATCCTCTTGGCTTCTATTATTTCGTAGTGTTGCTCGCGCCAAGACTGTTTTCGTAGGATTCTACCATCTTCTTAACCATCTGACCACCGATACTACCTGCCTGACGAGATGTCAAGTCACCGTTGTAACCGTTGTTGTTAAGTGTAACTCCTACTTCGTTAGCTGCCTGCATCTTGAACTGTTCAAGTGCCTTTTTAGCTGACTTCTTTGCCATAACGTTCTCCATTCTGTCGTTTTTACGACTGATTTTTCCTTGATTAGAAAGGAAATTAATCTATATTATCGAGAGGCGTTGCAAACAATCACTGCAACGCACTCTCGCATCACCGTAACCGTTCGCTTCGCTTCTCTGCTATTATTTTGCTCAATCGAAAAACAAATATGAATGGAAATTTTTGTTTTATTTTGTATTCAAAAAGGGTGCGATTTCTCGCACCCTTTAAGATTTTATTTGATTAATTCTCGCTAGTATATCCCCAAACAACCGGTCTATTTGAAGGATTCCAATTAGCATCCCATTTGGAGGGTTTGGACGTTGCTTAACCTCTATTTTACATATAATTCTTCCGCGTCATCCTCGCGCCACGGACGGAGAATCAGACGGTCTGTTTCAAAATAATTAATCATTTTTTCCTCATCAAATCCTTATTTAACCCCATCCCACTCGTCGAGAAAGGTGGAGACGAAGCTTTTCATATATTCTTCCCTCTCCTGCGCGATTTGAATTGCCGTAGGGGTATTCATGAGTGCGGTAAGCTTGAACAATTTCTCATAAAAATGATTGATCGTCGTCGACTCGCTCTTGCGATATTCCTCTTTCGTCATATTTAAGCTCGGAGGAAGATCGGGGTGGTACATATGCCTATTGTGGTTGCCACCGTATGCAAATGCGCGACCGATTCCGATAGCCCCGATAGCATCAAGGCGGTCGGCATCCTGAACGCACCGCCCCTCAAGTGTTGAGGGGCGTTCATTATTTGAACCAAACGAGATTTCTCTTATGATTTGGCAAATAAGCTCAATCGTGTCATCATCAACACCGTTTGTCGCCAAAAATCCACGCGCATTCGCTTGATTTTCGTACGTTTCGGGTGATATTTTTCTATCGTCGACGTCATGCAAAAGCGCTGACAGCTGCACAATCTCAAGATTTGCGCCCTCGGATTTGGCAATTCTTGTCGCCATATTGAAAACGCGAAGCGTGTGAAAATAATCGTGTCCGCTAAACTCATTTTCAAGCTTTTCTTTAACGTAATTCTTCGCTATCTCAATCAATTCAACGGTCATAATTTGCTCCTTCTAAAATTTATTACTTCATATTAAAGCAAAGATATAAATCTATCAAATGCTAGTTGTCCATTTTCGTTGCGCTTGAAGACGCCGGCATCGCACAAAACCTCGCGGAAAACCTTACCAATTTCCTGCTCGAGAATATTTCTTGCATTTTCTTTAGAAAATTCGGGGTGTCTTGTAAGAAGCTCGCGTGCCCAAGCGGAATGCGAGGCGGTTTCGGGATTTGCTTCAAGGTCCTCACCGTTAAGCAATGCCTTTTCAAGAGCTACTATCTCATTGGCAAGTCGCGCGGGCAAAACCGCAAGTCCCATAACCTCAATAAGACCGATATTTTCTTTCTTAATATGATGAAGCGTGGGATTTGGATGATAAAGCCCTAACGGTCTTTCTTCAGTGGTAAGATTATTACGAAGAACGAGGTCGCAAACGTATGTATCTCCATTTTTTCTTGCAATTGGAGTAATCGTATTATGCGGAACACCGTCAGTTTCGGCAAAAATGCTTGCCTCGGGATCGCTATAGGCTCTCCATTTTTCGAGAACAAGGTTACAACATTTTGAAAGCTCATTGCGATCATTCGAGCTTACGCGGATAACGGACATAGGCCATTTAACTACGCCTGCCTTTACGTTGGGATAGCCCTCAACCTCAAATTCTCTTTCAACCTCCGCCCTTTCCATAGCAAAGGTATATCTGCCGCCTTGAAAATGCTCGTGACTCAAGATTGAGCCGCCAACTATTGGCAAGTCGGCATTTGAACCCACGAAGTAATGTGGGAACTGATCCACAATATCAAACAGCTTTCCAAAAACGGAGCAATCTATCTTCATTGGCACGTGCTTTGAATTAAACACGATGCAATGCTCGTTATAATAGCCGTAGGGGGAATACTGCATCTCCCATTTTTCATTATTTACAACAATGGGAATTGGTCTTAAATTCTGTCTTGCAGGGTGATTAGCGTGTCCCGCAAATCCGGCATTTTCGGAGCAAAGCTGACATTTGGGATAGCTGCTTGCCTTTTGCAATTTTGCCGCGGCAATATCCCTTGGATCCTTTTCGGGCTTTGAACGGTTTATCGTAATATCAAGAGTTCCGTAATCGCAATCATATGTCCAAACCAAATCCTTCGCTATTCTCTCTGCACGAACGTAGTTGGTTTTTTTACTGTATGCAAAATACCAATCGGTTGCTTTCTTAGGATCTATTTCATATCTGCTTCTAAACTCTGCAATAACCTCTCTTGGCATCGCGGTGAGAAGCCCCATAATCTTTGTATCAAACAAGTCGCGAGAGTTAGTAGTATCGGCAATTATTCCCCTCTCACAAGCATAGTCGATGATTGGAGCAAGAATTGCTTCGATACTGTCAAGAGCGTCGGCATCGGCATTTTCATTCCAATCGTTAAGATTTAATACGTCCATAATCGAGTTGCGCACTACGATAACGTCATCCTCGGTTATCAAGTGGTTCTTTATTCCATAATTAAGCAATGCTTGAATTGAATTACAAATCATATATACTCCTTTTCTTACGGTTAAATATTTTCTATTGCGGCAGTCAATCCTTTAACTATATCCTCCATCGTCATTGACAGCTCCTTCCCCTGCTCCTTGCAGTAAGGGACGTGAATAAAGCAAGCTCTCGTTTTCGTGCCGTCAAAATGATGAAGCAAGGTATATAAAACGTCATTGCACACGTAAGCGCCTGCCGAATATGAGACCTGAGCTGTAACACCCGAATCGCTAATAGCTTCCGCCATCTTACGCACGGGCAAGGTTGAGAAATAGGCATTTTCACCGCCCTCAATGATAGGCTCGTCCTTGGGCTGATTGCCGTTATTATCGGGGATACGGGCATAGCGAAGGTTGATACCCACAAGCTCGGGGGTAATTGCACCCCTGCCGCCTGCCTGTCCCACACAAATTATCGCGTCGGGTAAAATTTCATCCGCAATTTTAATAATTTGCATTGCGGCCATTTCAAACACCACGGGAATGCAAATCTTCGTCAAAGAATATTCCCCTATCTCGTCGGGCAAACGGCTGACCGCTTCCCACGAGGGATTAATTTCTTCTCCGCCAAAGGGCTCAAAGCCGCTTATCAAAAGCTTTTTCATAATTATACCCTATTGATGGAAATTGAGTGCTCCTTTGCAGGTGCGTCCTCGGTCGCATAGCCAAATGAAGCCGCCAAAAGCGGTTCAAATCCATCGGGAATATTCAACAAGCCTCTCAATTCATCACTTTCCGCAATTGCCGAAATAGGTCCGCCAAGTACAACGCTATCTATTCCGAGAGAGGTTGCGGCAATAACCATATTTTCAATCACTATACCTGCGTGAGCATAGTTCACTCCCTCGCGGTAAGCGGGCATTGATGAAACAAGAATCATCGTTTTTGCACCGAAATTCATATTTTTACGCATTCCGATAGCCTTGAACATTGCTTCCTCTGCCTCGTTAAAAATTTTAGAAAGAATATCTTCATTTTGAACGACCGTAATATGTAAGGTATCATATCTCGCCATTCCAATCGGCGCGGCACATCCTGCCTTCAATATGAGCTGAAGATTTTCCTCTGAAATTTGCTCGTTTTTATAGCTTCTGGTTGATTTTCTTGCAAAAATTGCATCTAAAGTATTCATAACCTTCTCCTCTTTCTTAATGTTTTGCCACTCTTCACGGCTTATTGAATAAACTGCCAAGTCCTCTTCACCGTCGTTGTATTCCTTTATTCTTTTCATTCCAACGGACGCGGCAGTGGAATATGAGGCAACGTTTTCTATATTCATATAAGAATACGCGCGCTCAAAGTCAGTATTTTCAAAAAGCCAATCCCGAACTGCACTTGCGGCTTCCTTAGCATAACCGTTTTGCCAATATTTTTTATTTATGTGATAACCGATTTCGGGCAAAATATCACCGTCAATCCTTTGAAGTGAAATACCGCAATCCCCAATAAATTTGCCATTTTCCTTAAGCTCCATTGCCCAAAGTCCAAATCCGTTATCCCTATAGGAATTTATGCACCAATCAAGCCACCTTTGAACTCCGTTTTCATCATACGGACGAACGTAAAACCTCATTGTTTCAGCGTCGCAAATTATTTCACGCAGATCGTTAAAATCATCATAGGTATATTCCCTTAAAATAAGCCTTTTAGTTTCAATTATCGTCATAATTCCCTCTTAAGAGTTATTAATAATATTATTTTACCACTTTTTTTATAAATTGTAAATGTTGTTTTTAATAAAAAGGAGCAAAAAATGATTAAAATTTTGCATTTTTTAACCGACACGAATATCGGGGGCGCGGGAAATCTGCTAATTCAACAAATATCACGAATGGATAATAAAGAATTTGACTTTACGGTCGCACTTCCCAAGGGCAGCAAATTAATAAATAAACTGCCCTGCAAAATAATTGAGTGCAAATATGGGGCTGACAGATCCCTTTCGATCAAATCAATAATTGAAAGCACAAAGATCATCAAAAGCTCCAAGCCCGATATAGTACACTCTCACGGCTCGCTTTCTTCAAGAATTGCCGCAACGCTTCTAAATATTCCTTGCCGCGTATTCACGCGTCACTGCGCGCCAGCAATTCCAAAATATATGAAAAATTCCTTTGCAAAACGGTGTTTTGGTAAAACGAACAGCATACTTTCAAGCTCGATCATTGCCGTTTCACCGTACACTAAAATGCATTTGATTGAGCTTGGATGCGACGAAAACAAAATCACAATCGTTATGAACGGATGCGCCCCATTGCGTCGTTTGAATGAGGATGAAAAATTGGATTTGCGCCAAAAATACGGCTTGGAAAACGACACTTTCGTCATTAGCATAGTAGCGCGTCTTGAAAAAGGAAAAGGACATAGCACTCTTATAGAATCCGCTAAAATTTGCAAGGATAAGTATCCTAATTTTCATTTTCTTATCGTTGGCACAGGCTCCTTTGAAGAAAATTTAAGGGATTATACAAATAAGCTTTGCGTTGAAAGCATCGTGCATTTCACCGGCTTTTGCGATGATATTGCAACCGTTTTCAATATAACTGACGTAAACGTAAATTGCTCATACGAAAGCGAAACGGCATCACTTTCAATTTGTGAGGGAATGAGTCTTGGTATTCCGACCGTTGCAAGCAATATCGGTGGCAATCCCTATATGGTAAAAAGCGGAGAAAACGGACTAATCTTTCCTGCGCAAAATTCCAACGCGCTGGCTGAGGCGCTGATTCGTCTTTATACCGATAAGGCGCTGTATAAAAAATGCTCACTCGGTGCGCAAATGCGATATAGTGCAGAGCTTAACGGTAAAATCATGTGCCAAAAAATGAAGGAGCTTTATTTGAGAGAATATGCCGAAAATTCTAAAAAATAAAGCAAAAACGGGAGAAAATTTCTCCCGTTTTCATTTCATAACAACGTTCCCGTCACCGAGAAGGCTTTCTAATTGCTTTATCGTATAATCGGTAGCATCAAATCCAAGTCCCGACGGGTGATATTGCTTATTTGAGCTATCAAAGAAGATGACCTCGGTCGCACCCTCAAAGATTTCAACAAGATTTTTTGCGCGAACGAATTTATCACAGGTGAGGTCGGGCACTCTCAAATAGAGCTTTTTCACCTTTTGTACAGAGGAGCCGAAGCTTACCTTTTTTTCTTCGTTATTCAATGCTTTTGATGTGGTTTTTTCAGAAGTTGGCTGGTATTCACCGTTTTTTTGGAGCATTTCAACAGTTGAAACGATAAATTTAACGTCCTCATCCTCGCGAGATTGAACGTATCCACCCACGATCACCGCGCTATCCTCTTTAATCTTATAGGATATTTGTGAATAGGTACGCGAAAAGGCAATACATTCAATTTCTCCGTAGCGGTCGCCAAGGCTGAAAAACGCCATCTTATCACCGTTACGAGTCACCTTAACGATTACTTGTCCGATCATACCGACGATATTGACAAATTTGCGCTCGTCAACATTTTCCTCTTCACCAAGAGATATGATCTCCTTGTGAGAAACGCTATCAATATGCTCGCGGTAAGAGTCAAGGGGATGCCCTGAAAAATAGAGTCCCGTTGCCTCCTTTTCCTGTGCAAGTCTTATTGGCAAAGCAATCTCGGGCAAATCGGGATATTTGAACGAAAGCCCCGTATCAAGCCCCTCAGCCATTGAGAAAAAGTCAAGCTGACCTGCAATATTGTTTCCACGCTTACTGGTCGCGCCGTCAATTATCGTTTCAAACGAAGCAAGCAGCTGAGAGCGACGTCTGCCAAGTCTATCCATAGCGCCACTCTTTATAAGGGATTCAACCTGTCGCTTATTCATATCGTAATCACTCATTCTGTCAACGAAATCGTCGAAGGACGAGAAGGGTCTTCTCTTTCGTTCTCTTATTGCATTTGCAACGAAATTTTGACCCACGTTTTTAATTGCCAAAAGACCGAAACGAATGTTATTTTCACTAACACTGAAGTACATTTCACTCTTATTGATATCGGGAGGCAAAACTCCGATACCGAGCTTTGAGCAATCGGAAATATACTCTGCAACCTTCGGCATATTTCCAAGCACGCTCGTCAAAAGAGCCGCAAAATATTGCTTTGGATAATGGGTCTTTAGATATGCCGTACGATAAGAAATTATCGAATATGCCGCCGCGTGGCTCTTATTAAACGCGTAATTTGCAAATGAAATCATATCATCAAACAGCTTTTCGGCTTTTTTAGGGTCGACGCCACGTTCAGTTGCGCCCTCTATAAACGCGCCCCTCTCCGCTTCAAGCACCGAGTGCTTTTTCTTTGACATAGCGCGGCGCACGATATCCGCATGCCCAAAGGTATATCCCGCAACTATACGGAAAATGCTCATTACCTGCTCTTGATATACCACAACTCCCGACGTGGATGACAAAACGTCGCGCAAAATATCAAGCGGATATTCAATCTTTTCAGGATTTTCACGGCACTCGAGATAATGAGGAATAGAATCCATTGGTCCCGGTCGGTAAAGGGATATGGCAATTATAATATCCTCAAGATTTTTCGGCTTCAATTCGGACAAGAATTGTCGCATTCCCGCGCTTTCAAGCTGGAAAATGCCCTCGGTCATACCCGTGCCGATAAGGTCATAGGTATCCTTATCGTCAAGCGGAATTTTTTCAATATCAAAATCGGGATTTTGCTCTTTTATTTGCAAAACCGCGTCGTTAACGATTGTCAAATAACGAAGCGCCAAAAAGTCAAATTTAAGAAGCCCCAAATCCGCAACCGCGTCCATATCGTATTGAGTTATGGTCATTCCGTTACTTAATGCGAGTGGGACGTAGTTATAAAGCGGCTTATCTGTAATAACGATACCCGCCGCGTGGATGCTCACGTTTCGTGGCATTCCCTCAAGCGCCATTGCAGTATCAATAAGCCTTTTATTTTGGTCGCTCTCCTCATATTTTGCCTTAAAATCGGCATCAAGGAGCGCATCCTCAAGAGTTATTCCAAGGACACGCGGAATTTTTGTCGCAACCGCATCAACGTCAGCATAGCTAAGTCCCATAGCACGTCCCGTATCGCGTATTGCCGCTTTGGCGGCAAGCGTACCAAAGGTCGCAATTTGCGAAACGTGGTCGCTTCCGTATTTTTCCTTAACGTATTCGATGATCTCGTCACGTCTGTTATAGCAAAAGTCCATATCGATATCGGGCATTGATACGCGCTCGGGATTCAAAAATCTTTCAAAAAGAAGGTCAAATTCGATGGGATCAATATCGGTAATATAGAGCAAATATGCAACCAAGCTTCCAGCACCCGAGCCTCTTCCGGGGCCCACGGGAATTTGCCTTGAACGGGCAAAATTAACGTAATCCCAAACAATTAGGAAATAGTCACTATATCCCATAGAATCGATAACAGAAAGCTCATAATCTATTCTTTCAAGATATTCGGTTTTGTTGTGATTTTTATAGGAAACAGTTCCGTTTTGCTGACGTTTTTCAAGTCCCGAAAGGACGAGAGAGCGCAAATATTCCCCTGCACTCTTGGCGCTTGGAACGGGATATTTCGGCAAAATAAAGCCGTTATTTTCTATTTCAAAATTACATCTTTCGGCAATTTTCACGGTGTTCTCAATCGCACCCTCATATTTGGCGAAAAGAAGCTTCATTTCTTCAGTGGTTTTATAATAAAATTCGTCGGTTTCAAAGCCAATCGGACGTCCGTCGGTGATAACCTTATTCATCTGAATACACATCAAAATCGCCTGTGTATCGGCATCGCGACGGCGCAAATAATGGCAGTCATTGGTTGCAACAAGCGGCAAATCGCACTCCTCTGCAAGTCTGACGAGGTCGGGTAAAATTTGCTTTTGCTCCTCAAAGCCGTGGTTTTGTATTTCAATATAGAAATTGTCTTTTCCGAATATCTCGGCATATTCAAGAGCTGCCATTTTTGCCATATCGAAATCACCAGCGGTAAGTGACCTTGGAATTCTTCCCGCAAGGCAGGCAGACAGCGCAATAAGTCCGTCACTATATCGTTTAAGAAGCTCCATATCCACCCTTGGCTTTGAATAAAAGCCCTCGGTGTAGGAAAGTGAAACCATTTGTAAAAGGTTTTTGTAACCAATTTCATTTTTGCAAAGCAAAACAAGGTGATAGGGCTGTCCGTTGCCGCTTGTCTTATCAAATCTTGACTTTGGAGCAACGTAAACCTCGCATCCGACAATACCCCTTATCCCCTCTTTTTTGCAGGCAGACAAAAAGGCAGGCACACCAAAAAGAACGCCATGGTCGGTCAAAGCCACCGCATCGTGTCCACATTCCTTTGCTCTTTTAGGTATTTCGCGTACTCTACACGCGCCATCAAGCAAGCTATATTCACTGTGCAAATGCAAATGTACAAATTCTCCCATAGTGCTCTCCTTTCATTTTTATAGTTATTTTCTGCAATTATTATTTCTTATTTGCAATATTCTCCGCCATTTTCATAATCTTGGCGAAACGGTTATTTAATGTTGACTTGGTAATGGGCGGCTCGTGCATTGCCGCAAGCTCGGAAAGTGATGCGGAATGATTTTCAAGGCGCAATTTTGCGCTTTCGGTAAGCTCGTGTCCGATTTTTTCAAGGAGCCCTGCGTTTTCAATAATCTCAATAGCGCGAAGCTGCTTTTGAGCCGTTGCAACCGACTTTGCAATGTTAACTGATTCGCAGTTGACGGCTCTGTTTTCTTGAACGATAATGTCGCGTTCAATTCTTCGGTTCATAACCTCAAAAAAGGCGTTGTTTGCCTGCATAAGATTAAGCACGTCCTCGATCCTATCCGCTTTTTTGTAATAAATTCCAACTGCATTTTTTCTTGAAACGGTTTTAGGTTCAATCTTGCAAGCACTCAAAAATTCCGTTAAAATTCTTGCCCTCTCAGTGTGCAGAATGCGAAATTCAAGATGATTGCTTCCTGCCGAAAAGGTGATCGTAGCACGGGCAAGAAAGATTCCGCGAACGAAATTTATTCGACAAAAATTACATTTGAATTCCATATAATCCTTGATTCCAGCGCCACTCTTGTCAAGGCAAGCAATCTTCCTTGCCATGGAGGGAAACGCAAACTCAACGCGGAAATAATCTCTTCCTGCCTTTTTCACGGTCTCTATCGTAACCGTCTTGGAAAACTGACGCTCAAAAACGCGCTTATAAAAATCCGCGTTCTCTTCACCTGCAGTATCAATATATATTTTATCACCGTCCGTAAACGCGTCAAACAAAATTCCGTATGCCAAGGCGCGTCGGCAACACGTTTTGTGAGGAATTTCCTCAATAAATTCCTTTTTTATATCCTCTGAAAAAGCCATTTTTACTCCACAAATTCAATTTCACATTCAAGTGAAACGTCGAATTTTTCTTTAACAGTTTTTTGTATATGAGCAACCAAGCGTTTAATATCCTCGGCAGTAGCACCGCCCTTGTTTATAACGAAGCCCGCGTGCTTTTCACTGACCTGCGCTCCGCCGACGGTATAGCCCTTAAGGTCCGCATCCTCGATCAATTTTCCTGCAAAATATCCCTCAGGTCGCTTAAAGGTAGAGCCTGCGCTTGGATATTCAAGCGGTTGGGAGGCAACCCTTTTTACCTTGTATTCGTCCATTTTTGCTTTGATTTCGTCGGGATTTCCCTCTTTTAATTCAAAGGTCGCAAAAAGCACCAAAAGATTCTTATTGTCCATAAAAATGCTGTGACGGTATGAGAATTCGCATTCCGATGCATCAAGCAAGAATATCATTCCATTGATCTGGTCAAACACCAAGCAAGATTTAAGCACCTGAGAAATTTCTCCCCCATAAGCGCCCGCATTCATATAAACTCCACCGCCAACGCTACCGGGAATTCCGTGAGCAAACTCAAGTCCGCAAAGTCCGTTTTCCTGCGCAAAATTTGCAAGCTTGAGCATTGAGGTACCTGCTCCTGCAACTATGCAGCGATCGTCGGTAACGTCAAAATCCACCTTTGAAAGCTCACTAAGCGAAACAACGACACCGTCAAAGCCCTCATCGGAAATAACTATATTCGAGCCCCTGCCAAGCAATACGCTTTTGATCTCATTTTCAAACAAATAGTCGTAAAGAGAGGATATTTGATCGGCAGTTTTGGGCTTTGCGACAACCCTTACGTTGCCGCCAACGTGGAACGAGCAAAGTCTTTTTCCGTCGACGTTTTCTTCAAAGGCGATATTTGAATTCTTCAAAAAATTGATAATCTCGTTCAAAATAAATACTCCTTAATTTATTTCAAAATTTCCAAAATCTCATCAAAATCACTCACGTTGTGGGTGATTTCCCAGCCATTTGGAGCATCCTTTTTATTGGGATTGTACCAAATGCAATCGAGCCCCGAATTGATGGCACCCTTTATATCACTTGACAAGGAATCCCCAATAACTATAGCTTTTTTGGGGTCATATCCATCAATTCCACGCGCCACCGCGTCAAAAAATTC
>JAZLBH010000090.1:0-11232 GCA_045613605.1 Eubacteriales bacterium
ACGCCGGTCCCTACGACAATATACAATTTTTCCCCATATTATTCAATCATACTACTCGATAAATCAAAAATCAAGCCTTGAAACAACGAAAAAGCCATTTATATATGAATAAATTAGTAGAAGAATTTTGAAGCTTTCGAAGGTAATATATAGAACACTTTTTCAAAAGGGAAAATTTGCCTTTTGAAGGGTGAAATATATATTATATGAAGGAGGACCTCAAAACCATGAAAACAGCGAAAAAACAACCAAGAAAGGACCAAAGCTATGAGAAACGGAAAAATTAAAGCAAACAAAACAAAAATAGTTGCAAGAGTGATGCTTGTTGTTCTTTTACTTTCGAGCGCCATCAATTTGTCGGGGTGTGGAAAAGAAGATGAATATATATTCCATCCACATTCGCCAGAGCTCCACAATTATATACACTCAATTGCTTATTCATCCGGAAGAAAATTTTATATTGATAACGTTAATATAAATGTTTCATACGCTATACATAAATTGAATATTTTTGGGGAAGTAAAGCCCGATGCTAAAGAGAAATTAGCATATAATTGGGGTAACTATTCATTATACATATATATGTGTAACAGTAATACTTCTCATGAATACGGACCTAATTATGATCATTGCTGTTTGTTATTAAAACATATAACCGACGAGGAACTTTTTTCTAAAGAATTTGGATGTATAGATACTCCATTTTTTATTAATAACGGAGTTGTGTATAATCATACTGATAATATTGTTATTCCAAAATCTTTCTTTGATGATGATAGTGGAACAATAAGAATAAAGCTTCAACTTTATGTGGATACGGAGGAATCCGGTAATTTCTATGTAACTGAAGATCGGTTTATGGTTACGTATGAAAAGACGGGAGATAGTATATTTCTTACAGGTACATGAAACAAATAGCAAAAGGAGAAAATTATGAAGATATATAAAAGGACAGGTACAAGCGTTGCACAATTTGCGGTATTTGGGTTGACACGGGACTTAACGATATTTTCCCAATACAAGGGACCAAACCCAAAGACCCCGAGGAAGAAACCGAATAGCCTTACATAAATTTATCCCCCAAGCGAGATTTCGCTTGGGGGATTGTGCTTTTTATTATTTTTTTAGAACAACGGTAAAGGTACAGCCCTTATCTTCGTTATTATTTACGGAAATTTCACCGTTTTCAAGGTCGATTATCTTTTTAACGAGTGCAAGGCCCAAGCCATTGCCATCCTGCTTGTGGGAGGAGTCGCCCTGATAAAATTTATCAAAAATGTGCTTTTTAGCATCATCACTGATGCCGATTCCCTTATCGGAAATGGAAAATACTATTTTATCGCTATAGTTATTAAGACGGATTTTAATTTCTCCTCCGTCATCGCTGAATTTGATAGCATTGCTGATGAGATTATCCCAAATGTGATGCAAAAGCGCTTCATTTCCAACAAAATCCGTGTCGTCTAATTCGATATCAAATTCAATGCTTTTACTCTCCCAATGGGATTCCAGAGAGAGAATCGATTTTCTTATTTGTTCGTCAAGGTCAAATCGAGCTTTATTTGATACTATTGACTGATTTTCAAGCTTTGATAGAAGCAAAATGCTTCCTGTAAGGGATGATAGGCGTTTTGTGTTGAAAATTATCTTTTCAACGTATTCCTTTTGATCGTCGGTCAGGTTTTCGCCTCCCTGAAGGAGCATTGAATAGCCCTCAATGGCATTGATGGGGGTTTTGAACTCGTGTGAAACGTTTGAAACGAAGTCGCCCTGTAATATTTCGATCGATTCAAGCTCCTTTGCCATCATATTGAAGCCGGAGAATATCTCCTTTATTTCCTTGGAGTTGGATTTCGTTTCAAGTCGAACGGAGAAGTCACCCTCTGAGATTTTTTCCATTGCTGTGCCCACCTCTTTAATTGGCTTGATAAACCAACGTGTCAGGGCATTTGTTGCAAACACACCCACCAAAAGAGCAATGATCACAAGGTCAACCCAAAGCGGAACGTTCCAATATCCGGCAAATATCCAACGGCAAAGGGCATCCACTCCTATGGCAAAGACGATACTGAACAGTATTTCAAGAGTAACGGTTATAATCAGTCGGTATCTGAGGTTGAACAGCTGTCTAATCTTTCTTATGCTTTGAAACAGCTCTTTTTCTTTCATAGAAAAATTGTTTTCTTCTTTTCTCATAATTTGATCACCTTATATCCAACGCCTCGCATAGTTACAATTTTGAAATCGGTGTTGTATTTGAAGCGATCACGAAGTCGCGCGATATGTACGTCGACCGTGTGTGTGTCACTTTCGTTGTCATAGCCCCAAATCTCGTCCATCAGCTGGTGACGGGTGAATATTTTTCCGGGGAAGGAGCCCATTTTATAAAGAAGCATAAATTCCTTTTGGGGAAGAATAAAGTTCTCTGTTTCAGTGTACACCGAGAGGGAATCAAGCTCCAAAATTGTTTTACCAATGATCAGCTTACGGTCATTTATCATCTGTGCGCGACGCAAAAGCGCCCCAACGCGAAGCACCATTTCATTAATATTGATGGGCTTTATCATATAGTCGTCAGTACCCGACATAAAGCCTTGGCGCATATCGTCAAAGGCGTCCTTTGCGGTTATCATCATAACCGGAGTATTATTTCCCGAGTTTCTTAGCAAGCGAACAAACTCGTAGCCGTCCATCACGGGCATCATAATATCGGATATGATAAGATCATAGTAATCTTTGTCAAGTGCATCAAGTGCCTCTTTTCCATTTGAAACGCCTTTAACAAGGTATCCGTTTTTAGTTAAAATGTGTGAAAATAGCTGACGAAGCTCTCTATCGTCTTCAGCGATCAAAATCTTAAACATAGCATCCTCCTTTTTATGTAGTAACTGTATTTTTAGCTTTTATTATTGAATAAATTGATTTGGCATCAGGATCGGGCTCGTCCAAAATTATACTCATAATGCATATTTCTATCATTGCAAACGTTACAAGAGTAAGGGCAAATATGAGGTATGCATCTATAAATCCAAAGAAAATAGCAAACGGAACTATTGTAATAACTGCTCCACACACCTTGCAGGGAATGGAATGGATGAAGAATACCTTTTTATGCTTGATGAAATTAATAATCGGTGAAAGCGCCCCAATGCCAAGAGCGATTAAGAGCCATATCGCGAGTTTTTTTCTGATTACCTTCATTGCAAATACCATTTTAACAAGATTTGCAGCAAGTAAAAGGTCGGCTATTGAGTCCAAAACCGCGCCCGTATGGGAGCAAGAGCCCGTTTTTCGCGCTATTGTACCATCTATTATATCAGTAAATTCCGCAATTGTATATAGGATTATGAATAAAACTGAAATTTCTTTGAAAAAAAGTAATAAAACGAGGGATAATATTATTCGTGATACGGTTAAAACGTTTGCAATGTGCTTTTTCATTGTAAATTTCCTTTCGTATATTAAAATTCAATGCGCCAGAGATTGAGCGTTGTGTGATGTGTGAACATATATATAGCGCTGTGGATAAAATCAATGCTTAAAAGTATTATAAGAGTGAGCGAAAGCACCGTGAGTAAGGGAGGATTGATTTTTGAAAAGGAGTCAAGCAGGGGCGAAAACATAAATTTCATAAATACGGTGATGAGCAGGGCAAACACGGTGCTTGTGGGGATTGAGGTATATTGAGTTACGTGCAGCGGCAACGCGGTATAATCCCACCACTTTATTTGGCAGCTCCATTCTATGAAATGACCGAGTATTAGCTCACCAATCGAAACACACAAAAAGGATATTGCAAAATAGTATAAGAGTGATTTGAAATTTCCGTTTATTGCAATTTCTTTGCCGAAAAACAGGGGCGCGTTTGGAGTGCCGAAAAGCTTAAATATAACAAAAATTGCAAGTCCGTAGCCAAGTAAAAAGGGCAATACCATATTTCGATTGTCAATTTTATGATTGAATACGGTTGAGGAAACGTTTTCTACGATAAAACCGAGAAATGAAACTAAAACTATAATTAATATAAGTGCCAAAATTCTAGTCTTTTCCATATTTTTTCTCCTTTCTTGTAAGGTTATTATATATTTTTAGTTTCAACTGATTCTCAAATAAAATTCAATAAAAGTTGATAATGCGAAAATTGGCAAAAAAAGAAGCAACTGATTTTGTCAGTTGCTTGTTACCTTATAAACCTCTTTATAAAGTGTATTTTTTATTTCGATAAATTTTTGTTCATCAATTTCACCCTTTGACGTCATAATAAATAAGGGAATCGGCTCGCGCCCCTTTGAAATTGAGGGCTGAATATATGGATATGAGTTGAAAAACATGCCGTTTCGCTCATAAAATCCCACGCGACGTCTTGTTAGCTCGTCCACGGGTGGCTCGACCTCAAGGCACACTGTATTGAGGGTGCCCGATATTATTTCTCGTAATATTTGCGCGCCGAGCCCTTTGTTTCTATATTCGGGCAATGTAGCAAGGTGTTCGATGAATGTGAAGTTCTCGAAGCTCCATATTGCCGCAATTGCGATGGGAACGTTGTTTTCTTTTATACCAAGAACACTGTAATATTTGTTTTCGAAAAGCTTTTCTTGTTCCTTTTTTGGACGAAATTCAGTTAAAGGAAAGCTTTTTTCCATTATTTCGTATATTTTTTCAAAATCAAAAAAATGAAGCTGTTCTATCATAATAATCCTTTTATTGCTTAAAATTATTTTCTTCATTATATATCCTTTTCACTTTACTGTCAACAATTTCAAATCAAATTTAGAGCGTTTCGGCAAATAATAAAATTGAGGGGGGATAAAATGAAAAAATTGTTTTTTAAGATAGTTTCTATATGCCTTGCTGTTTTTGTGTTTGTACCCGTAATGCAGGTTTATGGTCAGGAGCTTTATTGGTATTGCAAACGAAACAAGGAGCACAAGCAACCCACAAGCGATTCACAATTTTCGTTTTTGGACGAGTGCGGTGGCATTTACGTTGATAAGGCACACGGTGACGATAACGAAGAAAAGGTGATATATCTCACCTTTGACGTTGGCTATGAAAACGGAAACGTAAGTAAAATTTTAGACGTAATGAAAGAGGAAAACGTGGTTGGATCATTCTTTATTTTGGGCAACGTAATCAAACGAAATCCTGAGCTTGTCTTGAGAATGGCAAATGAGGGGCACATTGTTTGCAATCACACTTCAAATCATCCCAATCTTGTTGGTAAGAGCGAAGAAACCTTCAAAAACGAGGTTTTGGGCCTTGAAAACGAATATAGAAGGTTGACGGGAAAGGAAATGTCAAAGTTTTTCCGTCCTCCACAAGGCACGTTTGACCGTGAAATGCTTGAGAGAGCGCAAGCTTTAGGATACAAAACTGTATTTTGGAGCTTTGCCTATGCCGATTGGGACAACGATAAGCAGATGAATGAGGACGTGGCGCTAAAGAAGATACTTGATAATATTCATAATGGAGAAATAATGCTTCTTCATCCAACGAGTGCAACTAATGCAAAAATTATGAAGAAATTGATACAAGAATTAAAAGGACAAGGGTATAGCTTTGCCACTCTGGATAAAATAAAATGAAGATATTATCGTTTTTGATATGCGTCATACTTCTCATCAACTCTTTTTGCTTTGTCGCATTTGCAGAGGATAATATCTACCGTTCAATACCTCAGGCTAAAGGCATGATAGCTCTTACCTTTGATGATGGGCCACACCCGAGATATACGCGACAAATACTTGAAATTCTAAAGAAAGAGGGCATAAAAGCAACCTTTTTCATTGTCGGAGAAAATATCAATTATTATGATGAGGGAATAGTTGCAGAAATTATCAATGAGGGTCATGAGCTCGGTAACCATACGTTTAACCACGAGCACACTAAAGCTATGAGTGAATCCGAGTTTTATGATGATGTTAGGGCATGCCACGAGCTGGTAAAGAAAAAATATGGCTATGAAATGAAAATTTTTCGTCCGCCAGAGGGATATATTGATGACAAGGTGAAAAATATTGCGAATGAGTTGGGTTACTCAATAATAATTTGGTCGATAGACACAAAGGATTGGGAGCATGTCGGCTCCGACATTATAGTGGGAAACGTTGAGAAAAACGCAAGCGACGGGGATATTATTTTGATGCATGATTATGTTTCAAAGCCCAATACCACTATTGGTGCTCTTGAAAGGCTAATTAAAAAATTGAAGGGTGAGGGGTATTCCTTTGTCACAGTTTCAGAATTAATAGAAAAGCACTCAGGAGCTTCCTGAGTGCTTGTTCTTAGTCGTGGTTGTGACCTTCGTGAGAATCTGTCGTTGTTGTTTGTGTTGTGTCATTTTTGCTTGCAAGTGTTGAAGCAAGAAGAGAAATTCCGATCGTTGCAACACCGGCTACCATAAGAAATGCAAGAATAAGACAGATAATTCTAACGGACTTTTTTTGTTTGTTCATGATAAACTCCTATATTAATGAAATTTGTTAACTAAAAATTTTTTTAATATCCTTTTCGGAAATTGCTGTTCCCGTTGCGGGAATCTTTATTTTTTTATATCCCGTGTTGTCAAGATGCTCAGAGAATTTATCGGTTGCGCGAGTGAGCTTTTGACCCTTCTTACATGTAAATACCGTTGTACCGCCACTCGTTCTGCTGGATTTTAGCGGAATAAGAGAGGTCTTAACAACGATTGCCTTCTTTTGATTGTTTACTAAAAGAAGGTCATACGGCTTCTTTTCGTCCTCATAGAATGCAGCAACGATGGGGGAAGCATCACTGTAAGCACCAACAAGCTTCTTTCTTGTTGCCTTGGTTTGATAAGCGGTGATGGGAATTCTCACACCCTTGCCGTTTTCAAACAGGAATACCATATTGTGCTTTTCGGGATAATCCTTGATTATCTTAATGAATATCGGCTTTTCACCGGGATCCATACCAAGCTTTGCGGGGATATATTCACCCATATCGCTTGCCTTGCAATTATCAAATTCACTTACGCGAGTTTTGAACACCTTGCACTGATCGGTAAAGATGATGAGCTCAGCAAGAGTATCGGTGAATTCATAGAATACCACCTTATCTCCGTCTTTGACCTTTTGCTCGTCATTACCGCGCAAGGATTGGGGTGTAATGCGCTTGAAATAGCCCTCTTTGGTCATGTAGATGTGAACATCACTCTTTTCCACATGCTCTTCTTCAACAAATTCAGCAACCTCACCCTCGTCCATAATCATTGATACACGGGGCTTGCCATATTTCTTCTTGACCTCGGTGAGCTGCTTTGAAATATATGCCTTGAGCTTAAGCTCATCCGCAAGGATCTCCTCAATTTGAGCAATTTCCTGCTGAAGACCTTCAATTTCACTGATTCTGTTGAGAAGATATTCACGGTTGAGATTACGGAGCTTGATATCCGCGATATATTCCGCCTGAATTTCTTCAATGCCAAATCCCTTCATAAGATTTGGAACAACGTCGCTGTCCTTTTCAGTTCCGCGAATTATCGCGATGGCTTTGTCAATGTCAAGCAAGATTCGTCCAAGACCCATAAGAAGAAATAGCTTGTCCTTCTTCTTTTTGAGATCGTAGTTAAGCTCACGACGGCAGCAGTTCATTCTAAAGCGTATCCATTCGGTGAGAATTTCAACAACACCCATCTGTCTTGGAGAACCGTCGATAAGCACGTTGAAATTACACTTAAAGCTATCCTCAAGAGGAGTCATCTTGTAAAGACGAGCCATTAGCTTTTCGGGATCTGTTCCACGGCGCAAATCAAGTGTGAGCTTAAAGCCGGAAAGGTCGATCTCATCACGGAAGTCAACAATTTCCTTTACCTTGCCCTCTTTGATCAATTCAGTGAGCTTCTTCATTATAAGCTCGATCGACGTGGAGTAGGGAATTTGGATAATATCTATACAGTTGTTTGCTTTATCGTAAACGTATCTTGCACGGATTTTAACTGAGCCTGAGCCCGTTTCGTAAACCTGTCGCATCATATCGCGGTTATAAACGATGGTTCCGCCGCCCGGGAAATCGGGTGCTTTTACGATATCGAGTATTTTTTCAACGTTAGTTTTTGGATTTTTGAGAAGCGCAATTGTCGCATCACAAATTTCAGCCAAATTGAATGAGCAAATTTCACTCGCCATACCAACCGCAATACCCTTGTTAGGAGTAACGAGAACGTTGGGGAAGGATGTGGGGAGCAAAACGGGCTCTTGCATAGAACCGTCATAGTTGTCAATGAAATCAACGGCATCCTTGTCGATTCCGCGGAAGAGTTCGGCGCAGAACGGGTCAAGCTTTGCCTCGGTGTAACGGCTTGCCGCATATTTCATATCGGATGAATATTGCTTACCAAAGCTACCCTTTGAGTCAACAAGTGGGTGAAGCAATGCCTCGTTTCCTCTTGTAAGACGAACCATCGTTTCGTAAATTGCCGCGTCACCGTGGGGATTTAATTTCATAGTTTGACCAACGATGTTAGCGCTCTTTGTTCTTGACCCTGTGAGAAGTCCCATTTTGTACATGGTGTAAAGGAGCTTTCTGTGTGCGGGCTTAAGACCGTCAATTTCGGGAATAGCACGCGCAACTATAACGCTCATAACGTAGGGCATATAGTTTTTCTCTATAGTTTCCGTTATGGGCTGCGGTATTGCGGGCTTATGTATTATCTCTTTTGGTTCTATAGCTTTTTTACTGCTTTTTCTAGCCATTTTCAATGTCCTTTTCTTTGGTGTATTAAACCTTCTTTATAGTGTGCGCTGCTGCGCGTATCATTCTGTTATAAAGCGCAAGTCCAAGACCGTCAAGCGTGGGAAGATGCGCGTATATTTTTTTAGCTCCAAGCTTGTCCGCCTCTCTCAAAGCGGTGAAAAGCTTTTTAGCTTGAGTTTCGATGTCATTTTTTGCACCTATTGCAATAGAGAGGGAAGGATTCAAATATTGAAGCTCCTCATCATAGCAAAGCACGGCGCAATTGTTTTTTTGCTCGTTTATTATGAATGAAAGCACGTCATTTTCATCCCCGTCCAGCAAAACAAATTCTGCGCGCGGAGCATAATGACGATATTTCATTCCCGGGGAAAGTGGCTTTTCGTTTTCCGCGAGCTTTTCAAGAACTGCAGGTGCAATTTTTACATCATCACAAACAAGGCAAAGTGCATCATAAGTGATAGCACCCGGTCGCAAAAGTGTCAAGGCGTTGCCGTCAATCTTAACGATTGTAGATTCAAGTCCTATTTCACATTCTCCGCCGTCGATTATCATATCGACTCTGCCGTCCATATCCTCGATTACATATTTAGCACTTGTAGGAGAGGGGCGCCCTGAAATATTTGCACTTGGTGCGGCAATCGGGACTCCGCATTCTTCAATAAGTGCGTGCGCAATCGGGTGGGACGGGCAACGAACCGCCACGGTTTCAAGTCCACCCGTAACTGAGAGTGGAATACACTCACGCTTGGGCATAATAACTGTCAGTGGCCCGGGCATAAACGCGTCGGCAAGTCGATAATAGATATCACTTGTGTGAGCATAGCTGTCAGCATCCTTCGGCTCGGAAATGTGAATGATAAGGGGATTGTCACTCGGTCTGCCCTTGGCGGAGTAGATTTTTTGTGCTGCATTGCTCAAAAGTCCGTTTCCGCCAAGTCCATAGACCGTTTCAGTTGGGAAGACAACAAGACCGCCCGAAAGAATTATCTGAGCCGCCAAGTCAAGCGCTTCACCGTATTCAGTTTTGTCATTAATTCTTACGATCTTTGTGTCCATAATTTGTTAGCTTTGTGTTGAATTTTTGAGCTTTTCAGCAGTATCTGCCGTGATGAGCGCATCGATCATATCGTCGATATCACCGTTCACGAAGCTTTCGAGTGAATGCGTCGTATATCCGATCCTGTGGTCGGTTATACGGCTTTGAGGATAGTTATAGGTTCTGATCTTTTCACTTCTTGCACCCGTACCAACCTGAAGCTTGCGGTCGGAGGAGATTTTTTCATCCTGCTCCTGCTGCTTTATGTCAAGGAGCTTCGTGCGAAGCATTTTCATTGCCTTATCCTTATTTTTGAGCTGGCTTCTTTCCTCCTGACACCATACTACAATGCCCGTGGGCTTGTGGTAGATACGAATTGCGGATTCGGTCTTGTTGATATGCTGACCGCCCGCACCACTGGATTTGCAGGTTTCGATAACGAGGTCTGCAGGGTTGATTTCAACGTCAACGTCCTCTGCCTCAGGAAGAACCGCAACTGTAACGGTCGAGGTTTGAATTCTGCCCTGTGATTCGGTTTCGGGAACTCTTTGAACGCGGTGAACACCACTTTCAAATTTGAAGCGTGAATAAGCGCCCTCACCCTCAACCATAAAGCAAATTTCTTTATAGCCGCCAAGCTCGGTTTCATTACAAGAAACAACGCTTGTTCTAAAGCTTGTTTTGTCTGAGTACATTGTGTACATTCTATAGAGAACGCCTGCAAAGAGAGCCGCCTCCTCGCCGCCTGCACCTGCGCGGATTTCAATGATAACGTTCTTTGAATCGTTGGGGTCCTTGGGCAAAAGCAAGATCTTAAGCTCTTCATAAAGAGAGACGCTCTTTTCCTTGCAAATGGAAATTTCCTCTTGGATCATCTCCTTCATATCGGGGTCAACGTCCTCAAGCATCTCGAACGCGTCGGAGAGCTCCTGCTCGTTCTTTTTGTATTCTCTGAATTTTGTTATTACGGGGGTTAAGGAGTTATATTCCTTTATTCTTTTAGTAAATTCTGTGGGATTTGCCGCGATTTCGGGGTCATTCATCTCACCCTCAATCTGAATATATCTCTGCTCGGCAAAATTGAGTTTATTAAGCATTTATATGTTTAGTCCTTTCTGTATTTTAGTTTTTGAGGTCAAGACCTGTCGACTAAAATTTGCAGAAAGCGGCAAAAGCTCTGTAGGATTCGTAAAGGTCAACCTTTGAAATTACCTCGAAGGGAGCGTGCATTGCGATTACGGGCACACCGAGGTCAACAACATCGATATTGTGCTTGGAGATGAATTTGGCAACTGTACCGCCACCGCCTACATCGGTTCTGCCGAGCTCGGCAGACTGCCAGATAACGCCATACTCTGCCATAGCGCGACGAACAAAGCCGATAAATTCAGCGTTTGCATCGTTTGTGCCGCCCTTACCGCGAGAGCCTGTATATTTTGTGAGAACTACGCCGTGGGAGAGAAGGGCGCTGTTCTTCTTTT
>JAZLBH010000091.1:0-2007 GCA_045613605.1 Eubacteriales bacterium
TTTTTTTATTTTCTGATAATTCTATGTCTGCACATACTCGTTTTACCGCATTGGGGACATTTGAGATGTCTTTTGGTAAGGGTATGATAACCTTTGACGTAATCTCTTTGAGATACCTTGAATTCTGCATTGCAATTCGGACAAACCCAATAGCTTGAATGAGAATCGAGTACAACTGTTGCCCCTATGCCAACCACAGCAATGGCAAATGCAAGAAGAATAACTAAAATTCGTATCGCAATATGCATTTCAATATACGAAGCTATTACTACAAGCGAACAAACCGCTATTACCGTGATAATGGCGCAAATCATTCCCGCCATCCAAATTTTCTTGTTTTTTTGATTTTCTTCTATTAAATTCATCATATTTTCCTCCGCGCGTTTCTTATAATTGAGTTCGGATATTCTCTCTCCGCTAAGCAAATCGTTAACTGTAATGTTAAGCGCCTCGCACAACGGTATCATCAAAGAGACCTCGGGCAAGCCCTTGCCACATTCCCATTTTGAAACGGTCTTGTCGCTAATCAAAAGCGCGTCCGCGAGTTCACGTTGAGTCATTCCTTTCTCTTTTCTAATTTCGGCAATAAATTTACCGATTTTAATTTGATCCATAAGATTTCCTCCTTTATGAGATCATTTTATATGATGAATTGCAAAATAAAAACCCACGAAGCGTAGATATTGAGAAAATCCACGCTTCGTTAAATTTAATTTTCAAATTTTATGTATCGATTATTCTTTCTGTGGCGGTATATTCGTTTTCCGGCATCCTCAAGCAGGGTGGCAGCAAGTATCAAGCCAAACAAAAAATAAGTATTCGTTACCCCCATCGTTCTAAGTGTGTCCGCAGGACATTGGAAGGCGTAAAACCCAAAGCTCAATGCTCCGAGATAACTAAAAAACTTTGATTTGAATTCCAAGCAGAACGTCAAATATATCAATGCAGGATACAAAATATTATCCAAAATAAGCTCGGGGATTTTATATCCAAGCCATTCCACGTTCTTCCAATGGAAGCAAATTATCAAAAAGCACGCAATCACTACTGGAACAAGCAACGGAATTACAATCAATTTCTTTTTTATCTTTGGAAGAGATGCCAAAAAGATACCAATCGGTATTGTTGCAGCACCTCTAACATACCCAAAGCTATACAACGGTCCAAAATATTTCAAATTTATAGCGATAAGCATTACGCTAAGTATCGTGATCATAAATACCTTGTCGCTCTTTATCCATTTTCTAAGCAATATCAAAGCTATCATTTCAATGAACATTACTTCTATATACCAAAGATATCCCCAAATACCGAATTCACCAATATAAAGCGCTTCGATCAAATTGCTCAACACTCCTATACAAATTGGAATTGCCAAAGGCAAAAATCTTGTTTTATGTAATTGAGTGATGTTTTCTTTAAAGCTTTTATCCTTATTTTTATTCAAAAATGACCAAAAAAGGTATCCACTTAGCACAAAAAAGAACTCAACACAAGCGCTTCCGGGACCAAAATAAGGTCCTCTCACCACAAACAAGCCGTGACCGTGAACAACGACCATAGAGAGCAAAAATCTATATAGGTCAATGAGACCGTTCCTTGATTTTTTTGCATCCGTCATATTTTTTACCTCGCTAATCTCTATTTACATGTATTGTATCACAAAAAACAATAATTATAAATAGTAGTGTTCAAATTTTGATTTATCGGGTTGTTCGCACAAACCAATTCTATAAAAAGTTTTGCGGAGCTTTTTCAAAAAGCGACCGAGGGTACGGGGCGAGTAGCCCTGTATTCGGCATTTCTTTTGTTAGCTTTTCTTTGTGCCTATGCTGTCAAAGAAAAGCGGCTAAACCTTTTTGCTATCAAGACTTGTTAGACGCTTTTTCTTTTGAGGTAAAAGGCCCAAAAGAAAAAGCTTTGCAAAAAGAAAATGCCGTTTTTTGCGCTAACGCCGCGCGGGCGCCACCTTTGAAAAGGTGGACGAAACAATAGCACAAAGCGAGT
>JAZLBH010000092.1:0-7232 GCA_045613605.1 Eubacteriales bacterium
TGTTATTGACAATTATTTGCTTGCTCTACCCGTTCTAACGGTAACGTCAAGGATTTTCGCCTTAAGCGCGTCAGACGCATAATCGGGTTTTGCTCTCCACGCCCAGTTGCCTTCTGCAACCGCAGGAGTGTTAATTCGACCTTCACTGTTAGGAAGCTCAAGATAGTCCATAAGAGGAACCATAGCAAGATTTGCAGGACTTGTCATTGCAAATTCGATAAGCGCCTCAATGGGGTTCTGATCCAATCTTCTGGGACATTCCAATCTAAATCTGTCAAGCGCCTCGCCAACAAGGTTTTCGTACCAGGTAGCCGTGCAGTCGCTATCGTGAGAAGCGGAATATACAATACAGTTGGCGTTAGGATAGTTTCTTGGAAGGAACTCACTTTCCTCGTCATAGAAAGCAAAGTGAAGCATCTTCATTCCGGGGAAGCCGGTTTGTTCAAGAAGCTCAATAACGTCGTCTGTAATAAGACCCAAGTCCTCTGCAATTATCTTTGAATCGGGCAATGCCTTTTCAATTGCTTCGAACAAAGGAAGACGGGGACCTATCTCCCAAGTACCGTATCTTGCGGTATCGTGGTGCGCGGGGATTGCATAATAGCTTGCAAATCCGCGGAAGTGGTCGATTCTGATGATATCATAAAGGTCAAAGTTTGCTCTTGCGCGGTTTACCCACCAAGCGTAATCCTGCTCCTTCATAAGATCATAGTTGTAAATGGGGTTACCCCAAAGCTGACCGTCAACTGAGAAGCCATCGGGGGGGCATCCTGCCACGATAGTTGGATTGTAGTTCTGGTCGAGCAAGAATTGCTCAGGAGCACTCCAAACGTCAACGCTATCGTGTGCAACGTAAATGGGCATATCACCTATAATTGTGATATCCTTTGAGTGAGCATATTCAACAACTGCCTTCCATTCCTTCATAAATTCAAACTGAATCCATTTCCAGAAATTCATTTCACCCTCAAATTCACCTTTACGCTCACGAGCACTCAAAATATTCTTGTGCTCATCACCCCAAAGAGTCCACTGACAGTAGTTGTAGTGCACCTTAAGAGCCATGAAGAGCGCATAGTCATCAAGCCAAGAAGCAGTCTTTTCGCAAAATGCATCATATTCGACATCGGGAGTAAATCTCGCATACGCCTTACGAAGCATTTCGTAACGAGTGTTAAAGAGGAAGCCATAGTCAACCTTTCCCTGCTCATGCTCATATGAATCAAGCTCTTCCTTAGTGAGCAAGCCCTGCTTATAAAGAAGCTCGGGAGCAATGAAGTAGGGGTTACCTGCACAAGCAGCAGGAGACTGATACGGACTGTCTCCGTATGATGTTGGATTAAGCGGAAGAACCTGCCAGCATTTCTGTGCGGTTTCGCTCAAAAAATCAACAAAGTCAAAAGCGCATTGACCGAAGTCACCAATACCGTATTTAGCAGGTAAAGAACTAACAGGCATCAAAATTCCACTTTTGTGTGTAAAACCAAAGTTATTCTTTGTGTTATTCAAAATACTTCTCCTTTCTCGGAATAGAAATACTTAATATTTCCCACTCAACATTATAACATTTTAACAAAAAAAAGTCAATCATCAACTTA
The DNA here is from genome assembly GCA_045613605.1 of Eubacteriales bacterium. Classification (GTDB taxonomy): domain Bacteria; phylum Bacillota; class Clostridia; order Oscillospirales; family CAG-272; genus RGIG4608. The sequence continues at coordinate 1,599 of JAZLBH010000092.1, forward strand.
TAAATTAGGTAAAAAATAATAAACAAAAAGCACCGATGATTTTCGGTGCTTTTGAACAAAATTCATTTTATTTTGTGCTATTTTCTTCTTATTACTTTATCAAGAGCATTTGCAATCGGATAATATACAGCTATCGTCGTAAAAACAATCCAAGAAGGATGCCAATTTCCTTGATACAAACCGAAATAAAGATAAACAACGGCGCACAAAACAGGATATGCAAATGTACTGAACTTTTTCTCGTAAATCGCTTCGACAAGAGTGTAGTAAACGGGTATGGTAACAAAAATTATCCACGACAATGCCCAACCGCCGAAAGCATCATAATATCCGCACAAAAGGTATGCTATTGCACAAATTATAGGATAAGGCACCTCAAGCCAAAATCTTGTCTTTGAATTCTTCTTTTTCCTCTGCACGTTAATATGTATATGTCCATCCTCATCCATAGAGATTTTAGGATCAATGTCAATAGAATCTCCGTCATCATCTTCATCCACGCTGTCTTCAACACGTTCCATTATCTTTTTCATAATCTTGCCGCCAACGTTGATTTTTACGGTATTACCGTCCTTTTCTTTCACGGTTATTCCATCGGGTCCTATGGTAATTTTATCTCCATCATCATCAATATTTATGTATGAAGCAGTTTCGTCACACGAAGACTGATCATTTGTCGTATTCTCATTGGCTTCTTCGGATTTTTCTCCGTAAATAAGTTCATCGATAGAAAGTCCATACAATTTAGCAAGAGCAATAAGATTGTCAGTATCAGGACTTGCTTCACTTCTCTCCCATTTGGATACCGCCTGACGGGAAACACCGAGCTTTTCGGCAAGCTCCTCTTGTGAGAGGTTATTTTTCTTTCTTAATTCATACAATCTATTTGCAGTTTCAATAGTCATATTTGAAAATCCTTTCGTATGTGGTTTGTGATCAAATTGTAGCATAAAAAAGCTATATTGACCATACATTTTGGTTTTCAATTGTGCAACTTTTGGTTGCATTTGTTATTATAGCGCTTTTTTTGAGGTTTTTCAAGTATTTTTAGATAAAAAAACAGAGCACCCTGAGATGCTCTATCTTTTTGTTAAGTTGTAAATTAGATTCTTTCCTTAACCTTAGACGCCTTACCAACTCTATCACGGAGATAGTAAAGTTTTGCACGTCTAACCTTACCGTGTCTGATGATATCAACCTTTTCAACATTAGGAGAGTGGATGGGGAATGTCTTTTCAACACCAACACCATATGCTACTCTTCTTACTGTGAATGTTTCAGAGATACCGCCGCCGTGTTTAGCGATAACTGTACCTTCGAAAAGCTGAACTCTTTCACGTGTTCCCTCTTTGATCTTGTTGTGAACGCGAATTGTGTCACCAACGTTAACCTCAGGGAGCTCCTTCTTAAGCTGCTCGTTTGTAAAAGCCTTGATCAAATCCATTTGTTTGGCCCTCCTTAAAAATCGGAATATTCATGCAGAGCGTCGCAGCGGACTATTCCATATAATCTATGTGACATACACATACAGTGTGTATTATAGCACATCTTTTCCAAAAATGCAAGTGTTTTTTTAATTTTTTATTATTTTTTTCAACACTTTTTTTAATGCTGAAATAATTGAGCTCGCGTTAAGAGCACAAATCAACGCAACAAGTATTATTTGAACCAAAATATTATACGGCAAGCCAAGCACCATAAAGAATATTTGCACCAAAACTATCAAAGTATTCAACGTCAATTTCCATGCCTTCAGGTCAAACGGCATAAAGGATTTAGAGTGGATTGCTCTTAATACAAACACCGCAAAATAACTAAAGGCAGTTGCAATGCCTGCTCCCTGCGCACCCATTTTAGGTATCAACAACAAATTGAGAATCACGTTAAGTGTCGCACCTGCCGCAGCGGTTACAAGCGACATTGTAGTTCTCTTTTTCACCGTATAAATCGTACCGATAAAGGTAACAAGTGATGAAAATACAGTCGCAAGCAAAAGCACGGGCATAAATGTCCAAGCATCAAAATATGACTCATTGAGCAATATTTTTGTTGCAAGCGGAGTGAATGGGATCAACATAGAGCAACCGAGAAACAGTATTGCTTGGTATCTTTCAAAAACCTCAGAAAAGAAATTGCTGACCTCTTCTCTGTCCTTGGATTCCGATATAGCCGAAAGCTGCCACGCCTCGTTGAAAACGCCCGCCACAAGAGCAATGATCGTGGGGATCTTATAAGCCGCCGAATAAAGTCCGTTTGCGGCAAGACCGCACATATACGAAACCATAAATCTATCGGAAACATTGGTTATCCACCAAATTACCGTTGTCGGCATCATCGGTAAGCTATATTTAAGCATTTCCTTTATTTTGAATTTTGAAGCCAATTTGAAAGAAAAATCCTTGTATAGCTTCGCATAAGCTATCAAAAACAATGTGCCAACCGCATCTGCAACGGCAACAGAAAGAACGTATCCCGTAACACCGAGCTTCATGGGTATCAAAAACAAAAGGTTAAATGCGATTGTCAAAGCCGTTCCAAGAATGCTTTGAACCGCATATAATTTCATTCTTCCCTTTGCTCTTATATATTCCTTGACAAGTGTATGGAAATTTGAGCTCACCACATAAAAAGCGATAAGCCAAGCATAATCCTTAAACGAGGGGATAAATGAGATAACAGGAGAAAGCAAAAGGAATATCGCGCTTGATAAAAGAAGCACGCTCACTCCCGAGGAGAAAACTATCTTATTGTTTTCATCCTCATCAGCGGCAAATCTGAAAACACCGTGTGTAATTCCTATGCAACAAAACGGAATAAGCAAATTTGCGGCATTGGTAATAAGGTCAGCCGTGCCGTACTGCTCAGCCGATAAAATAGCCGTATAAAGAGGCATCAAAAAATAAACGAGCAGCTTTGATGAAAACGTACCTATCGACAATATTAACGTATTAGATAACAGCTTTTTGTACTTGTCCATTTCAGTTCCCCCATTCTTTAAAGCTAACTTAATTATTATATCATAATATCTCTTTTCAGTCAACGAATTTTGCAATATTTTTGCAAATAAAAAAAGGAGAGCAAATGCTCTCCTTTAATTTTTATTTTATTCAGCGGGATTCTCCACGGGGGTTTCCTCGGGATTTTCTTCAGGATTCTCCTCGGGATTTTCTTCAGGATTCTCCACGGGGGTTTCCTCAGGGTTTTCCTCAGGGTTTTCCTCAGGGTTTTCTTCACCGGGTTCTTCAACCTCGGGCTCATCTATAACGAAATAGCTATAGGAAAGCTCATGACAAACAAATCCTGCACAGTTCTTTATCATAAGGTTTATGCTATTGCTCTCAAGATAATAGTCATAACCCAAAACGATTTCATCATTGCCGTCAAACATAACTTCGTATGTTTTGTCATTTATTACTGTTTTCACCGGTCCGGTTTCAGGAGTTATTCCTAAGAAATATCCCGCGCCCGTAGCAGAAACAGAGCATACCTTGTGAGCTTCTCCGTTAATTCTAAAGAATACAGTTGATGTTGAAGTAGCATTACCCTGTGTAAGCGCAGCTGCTTCAAATTTAACGTAAATCTTTACGCCCAATCTACCTTCTGCAGCATATCCTTTAAGTTCTGTGGGAACCTTGATATAAACGTTATCTTCATTGAAGTGCTTATATTCCTGTGTATCTTCATACTTGATATACCAAAGGTCTTGGGATTCTTCAGGATATTTAACAGGCGTATTATCATACCATTTTGCGTACAATGTAACGTCACCGATCATGCCGCCGTCAATGGATGTAACGATAACTTCCTCATCGCCCTGCAACTTGTACCAATACAAGAAAATTCTATCATCTGATTTAGGAAGCATCATCTTGTCAGCACTCACGCCTTCACCAACAACGTATGAGAAAACGTTGAATCCTTCAGGCATTTTCTCACCGTCAAGCTTCCAAGAAATGGAATATGTTCTGGGCTTCCATTGAGCAGTAACTGTTACTATACCCTGTGTACCGATAACGATATTTGAAAGAGGATTGCCGTTCTGGTCGATCCAACCGTCGAAATCGTAACCGTCTCTTGTGGGAGTGAACAATGAAGCACCCTTTTCACTTGCATACTGCAAGGGGTTAGCAGGATTGTTCTTACCGCCACCGAGAACGTAGTTAATTCCGTATGGCTGCAACAATCTCGCATATATAGTCATATTTTCTTTAGGATTTTTGATTTTGTTGATGGATTGTGTATATTCCTTATCCAAATACCAACCGTCAAATATCACGCCTTCAACCTTAGGATCTTCAAGATCCACTGTTTCGTCAGCTCTGATAGAGGTGGGATTGTCTGTGTGGAAGCCGGGCAACACATAAGTAATAGAGGAGCGCTTAACAAATTTCGCATACAATGCCAAATCTTCGCTTTTGAAAATGTTATCAACAGAAACTTCAACAACAGGGTTGCCTTCACAAGCGGGGTTGTCAAACCAACCGTCAAAATCATATCCCTCTTTTGTAGGAGCAGGAATTCTGTATTTTTCCCCTACCTTGCAATCAAGAGATGATTCATAAAGAACACCGCCATCGGCATTCAATTTTACATTGTAAGATGATTTTGCAATAAAGAATACTGCAATGGCTATAGCAAGAACCAAAACAATAATAATTATTGCCAGTGTAGATTTTTTCATTTCTATATTCTCCTTTATAAAATATTTTAGAATACTTTTTCATTGTAACACAACTTTACTTATTTTACAAGGGCTTTGAGAAAATTTATGGCAAATTATATAGATTTTTAGCAAAAAAGCCCACCGCTTTGGCGGTGGGCTAAAATTTCGTTTATTTGTAAATTATCGGATTAATAAGTCCGTATGTTCCGTCCTTTCTTGTATAAACGACTGAGATGTTGCCTATCTCGTCATTGAAGAAAACGAAGAACTGATGTCCAATAAGGTTCATCTGCATAATAGCTTCTTCAACACTCATTGGGAAGAGCTCAAACTCCTTAGTTCTAACGATGAATTCCGGATCCTCATCAAGCACGTCTCCGTAGTCGGGGAAATAGAATTCTCCATCCTTGGATCTCTTTTCAAGACGGGTTTTGTTCTTTCTGATTTGACGGTCAATTGCTTCTACACAGCGGTCCATTGCATTTTGGAAGCTTGTATCGTCAACCTCAGCACGAAAAATAGTGTTTGCACCGTGAATCGTGATTTCAACGTTATCACGTTCACGCTTACAACTGAACGTTACTGTTGCGGAGGCCTCTGAACCAAAATATTTGTCCAGTCTTGCGATTTTCTTTTCAGCCATTTCTTTGGTTGAATCCCAAACGTTCATCTGTCTGCCAACAATAGTAATTTTCATCGAATCATTCCTTTCGAGTTATATTTAAATGAAAGAGCTTTCTCTTTCTGATTTTATTATATCACAACTATCTTTATTTGTAAATAGTTTATATAAAAAATATAGACTTTTCATTTATTTTGTGAAAATTGCACAATAAAAAATCGACATTTTTTAATATTTATTTGATTTTAATCTGCTTTTTTGACACCTACGTGAGTGATTATTCCTTCCAAATGCGCATCGTGACCGTATTCAATAACGTTATACTTGCCATCATCATATTCAATATGAC
>JAZLBH010000093.1:0-6547 GCA_045613605.1 Eubacteriales bacterium
ACAAAGAAAAGCTAACAAAAGAAATGCCGAATACAGGGCTACTCGCCCCGTACCCTCGGTCGCTTTTTGAAAAAGCTCCGCAAAACTTTTTATAGAATTGGTTTGTGCTAACATCCCGACAAATCAAAATTTGAAATTCAATCAAAATCATCCGCCCTTAGCTCAGCTGGATAGAGTACCGGATTCCGATTCCGTTGGTCGAGGGTTCAAATCCCCCAGGGCGGGCCAAATTTTATTATAAAGAGAGAACGTTTATGACCCACCATCTAAACCTCAACCCCACTCCGTTTTCACTCATTGCGAGTGGCAAGAAAACAATAGAATTGCGCCTTTGGGATGAGAGAAGGCAATCGATTTCCGTTGGTGACACGTTGATTTTTCAACACACTGAGGATCCATCGCTAACGCTTGCCTGCGAGGTGAAGGGGCTGCATATTTTTTCAAGCTTTGATGAGCTGTATGCTTCCCTGCCGCTTGAAAAATGCGGTTATTTGCCTGAGGAGATCGAAAATGCCTCACCCAAGGATATGGAAATCTACTATTCCCCCGAAAAACAAAGCAAATACGGTGTGGTCGGCATCGAAATTGAGTTAAAATAATTGACTTTTATATTGTTTTTTAACTGATTTTGTGCTACAATAACATCAAGCAACCAAGGGTTGCCAAAACGCAAATCAAAGTGTGTGGAAAGGCTCATGTTTTTGCATTATAATACGTTAAAAATTCATTTACATAAGGAGAAAACTATGGAAAAAGTAAGAATTCAAGACGACCTTTATACGTTCGTCAACCAAAAAACACTTGACGAGCTTGTTATCCCCGATGACAAGCCCACCGCGGGCGGCTTTGCTATGCTTGCCGACGGCGTTGAAAAAATTATGATGGCTGAATTTGCCGCAATGGTGGAAAGCAAGGAATATCCCAATGATTACCTCAAGCGCGCTTGCGAGCTTTACGCAATAGCAATGGATGCTGAGGGCAAGGCAAGGGACGGAATTGCTCCTGCGCTTAAAAACCTCTCAATTCTCAATAGCATCCACGATCTCGACGGCTTTGGCGCGTCCTACAAGTCATTGATGATAAGAGGTATTCCCACTCCCTTTAACATCTCTGTTGACACCGATATGAAAAATTCAAAGCAGCACCTTGTTTACATTCAGGGCGCAGGTGTAATTCTTCCCGATGCAACCTACTACAGACCTGAAATGGCGGCTCAAAAGGAACAGCTTTTGGGACTTTGGACAGCTACCACCAAGGCGGTTATGTCAAAGACCGACCTTTCCCCTGAGGAGCAGGACAAGTACGTTGCTGACACTCTTGCATTTGACGAAATTCTTGCAGGACTTGTTAAGACAAACGAGGAATGGTCAAAATACGTTGAAATGTACAACCCAATGCCCGAAGGTGACGTTGCAGGTATGCTTTCAACCATTAACCTCGATGCAATTCTTTCTGATTTGTTCGGTAGCGTTCCCTCAACTATCGTTGTGACTGAGCCCAGATTCTTTGGCGACTTTGCAAAGGTACTCAATGCTGACACACTTGAGCTCTACAAGCACTGGGCATATGTAACAGGCCTTCTCAGATTCTGCTCGTACTTGTCCGAGGAGCTTCGTGAAATGGGCGGAGCATATATGCGCGCTATCACAGGCATTGCAGTAATGCAGTCCATTGACAAATTCGCATATGGCCTTGCTTCCGGCACGTATTCCGAGCCCGTTGGTATTTACTACGGTGAAAAATATTTCGGTGAAGAAGCCAAGAAGGATATTACTGAAATCGTATATCAAATTATTGATACATATAAGGAGCGCATAAAGACAAACGAAATTCTTGGTGAGACTACAAGAGAAAAAGCAATTCTCAAGCTTTCAACAATGGGTGTAAAGATGGGCTATCCCGATAAGGTAAGAGCCATTTACGATCAGCTCGTTTTCGATCCCGAGGATTCCTTCTTCAATATTATGCTTGCTCTTAGTGAGATTCGTACGCTTGATATGCTTTCAAAGCTTGATAAACCCACTCAGCCCGAAAACTGGGCAATGCCCGGTCATATGGTTAACGCGTGCTACGATCCCTTTGTTAACGATATTACCTTCCCTGCCGCTATTCTTCAGCCTCCCTTCTATTCATTAAAGCAGACAAGAAGTGAGAACCTTGGCGGTATCGGTGCGGTTATCGGTCACGAAATTTCACACGCATTTGACTCAAACGGTGCAAAGTGCGACGAAAACGGTAACATCAATAACTGGTGGACTGACGAGGACTTTGCAAGATTTGAAACAAAGGTAAATCAGATGATCGAGCAGTTTGACGGCATCGAGCTTCCTTGGGGTAAGGTAAACGGCGCGTTCATTGTTAGTGAAAATATGGCAGATAACGGTGGTATGTCCGTAACACTTGATATTATGTCAAGAATGGATGGCGCATCGTATGAGGAATATTTCTGCAACTGGGCAAGAGTTTGGTGTCAGAAGGCAAGGGACGAATACCGTAAGCTTCTTTTGGCGGTTGACGTTCACGGACCCACACTCCTCCGTGCAAATATGCCCCCAAGAAACTTTAGCGAATGGTATGAAACCTTTGGCGTAACAGAAAACGATCAAATGTATATTGCCCCCGAAAAGAGAATCGTTATTTGGTAAAAAACAATAAATTAAAAGAGAGAAGTCAATTTGACTTCTCTCTTTGTTTAGTTCCAGTTGAATTTGTACCTTTTCAAAACGCTCAATAATGCCGAGCCGAGCAGAGTTGCGGAAATAAGCTCTCCCAAGCAAACCGTGAACGCAATAAGGGGTAAGGACATGTCCGTCACGCCGAATCCGTAGACGATGACAAGCGGAATAATTACCGTGTTTGCCAAAACTGTGGGCAGAGTGATGAGCCACTTGCTCTTGCGAAGATAATAACCTCCTATGACGCCTATAAAGGTTGCAAGAGTGCCAAAAACCACGTCAAGCAGATTTGCACCGGTCAAAAGATTGGAAATAAGACAACCTATGGTCAATCCGGGAATGGCGGCAGGGGTAAAGAACGATAAAACGCAAAGCGCCTCTGAAATTCTGATTTGAATTGCTCCTGACGAAAGCCCGAAAACAGCTGAAATCAGTGTTAAAACAACGTAAAGCGCCGCGATTGTTGCCGAGAGCGTTATAAAACGCACTCTTTTTTGATTTTTTCTTTTCATTTTTTGTACTTCCTTAGTTTTGTTTTAGGTGAGGATGGTTACGAACTCACCGAAAGACATTATACTACGTTTGTACCCAAAAGTCAAGTATAAATCTTCCTTCAAATTTTGATTTATCGGGGAGTTAGTTTTATATAATGGCGGGTCGTCGGGGACGTCGACCCCTACAATGACTATACTAATTTTATAACAAAATCACAGACATTTAGCTATCGAAACGGCTAAAAATGCGAAAAAATTTAATTTGCAAACCGTAGGGGTCGACGTCCTCGACGACCCGTTACAAAGGCAAGCTAACTTTTTCAATCTCCCCGCTAAATCCCAATTTATCGTACCTTGTTCGCACATACTTCGTAGGGGCGGTCATCGGCCGTCCGTTTCAAAAGCAAAGATAGAAATAATAATCACCGCGATCAACTACTCTATAGCCTTCTCTACGTCTCATTATAAATCACATCCTTTTTTTAAATATTGACATTTAGTCAAAATAGTGATATACTACATACAAGAAACGGCAGGTCTGCCTCGAAAGAGGATATGTACCAAAACACGAGTTTGTGTACCGTTTCTTTTTTTATTTAGAGTATTTCTTTATCGTATCTTTATCTTTTTCATGGATACGATAATTTTTATTTGCTTTTTCAAAAATTGTAGGGGAGGATATCATCCTCCCGCACTTAAAATTTTGATTTGTCGGTCACTTTTTCGAGAAAAAGTCCCCGTGAACCCCAAAAACTGCGCCTGCTCGTTTCGGGGAACCCCTGACACCAAAAAGCTTTTTATAGGGCTTCGCGGCAATCCCAATAAAATTAGTGCTAACTCGTAGGGGACGGCGACATCACACGTCCCGCAAGAAAAAATATCAACTCCTCGATAAATCCCAATTTACCACACCCTGTTCGCACTCACTCCGTAGGCGCGACCATCGATCATCTGACTAAAAATTTACTTTATACTATCACCCAAGCCAACAAAAAAGAGGAGCGATCGCTCCTCTTTTAACTTTCATTATATTTATACACTTCTAAAGCCCTTACCGATGATCTCACTACTCGTGGTAACCACGATAAATGCATTCTCATCAATTTCTTTAATAGCCGCGCGAAGCTTAATTGCCTCATATCGACGGCAAACCGTGTGAATCATACCCTTCTTTGTTTGGGTATAAGCACCGATTGCATCAGTAATGGTAACTCCGTGGTGAAGCTGATTCATAATGTACTCCGAAACAAGCTCGGTCTTGTCGGTAATAACAACGAAATACTTGCAGGAATGGAAGTTATCGATTACGATATCGATAAAGAATGAATTGGCAGCCAAGCCGATAAGAGAAAGAATCGATCTTTCCACACCGCCGAATACGAATATTGAACCGCAAGCGATAAGAGTATTTACATAAAGCACCGCCTTGCCAACGTCGACCTTCGCATATTTTTGAATTATAAGAGCCATAATGTCCATGCCGCCGCTTGAAGCACCCGCGTAGAAAATTATAGCAGTTCCCGCCGCGTAGATAAATATGCCAACGCAAAGCTCCATAAACGCCTCGTCAGTCAACGTTACACCCGTGGGCATTGGGAAAAGTCTTTCAAAAATCAACATAATGCTTGTGTAACCAAGGCTGCAATAAACCGTCCAAAAGCCTGTTTTCTTACCAAGGAAAATAAATCCGATAATAAGCATGCAAACGTTAAGAAACATAAGCCAGGTTGAGGTGGTTAAGGGAGTCAGGCTACTCAAAATAGTCGCAAGACCGGTCATACCGCCCGTAACGAATTGATTTGGAACCAAGAAGAAATACGTGGCAATCGCAATAAGCACCATGCCGACGTTCATAAACATCCAATCTTTGAATCTGATTTTTAACATAGTATCCTCTAAAAGCTGCTCCACCCTCTTAAATAAGGGAGGAGAACGATTTGAAATTCATATTTAGTGATATTGATTATACAACAAATATTCCTTTCCGTCAATCCTTATTTTTGATATTTTTCGAGAAAAATTCAAGAAATTTTTTACAGGAACGATTGACACAGGATTTTGCGTGTGATATAATACATTTAACATTTAATTTAATTGTTAATTGTTTTCGCTTCACTACAAAAATCGTATGCTTTCAGCGAGGTGTAAAAAATGATGCAAGAAACACTTTTTGCCCTTTGTGATCCTACGCGCCGAGAGATATTGAAAATGCTGAAAAAGGGCTGCAAGACCGCCGGTGAAATAGCCGAGCGATTTGATATCTCACCGCCTGCAATTTCCCGTCACTTATCCGTTTTAAGGGACGCGGAGCTTGTTGAGGCGCGCCGCGAGGGAAAATTTATAGTTTACGAGCTAAGGCTTGATCCCTTAGAGGATCTTGACGATTGGATTCGTAACCTTCTAAAAGAAAATATTTGAATAAGAAAAGAGGTACTGATTATGACAAACAAAACCCCGGAACAAATCGTTAAGGAATACCGACTCAAATTCGCACTTACCGTAGTGCTTTATATCCTTGCAGTTGCAGGACTTATTTTTCTCATGTCGATAAATTTGATAATTCCCATGATTGGAATTGTGTTTCTTGCCTATTTTATTCGCACTCCCTTTGAAAAATTGCGCGAAAAGTATATCGAAAGCGTGTTGTACGAGGATCTCGACCCCGAAAAATTTGAAAAGATCTTGTCCCTTGGTGTTGGCAAAAAGAATACAAGATATAAAATGCTCGTCTATATGGCAAAAGGAAACCACGACGCTATTTTAGAGGGCGTTGCCAAAGAGGAAGAAAAGGCGCGCCATCCCGTTGATAAATGTAACTGTCTCTATCGCAAGGGATACGTGTATTTTGAGCGCGGAGAATACGATAAATTGATAGACGTCTTCAAAAAATACGAAAAATTGAAGGCTGATAATCCAAGATTTGTCTATATACTTAATAATTTCTCTGTTTTTGAAAAATTCGATGCCTTTTCTGATGAGGATTACGAATACGTCGTTGACGTTTGCAACATCGACCTTAAGGAGCTTAATCCCAAAAAGCAAAATCATAAATTGACAAAAATCAACGTTAGCTTCTACCGCGCAGTTTCTCTTTATAAGCTCGGTAAATATGAGGAAGCAAAGCAGGGCTTTGAGGATATCATAAGCTTTGCACCCAATATGTATAAAGCAAAGCTTTCTAAAGAATTTATTGATTTGATTGAGAATAGATAAATTGGGATTTATCGGGGAGTTAGCACAAACTATTTTCAAATATATGTAACCTTGTAGGGACCGGCGGTCTCGCTGTGGCTCGGTCACGCTCAGGGAAAAACAACACACCGTGTTGTTTTTTAAGACCTTCGCGCCACTTCGTTACCTCGACGGTCCATTATAAAA
>JAZLBH010000094.1:0-16360 GCA_045613605.1 Eubacteriales bacterium
ACCGCCATAGCCTTCCTTGAACATATTGTAGGGGTTGTTCCAAATTCTAACACGGAAGGCATTTACGCCATCATTTGCCATAATTTGAAAGATGTCTTGCTCTTTGCCGTCCTCGTTATAGTAGACGCCACCCAATTCTTCAATCTTGGCAACCATTGATGCGTCCACACCCATCAAGAAATCATCTCTTAAATTCTTAACGGGATTAACAATGATACTGTTATAGTCGTGCTCTTCATCATTAACACGGCTACCATAAGTGTCTGTGAAACTCTTGGGGCCAAAATTAAAAGTAACTGTTCTGGAATAATTTTCAATGCCATCATCATATTCATCAACAAGATTATTATTGTTGTTTGGACGATTGCAAGAAACTAATCCCAATAGCAACACAACTGCGAGTAACAAACTAATTATTTTTTTCATATCCATATCCTTTCTTCGGTATATTCATTGGTGAATATCCAAAATACTTTTTAAATTCTCCTGAAAAATGTAGCTGATTTTTATATCCGACTAATTCGGCTATTTTTTTAATGTTTAGCTGCTCACTTTTGATGAGTATCAAAGCCCGTTCCATTCTGACCTTGGTTAAGAACTGCTTGGTTGAAATGCCTTCATATTTTTTGAAAATCCCTGACAAATAGTTAGAAGCAACTCCGACATTAGTTGCAACGTCAAGCACGGAAATATGAAATTGGTAATTGTTGTATATAAATTCCTTGGCTTTATGCAAATGTATTTCAGGATCGGATAATCTTGTTTCCTTAATGTATATATCTATCATATTGGAAAAAATTTGATAACCCAATCCCAAGCATTCCAAATTTAAAAAACCGGCACCTTGATATACGTCGTATAAATTATTAAATAACCCCTTTAACGGATGATTTTCTCCGTCAAAAAAGATCAAATTAGTCTCAGAAAATCCTGAACGATTTAATAAATACTGGGCTTTAGTTCCATCAAAACCTAACCAAATATACGTCCAAGGATCATCGTTATCTGGAAAATAATGACGCACTTCACCGGGGGGAATATAAAAAATATGACCTCTTTTTAAATAATGCTTCTTTCCATTATCAACAAAATATCCCTTGCCGCTTATAACATAATGAAACAAATGATATCCCTTGGGAGTAAAAGAAAACTTTTTGTTCGCAATACATTTTTCTTTTCCGCACTCCAATAATTTCAACTCTAAACCATCGGAAGCGCACATAAAATGTGTTTTATTCATATAAACACCTCTTTTTTTGCAAAATGCTTACATTCTTTTCACTATTATTATATATGAAAAAATATAATATTTCAACATATTTTTTATGCAAAATAGTTTTTTTTTATATATTTACAACAAAAAAGCCCCATAAAACATTTTAATGTGAGATTTTTATATATAAAAGCTCAATGATAACGAACAGTTCTTAGTCATATCTTATATTATGTTACATACAATCCACCTCATGAAAAATAATGTTTTTATATAATTAACGAGAAAAAATCAAAATTAGAGGAGTTTAAAGAAGCATTAAAAGATTACTAAGATGCAGAAAAGCTGGAAGCACATTATAAGTGGGTCAATACAACTTGATTCATCGTCAAGATACAACCGATTTAAAGTTCCAGACAGAACTTGGCCTTGATGTTAATATAATCTTTGAGCAATTATTTGTGAGCATCATAAATTGAATAGAATCTGTGACTTTTTTGCGAACAATTCCAACCGCCCATTCGTGAACGTATCAAAACACGATATAATGCATTCAGCAAAACTTAATGTGATGTGTTCGGCGAAAGTATTTGGTAACTCAAAAGGCTTATTTTATAAAGCTTTCTCAACCTTTAATACGTCTCAAAACTCACTAACGCACAGAGATGATGGGCTAGATTGGTGCAGGTAACAACCCCATGGTTGGTATGACTGTAGCTGTTGCGGTTGCTATCGAAGAGGCGAGCAAATAATCCTTGATTTATAAGGCTTCGTAGGGGAGCATTCCATATGCTCCCGAAACAAAAGGGCGGATATGGAATCCGCCCCTACAAAATCATAAACAAAAAAGTTGGACACATCATAAACGTATTTTCGTTCGTAATGTGTCCAATATTTTTTATATATAAGGAGGATTTTTGCAATGAAAAAGCTAAAAATGTCAAGGTGTGTAAAGCTCACTTTTGAACAAGGTTGCGACCTTTATTTGAACAACTGCCGCGAGAGAAAATTGAGGCAAGGAACGGTCAATCACTACAAACAAAGTTACACACAATTTTATAAGTTTTTCGATAGAAACATGCTTGTGAGCAAGATAACACAGAAGAAGTACAATGAGTACATTCTGTTTTTGCGAAGTTACATTGACAATGATGTTAAATACAAGAGAGCGATCACATCTATATAAAGTAACGCGGTGAGCTTCGGCTCACCGCGTTACTTTTAGTTGTTTTTTTATTGGAATTTTATGTTTGATAAAATATTAAAATTTATCAAATCAGTTCTTAAGATTATTATTTTAATTATTTTCTGGTTCCGATAGAGAATGTAAGAATATCGCTATAAGTACCTGCTGCTGTGGGAGTACCTGCGGTAACAACGATGCTTACTTCCTTACCTGCGAATACTTCTTCAGCAGAAGCTGTGAGAACTGTGTCACCGAGAGCAACGTTAGAGTCGCCTGCTTTGATGGTATAACCGAGATACACGTCAGCTTTATTGGAGTTTACCATGCGGAAACCGTCAGCATAGTTTGCGGAGTTGGAGATTGTGATTTCAAGTGTTTCATCGGCATAGATGAGAGAGCCGGCAGTAACGCTAATTGTCTGTGTAGCGCTTCCGTTTGTCATGGTGATGGATTCGGGAATTACAACTGTGTAGTCTGCTGCTACTTCGTATTCAACAGTAACGCTATTGTCTGCTGCGAATACACAAATGCCAAGAATAGAAATCATGGACAATGCAAGGATGATGGAAATAATTTTTTTCATTTTAATCTACCTCTCTTTTTTTGTTTTGTTTTTATTTAACTATGAGTATTGTACTCATATCAGCATTGTTTGTTAATGAACCGTCTGTTCTGCAGGGTTGAACGCGAATGATAACGTTATATTGACCTGCTTCAAGGGGACGGCTCAAAGTAACCTTGTTGATGCTCTCACCGGGTTTAACGTAGCCGGTTGTGAAAAGCACCTCACCTGTATCAGCCATTCTCATTTCGAATGAAAGATAGTATTTGTCTTTATTGGCTTCGGGATTGGGGAGATCCACGGTAACCTCGGTTTGTCCTGCGGGAATGGTAATAACACTCCAACCGGGGATAGCTACCCCACCTCCCGCATTGTTAGCGGGAGGATTGGGTGTTCCGTGATTGCCACCGTTGGGGTCAAAGTTGATTCCTGGATTAGTGGTTGTTGCATCAGGTTTCTTGAACCAAGTGCATCCGCCAAGGGAAAGAGTCAACAACAACACAACGGATATGATAATTATTAGTTTAGATGTGTTTTTCATAATATAACCTCAAAATATTAATAGAAATTGATGGTAATGGTAAGGTTTTTGAATTCCCAGGTGTTATCTCCAAAGCCACTTTCATCAAGTGAAAAACGTATTGCAGACGCTCTATCGATTGTAAGGTAATAGGTGTAGGTGTGAGAAGCACTTCCTGTACCCGTACCAGAGGTGTTGTATTTCATAGCACCTCCTGAAATCGAGTCAAAGGATGAGTCACGTATGTTTACATACTGATAACCATCTTTAAGTTCATTTATAGTGAATGAAATAGTTACTTCTGCAATGGTACAACCGTACTGCTTAAGCTTATCAATATCTACTTGACTCCACGTAGAATATGAGAGTTCAGGATTACTGTCATTGGTTACTTTCTTGACAACACCGGAGTTGTTGTAGTGATACTGACAGTCAAGCCAAATAGCATAGAGTGTAACAGTTGCGCCTGCGGTTGAAGTGAGATTCTTTACGCTCGCACCGTTAGCATACGTGGGGTTCTCGTATGCAGCCGAATTTGTTGACCAGCCCATAAATATGTAGCCGGATCTTGAGAATCCGTTTGAATTAAGACTCTTTGCTGTATCATAAGTATGGCTTGAATTTGACATTGATCCGCTACCACCGTTTGCGTTATATTTAACGGTATAGGTGTTAGCCTGCCATACAGGATACAACGTAACAGTTCCGCCATTGGTTGCAGTGAGGTTCGATACGCTCTGGCTTGCACTGAAATTCTTTGTTCCGCCACTTGTAAGTGACCAACCGAGGAATGTGTAGCCCGTGCGTGTAAATCCGTTGCTTCTAAGTGTAATTGCAGTATCGTATGTAGCCGATTGAGATGATACAGAGCCACTTGATGCGTAATTAGCATACTTAATTGTGTATGTATTAGCTTTCCAAACAGGATAAAGTGTAACGTTTGAACCGCTTGTTGCAAACAGTTTAGAAACGGACTGTCCTGCTGAATATACAACCGAGCCGCCTGCACTTGTTGACCAACCGCTAAAGGTGTAACCTGTGCGTGTGAATGGGTTAGCGGGAATTGTATAGCTTTGAGAATACTTCAACGTTGCCTTTGCAGGAGCAGTGCCTGTAGCTCCGCTTCCGTAAATCGCATAGGAAATGGTGTAAGTATTTTCGGACCAAGTTGCAGTATATGTACGGTTACCCGTGCTACCTGCAGGGATTGAAAGGTTCTTTGTTGCGCCTGAAAGTCCTGTTCCTGTCCAACCAAGGAATGTATAACCCGTTCTTGTGGGATCGGGAATATTGATTACACCTGATTCGATAGTGTACGTTGTGGGATAGCTACCAATTGAGCCCGATACTGTATTAACTGTAATCGAGTAAGTGTTAAGCGTCCACTTAGCAGTTGCAACAAGATTTTCTGCAGGCATTGTCGCGGGAATTGTAATATCCCAACCTGCGAAAGTATAACCTGTTCTTGTGGGATTTGCGGGAGCTGTGATAGCATCGCCATAATTAGCGGTGATTTCATCAACTGCGCTACCGCCGTTTGAATTAAAGGTTATCTTATACTGATTAATTGTCCAAGAAGCAGTAATTGTAATGTCGCTATTGGGCATTGTTGCGGGAATTTCTATATCCCATCCTGTGAATGTATAACCTGTACGAGTGGGTTCTGTAACTGTTACGTTAGCACCGTACTTGTAATCCACTGTTATGGGATCGCTTCCGTCCGCCTTATTAACTGTGAGGGTATGTATCTCACGAGTGTAATAGTAATTGATTACTGTTGTTCCGTCAGCTCTTACTGTAACAGTTTGAGTTTCGGGAGCAATAAATCCTTCGCCAACCTCAATAAGCTCGGGAGTTACAACCGTGTCAGCTGTAGCATTTCCGTAAACTGTGGTTGTAGTATAAGAATTATTATTTGCGTTTTGGATATTATGATTTACTACGTAACCGACAACACCTGCTTCCCATTTTGCATAGAGGGTAAGCTCGCCGTCCGTCATATATCCGTTAAATGGAACCGTAAGTTCTTCGTCAACAAACCATCCTGCAAAACCATATCCTGTTCTTGTGGGAACTTGAGGAATAAAGTTTTCGCCATAACGATGAGTTTCAGAAGCTATGGGAGCATTTGCTCCGTTGTCAACGTAATTAACGTTATGTGTATTTCTATCAAAGTAAACCTTAATTACAGTATTACCCTTGCTTGAAATAGGATGACTTACGGGAGTGTACTTAAGAGTAAAGCCCTCGTATTCTCTTTCCGGAGCATCCACGAAATCGTAGGTTGTACCCTTCAAATTAAGAATTTCTACAATAGTATATCCATTGCCATTTGCATTTTGCTGGTAATATTCTACACGATAAGGTGTATCGGAAGAACATCCCCAACGAGCTGTGACTGTAAAGTCGTGTGCAGGCATTGTTTCGGGCAATTCGTCGCCCACCCAATCACTAAAGTAGAAGCCTTGATATGTGAATACCGGTGGTTCAACTGTTTGTCCGTAATAATAGGTTATAACTCTATCGCGGTCTTCCATACCACCAACACCATAATCAAAGGTTGCTGTATAAGTATTTCTTGTATAGTAATATTTGATTACCATACCGCTATCGGCAGTAACTGTAGCAGTTATTGCATCGGGAGCAGTAAAGCCCTCATAATTCTTAAGCGGTCCTGTAACAACAGTTCCGTTAATTGCTGTAATTTTCTCTCTTTCATAGAGAGTATATCCGTTGCCTCCGATATTCTGAGTATAGTGTTCTACTGTGTAATATACGGATGCGGGAGTCCAACCTGCGTAAACGAGAGCGTCCTCATCGGGCATGGTTGCAGGGAATTCATAGGGGATAGTGCAAAGAGCATCGAGATACCAGCCTGTGAAATCGTAACCACGACGAGTGGGATTTTCGGGAGGAACAACCTCAGCACCGAACTTTGTAACGGTGGGTTCTACGCTAGAACCGCCTGCTGTATCGTATGCGATGTAATATCCGTCACGAAGATTATCCCAATAAAGAGGAATCCTTCTTTCAAACTGATTCTTAGCGAATGCAGCCTTTTCGCCTACCCAAGTAATAATCATTTCGCCTTCTTCAACAGGTTCATCACCGGGCTCAACCATTATTACGTTGTTAACGATATCGTATGTAAATGCAGGGTTAGTTATTGTTATTGTGAAATCTGTGAATCTATCCTTTGATTCAACGAAGAATTCACCGTCATCAAGACCTTCCTTGAGATCAAGGTAGTTCATATCGAAAAGTCCATCGGGGAGCTGAGCCGAGTTATTATGACCTTTGAGAGAAATTTCGTCAACCTCGTCTTGATCATAAGCAAAGTCAACTGCGGTCATTTTACTTCCTGCTTCAACCCAGCAAAATTCCTTTTCGAGAAGGTCAAATTCAATTTCGAGGTTGCCTTTAGCTGCATCGACTGTTAATCCAAGCTCAAGATAAAGACCAAAGTCAAGATAAAATGCTCCTGTCCAGTTGGTTGATTTACCTGCAGATTCGGAATATTTCAACTGATAATGCAAATATCCGTATGTTCTAACGTAAAGGCCTATGCTAAACGTCAATCCAACGGAAGCAAGATCCGTGGTCAAAATTCCTACCTTAAGATTAAAATCAAGACCAACTCTAAGGCCGATAGTGCCTAGCATGTAGAAGGCAAATTCATATTTTTCTTCTATAAGACTGACTGTGTCACTCGTAAACTTTCCGGCAAACACTTGGAATGCATAGATATTTCTGTTGGCATTTTCATACCAGAAGGATATACCTGCGTAAAGATTTAGATTTCCTTGAATTACAAAATCTACCGAGAAGGTTAAATCTATAATACCCCAACAGATCATTATATGGATTTTACCAATTTCCTGTTTCAAAAGATTTACCCAGTCGGATTCGCGGTCAAGCATTTTTGCGTATTGTGTAGCAATAGATTTAGTAACTGATGCAGAGCCGTTGCCAACATAGAGTTTGTTGGGGTCAATAATAACGGTAGCAACTGTCCATATATGGCCTTTAATACCGGGATCCGGTTCTGTGCCATCTTTTCCTAATTCGTCTTCTACCGCATCTTTACCTCTTTCGAAAAGTCTGTTGCAATAATCAAATAATTTTTTTTCCTTTTCTTCACCGCCGAGTCCCTCGAAATATTTTTCAAGTTGTTCGGCTACAGTTGTCTTATGTCCGATGAGCTTATCGGGCTCATCTTCTTCGTTTTCAGCTTCCTTGGTGACTATAATAACACCAACACCTACTGATGTGTAGTTATATATATCTACAGATGCTTCTGCGTAATATTCTTTGATGTAAGGAATTATACCCCAGTTATCCCACTCGGCTTGGCAATTCGTCTTGATGTCAATAATGGTTTCTTGCTCAATCATTGATGAGAGGGTAATACCAAAAGCAACTTCTTTGCCCGCGATAACAATCTTGATGTCAAGCTCAAATACAACGCGGATACCCTGTTTGCCTTCAAAGTGTACCAAGTCTCTTACAATTGAAACGCGCAGTTTGGAAATTGATGCTTTCGCTGTGAGCTTGCCACTGGAGCTATCAGTTTTAGCCATCTGCCTGTCGCTTCTGTAAGGTGTGTAGCTTAAAGAAGATATTCCTAACTCTTCCAAAGCCTCGGGAGTGAACGTTGCAGCAAGGAGCTGTACTGCCGCATCATCAGCAAATCCGCTTTCAAGTGCGCTTTGTGCAATGCTTTCTTCAAGCGCTTCGCGTTTTTCTTCAGGAACTAAATTGTCACCGTCAACGGTCTGATTGTTGTAAATATCCATTGCGGAACGGAACTCATCGTATGTTGTGGTTTCGTATGTAATTACATAATAATCGTCGGATACTACAACTGTAAGTATACGTGCATAAGCTGTTACAGTTGCGCCGGTACCGTCGTCAGCCATTACTCCGTCGTAGAAGGCAATAAAATCGCCAACTTCTATTTCAGTTTCAGAAGAAAGACCAATTACACTATACTTCTCAGCGGAAAAGTCCATATCAGATACAGAAACCGTGATGGAATAGTTATTTGCATCTCCGTCTGTGTCCCAAGCATTAGCAAAGGGAAGAACGTCGGGTGTAAACAAGACGTCAGTAGCTTTCGCGCTGGAATAGATATAGAGATTACCGTCCTTGCCGGTTATCTCAATATATGTTACTTCATTATAAAGGTCGGTTGCCGTACCAAAAGCATCAGCTTCACCCACGGCAACGATATCTCCTACGTTAAAGCTTTTTGCTTCACAAATGAAGCTGCCCATTGTAGCAGAGCCGCCCTCGTTGGCATTTTCGCCTTCACCCTTTTTAACGGTTTGAGGTGTAATATTTGTTACCAAAGCACCGTTTACGGCAAGAGCTGATATTTCAGAGGTCTGCAAATACTTAACGTCATCATTAAGTGTTGCGTTTGCAACCTCTTCTTTGTATATACTAAAGTGATATTCTTTTACGTTTTCGTCATATCCGGCAAACTTAACAAGGTCGCCCTCAATTATGAGCTTATATGAAGCACCGGGAATGAACCCACCGCTTGTACCAACCGTGAACGATGTTCCCGAACCCACAATGTCAAGAGGTACTGTGGCACTTGTTCCAAGGTTTTCCAAACTGAGAATCTCTGCAAGATCTTCCGTAGTCATATCTTCCGTAGTTTCGATCAAAATGCGGAAATCTGTGGACTGATCAAAAGCTCTTGCATAGTTCTGATATGTGGTTTGTTGAATTTCCTTGGTTTCAAAGTACTGTGCGTAAAGAACGGTATCTCCAAGAATTACGTCTTCACTGCTAAGTGGCTTTGTAAATTCAGAATCCAAATACCAGCCGGAAAATATGTAATTTGAAGGACAAGTCGGGTAGCTAATATAATCTGAAAATTTTGCGCCTGCTCTTATACCATGGGCTTCAATCGCGTCGCCAATACCAGTTTCGTAAGTTACGGTGTATTCAACACCTACAAAGGAAACGTTAAACGTGAGAATGTCGGTATATGAGCCTGCGTGATTGATTGCGCTGGTATCTACCACACAATCAAATCTTTCACTGCTACTCGTGTTAAAGCTTGCAACCAAGCTTCCGTTTGTGAATACGTTTCCGTCTTTAGAAACGGTGTATGGAAGAGCTGTATTGCCGCTTATGAGCTGCCAATCGTTAGCAGAATTGATTGAAACATCAACGCGGTCGCCCTCAAAGAAACCGCCCACCGTTGCGTTAATGTCAAAGTGACCTGCATCGGCAGATATTTCATCGGGGATTACTATTGTATAGAACAAAGGAATCCATTTTGCATAGAGGATAACGTCTTCTGTGAATGTTGCATCAATCTTTGTGATTGCTTCGCCCACAAAATCAGAGTCAAGATACCAACCGCTGAACACGTGTCCCGGGCGGGAGATGATATCATCACCGGGAAGTGCTACCTCCTCTCCGGGTAAAAAGTCGGTTGCAAACATAACTCCGTCTGCAAATCCACCTCCGTTTTTAACGTAGGTGATTTTCTTTTTAACCGTTGTTTCTTCTTGCTGTTGTTGTTCTTCTTGAACTGATTCGTTCATAGAAGCAACTTCTTCTGCAAAAATGCTCATAGGAAGAACAGTTAAAAAAGTACACAAGACCAAAAGCATTGAGATAATCTTCTTAGTCATAAGTCCTCCTTGTTTTTGAAAAAATTATGATATATTTTATTATATAATATAATATTTTGGTCACATCCCTCAAAAAATGTCGCGAAACAGTATTTTTTTGTCGCGAATTTGAAAGCAAAATAAAAAAAGAACTGCCTCAAACATACATTTGAAGCAGTTCAAAATTTTATTTAATTATTCATCCATAATGATTGTAGCAGTAAACGTACCGTTATTTGCGGAAAAACGACACGAACCGTTATATTTTTCTGTTGTGAAAATAATACTGTGAATACCTATGCCTTGCAAATAATCGGGCATTTCTTTAAAATTCAGGGACGGAATGCAGGAGTTTTCGCAGGAAATCACCAAACGTTCTGCTTTGTGCTTTATTGACACTTTTATATATGGAGTGGCACTCTTGCTATCACTTGCGCCGTGAAGTGCATTTTCCAATGTGTTAGCGACAATAGTAACTAGCGCTGGTGAGGGGACTGATATATTGGGTTTTACTGCTGCACAAATATCGATAGCTATATTTTGATTTTTTGCCTTTTTGTGATACACTTTCAAAATACTGTTAATCGTTTCGTTTTCGCAGAAGCGCCCTGTAGTCATAGCTTCAATGCTTTCGCTTTGCAGCTTTAAGTAATCAATGATTTTATCCATTTCACCATCAGTTGCCAATGACATTAACGCTTGATAATGATGGCGCATATCGTGGCGATTTTGACTTACTATTTTTGCTTCTTTAGCTTGAGCATCAACTTGTGTTTGTAGAAGCTCGGTATTTAATGAATTTTGCTTTTCCCGTGATAATTCCACGATATTTTTCATGCTATTGAATATGGCGATATAGGTAACGCAAAAAGCCAATATTGTAAGTAAAAATATGATGGTTTCCTGTGTTGTCATTGGCTTCATCAGGGTAAACACTGATTGCCCGACAATAAGAACCCAAAAGCTGATTACTACTCCATAGAATTTTGCCCAACCCTCTCGGATATACATTGCAACTTTTCTAAATGAGGGAAGTAAAGCCATATACAAAATAATCTGCATAATCGTCATTAATACGAAAGAAGAAGCAATTATTACTACCGTGTTGTTTAATTTGTTATTTAGTATATTAAACAGCGAACTAAAACAAGTATAAGTTGTGGCATAGCTGAAGAACAAAAAACCTTTTTCGACAGTGCGACCTGCGGTAGTAGTAAAAAATAGTACAAGATGAAGACCAAATGAAACAAAGAAATTTATAGCAGGCGTATCCAGTGGCAAAATCAAGAATACTATGCCATAGATCATCCAAATAATGGCTGTTATTGCCTTATTAAAACGAGGTTTTGCAAAAAATAAAGAGGCACCGATATGGGATAGTACAGTTAGAATTAAAAACACTATATGAGGAACTAAAAACATATCTACCTCCTAATTAAAGTGATCGAAAAATGCAGTGCGCAAGTCGGGAATTACAGCACGCGGGAGAGAAAGTTCTATACCGTTTTTTAATATAACACCATTTTGCGTTAATTTGCTTATATAATTCAAATTTATAATGTGTGCTCTTCCACAATGATAGAAACAGTTGAATTCCGAAAGCTGTTTATAGAGCTCTGACCCTGTGATGCGTACAAGCAATCTTTCGCCGTTTGTAAGATGGATTGACTGATATTTGTCCTCTGCCTCACAATAACAGATTTTTGACACAAGAACATTGCAATACTCATGATCAACTTTAAGAACGATACTGTCGTTGCGGTGCGTGGTTAAGTTCTGCATTGCCTTATCCATGCCCACATAAAAAGTTTTCAGTGTAAATGGCTTCAGAAGATAATGAGTTGCATTAACCCCAAATGCCTCCAGTGCGTGGTCTGTGGAGGATGTTAAAAATATAATGGAGCTCTTTATATCTCGACTACGAAGCTCTGTTGCAAAACTCATTCCTGTGATTCCGGGCATATAAATGTCCAAAAGATATATGTCATAAATCGTACCGTTTTCAGTAGCATCTATAAGCTCTGACGGGTTAGTGAATATATCAACTTGCGCCTCTGTATCAGTATTTTTGATGTATTGATTGAGCATTTCTTCTATCATACTGCGAAACTCTTTTTCGTCATCGCAAATGGCTATCTTTATCATAATATCCTCCTTCCCAAATTTTGACTGCTATAATCGCAGTTTTCTTTGTTGTTTTTTATTATATACTTAAATCAACATTCTGTCAAGTGTTACCGATTCTATCATTTTGCAACAGTTTTTTATATAAACAAAAGATTTATGATCAAATCATTATTAAAACTTCCACTTTTATCACATATTTTTCATTTTGTAAAGTTATATCCAATGTAATCAAATATTAAATTGGGATTTATCGGTCACTTTTTTGAAAAAAAGTAACCAAAAAACTTTTTATAGGGCTTCGCGGCAACACCAATAATATCGGTGCAAAACCGTAGGGGTCGACGTCCCCGACGACCCGCCATTATATAAAACTAACTCCCCTATAAATCAAAATTTGAACACCAAAGGTACCCAAAACAAAAAAGAGAGCTCCAACAAGCCCTCAACATTTACAGTATATCACAAAAAAATCACTTTGTAAATACCCAATTTGAGTTTTGGAATAAAGTTCTCCCCATTGCACAAAAATGGTACTAAAACTTCAAACACTATGCCAATTGCTTTCTGAGAAAAATCGTGATATAATTAAATCACAAAGAAAGGATGGTACAAGCCAATGAAAAAGTAAATAATTCTTTTCTCATAAGTTAATTCACCGTGAAAAATCCGAACGGAGCAAGTGAGAACGATAAAGGTTCCAGTCACTTAAAAAGAATTGATATATAGTCGGATTCGAATTGCTTTTGATGAAAAGACAGGACCATCACCCCACCGGAGCTTATTTCAAATGTCAAATATGGATTTTCCATTCAGAATAATGTTTTGTGATAAAAGAGGAATTTGGTACGCTTGGGGTAGACAGTAGAAAGAGAGGATTAAGAAGGATGTTAGATATTAAGGAGCACGAGGAGTGACCTTTAATTGTGAATTTACGACTCACAGTTAGAGGCCACTTCTGTTTTTGTTATATTTATAAATCGCATTATAAAAGGGAGCGTTGCTCCCTTCTCTATTTTCTCTCAAATCCGTGCACAAATCCATTAACGTCCGCGGAGCATACGTCACCGCCGATAACGTTGTTGCGATACACAAGCAGATTTACGTAGACCTCGCCCTCATAATCGGGATAATTCGTTACAACGTAAGTATAGCGCATTACACTTTTCTTCTTGAACGATGAAAGATCAAGCCCCTGCTTTCTTTGGATCTCGTTGTAAGCAGCAAAAACCTTGTCAAATTCCTTGGGAATCGTCACTTGCTGCTCCTTAAGCGGTTGCGCCTCGACCTCCCAACCGAATTGCTTCAAAAAATTGATCCTGTCCTCGTTGCTCTTGATCTTCTCATAGTTATACGACGCATCGACCCCGGCCTGCGCAACGTCGTCCCCCGTTACGTAGGTCGGCACGAATGCCACAAGTATGATAAGTGCCGTAAGCGCCAAGCAAATAACGGCAAAAAATTTAATTGTATTTGCGCGCATTGAATAAATAAACATAAAAACCTCCCAAAAAGATAGCTCTGTTTGATTATATGCTCATTTTTTCGTTTTAATTCCCAGCGCGCAAAATAATGCAGGCAAGGACAAAATAAATCTTTTAAGTCGCCAAGGCTCGCCCATTATTCGCCATAGCCATTCAAGATGGATTTTTTGAATGATATCGGGCGCGCGTAGCTTCAAACCCGCCCAAACATCGATAGCACCGCCAAGACAAGCAATAACCTTGATATCGGAAAAATCCTTTTGATGCTCATATGCAAATTTTTCTTGCCTTGGAAATCCCATGCACACAATCAAAGCATCGGGCTCGGCGCGTCGTATCTTTTTTATAAGCTCCCCCTCTTCTTCTAAATTAAAATATCCGTGATGAATACCGCAAATTATCAAATCAGGGTACCTTTTTATCAATCGCTTTGCCGCACGCTTGGCAACTCCACTTGCCCCACCGAGCAAAAACAGTCTCTTGCGCTCCTTTTCGCAAAGAGCAACTAATTTTTCTCCAAAATCAATACCTGCGACCCTGTTTCGTATCGGTGTGCCCAAAAGCTCGGACACCAATAGCAGACCCGAGCCGTCGGGAAGTAAAACTGATGCGGAATTTAGAATATCTCTCGTTTTTTCGTTTTTTCGCGCACCCTCAAGCATTTCAAGGTTCGGGGTGAAAAACACCCTCTCCTCCCCACCCTTCAAGCTGACCCTTGCAAGCTCCAGCGCGCGCGATAACGGTATATCATCGATCTCAAGTCCAAATAAATTTACCTTTTTTTGCAACATAAAACGTTTCTCCCGTTGACAAAATATGAAAAATATGCTATCATTATTTATTATGATAGGAAAGTGTGCGCATTATACACTTCCGTGGGGAGTTTTGCCTGCCCAAAGAGGTAAATTCAACACAAAGCTTCCCGACTTTATAGCGGTTATAAGGTCAAAACATTTGAGAAAATGGCAAAAGACAAAAAATTAGTTGAACAAATCACATCTATGGACGTTGATTTCGCCCAGTGGTACACCGACGTGTGCAAAAAAGCGGAGCTTATGGATTATTCCAGCGTTAAAGGCTGCATGATCTTCCGTCCCTACGGCTATGCTATCTGGGAAAATATACAAAAGAATCTTGACGCTCGCTTCAAGGAGCTCGGTCACGAGAATGTTTACATGCCCATGTTCATTCCCGAATCACTTCTTCAGCGCGAAAAGGATCACGTTGAAGGATTTGCTCCCGAATGTGCTTGGGTAACAATCGGCGGTCAGAACAAGCTTGCTGAAAGACTTGTTGTTCGTCCCACCTCCGAAACACTTTTCTGCGAGCATTTCAAGAACGTAATTCACTCCTACCGCGACCTTCCTAAGCTCTACAATCAGTGGTGCTCAGTAGTTCGTTGGGAAAAAACAACACGTCCCTTCCTTCGTACAAGTGAATTCTTGTGGCAGGAGGGTCACACAATGCACGAAACAGCTGAAGAAGCAAGAGAAGAAACACTCACAATGCTCAAGGTATATGAGGACTTCTATCGCGACGCTCTCGCCATTCGTGCGATCACAGGTAGAAAGACCGACAAGGAAAAATTCGCAGGCGCCGAAGAAACATATACAATCGAACCCATGATGCACAACGGTGTTGCGCTTCAGGGCGGCACAACTCACTATTTCGGTGACGGATTCGCACGCGCGTTCGATATCACCTTTGCAGGCAGAGACAACACGGTCAGATATCCCCACCAGACCTCTTGGGGTGTTTCCACCCGTATGATCGGTGCGATCATCATGACACACGGTGACGATAACGGTCTTATCCTTCCTCCCGCAATTGCTCCCATTCAGCTTGCAATCATTCCCGTTGCTCAGCATAAGGAAGGCGTGCTTGAAAGAGCGGATGAGCTCCGCCGTCAGCTTGCAAAGAAATTCCGCGTAAAGCTTGACGATAGCGACCAGTCAACAGGCTGGAAGTTCAGCCAGTACGAAATGAAGGGCGTTCCCGTTCGTCTTGAAATCGGTCCTAAGGATATCGAAAATAACTCTTGCGTGCTCGTTAGCCGTGTAACAAGAGAAAAGAAATTCGTTTCACTTGACAACGTTATGGAAGAGGTTGAGGCAATGCTCAACCAGGTTCACGACGAGCTTTGCGACAGAGTGAGAAAGAACCTTGAAGAAAAGACTCACGTTGCAACTAACTTCGAAGAGTTCGTTGACATCGCGGCAAACAAGCCCGGCTACATTAAAGCAATGTGGTGTGGCGAGGTTGAATGCGAGGATAAGATCAAGGACGTAACAGGCGGCGTTAAGTCCCGTTGCATCCCCTTCAACGAGGAAAAGCTCTCCGACGTATGCGCTTGCTGTGGTAAACCCGCAAAGCATATGGTTGTTTGGGGTCGTCAGTATTAATTAAAACACAATAGGGGGTCCCATAAAAAAGGACTCCCTATATTACAAATTGGGATTTATCGGTCAGTTGAGATTGTTTGCACCAAAGCCTCCCTCCGAGAGGGAGGTGTCACCGAAGGTGACGGAGGGAGCCTGCGAAATTATAGAAAATATCTCCTCACATCACGAGTGATAACAATAAAATCTCGCACTCTCCTCCACCGCTTCGCGGAGCCCCCTCTCGGAGGGAGCCTA
>JAZLBH010000095.1:0-21441 GCA_045613605.1 Eubacteriales bacterium
ATATAGAACACTTTTTCAAAAGGGAAAATTTGCCTTTTGAAGGGTGCAATATATATTATATTAAGGAGGACCTCAAAACCATGAAAACAATGAAAAAACAACCAAAAAAGGAGCAAAACTATGAAAAACGGAAAAATTAAAGCGAGCGCAACAAAGTTAATCGCATTATTACTTTTACTGTGCACCGTTACACTTATGTTTTCCTCGTGCGGAAACGACGTAAAAATCGAAAAGCCCGAGGATACCAACCTCGAATATTGGCTTTTGGACAAGCCGAATAAGAAGGATTTTACCTATATTGACAAAATAGGTCATTTATCTAACGAATATGAACCAATAGTTAACGATGATGGCAGTTTGAGTGCGCCCCAAGAGTATGTTGCGTATCATTTTGGAAATTATCCAACTGACGAAATTGGTATAGATAGAATTTTATACATTCAGATAACTGATCCTGATGTCAGCGTTTGGGGATTGACTATAAATTCAACAAAGGAAGAAATTGTAGAAACTTTTTCAAAGATGGGATTTTATATAGATGGTCCATGGGAAGAGCGATGCAATATCAGAAACGAAAAACTTGAAATTTATATTTTTTATAATAAAAAAATAATAATCCAACGCAAAGTAATATCTATAGGTAATTCAATTTACTTTGGTAAGATAGCATATACGCCTCCTTTTGGACGTCCAAAAGAATAGTATATACAAAACTAAAAATAAACAAGGAGAATTTAGTTATGAAAAAAATAATCGCATTAATACTTTTACTTTGCACGTTTACGCTTATGCTTTCGTCGTGCGGAAGTGAAAAAATCGAAAAACCCGAGGATACTAACCTCGAATATTGGCTTTTGGACAAACTTGATACTGATAATGCAATATTGCTTAAAACTTTCTATGGATCAGAACTTTATTTGGACTCAAAATATCAACCGATAATTGACGAGGATGGGAATTATTCTAAACCCGAAAATTGTGTTGTTTACTACATTAAAAATTATCCGTTAGCTGATTTAGGTATAACGAAGAGAATTTCAGCTATTGTAATAACTGACCCTAAAGTAAATATGTTTGGACTAACTTTACATTCAACCCAAAAAGAAGTTGTTACTGCTTTGGAGAGAAATGGATTTACAATTAGTTTTTCTGCTGGTAGAATTTATGGAGAATTGGGTAGATATACAGTAACAGTTGCTATTGGAGAAGCAATGTCTATTTCGTATGAAACCCCCAGTATAATAGCTAGTCTTTGGTCTATTGATTTAGATTGAATTTGATTGAAAAGAAAAGAAGAAAGGAAATATTTTATGAAGAAAACATTAACCACATTATTTGTTTTAATGCTCGTCGTTTTGTTATGTTTACCAATAAACACGTATGCTATATCTCAAGAAGAAATTAACGCAGAAGATAATGCTGTGGTTGTTGATGAGATTGAAGATGAAGAAGCATCCGTTAGAAGTATCCCCGGTGGTGAAGTTGCAGAGGGTGAAGAATGGTATAGGATAGAGCTTGATGCAAATAGAAAACCAATAATAAATTTTGATATAAGTTATGACGAGAAGATGGAGTTATTAACTTACTTGAAACCGGGTGATATTGTATATGAACGTAATAATGCCGTTATTTTTGCCGATTGGACCGGTCATATCGGTATGGTTATTGATGTGTTTGAGGGAGATGAAGAAAATCCTCCATACGTTTTAATGATAGAGGTTGTGCTTGATGGTGGAGTAATATATGGATTGATGACGCCAGCGAGATTTTCGGGAAAGCAAGTTAGTATTATGAGAGTAAAAAATGCTACTGATGCGCAAATTCAAGGAGCTATAGAGTGGGCCATAGAACAGTGCGAGAGCGACCCTAAAAAGCCATGGTTATTGGTACCCACCAAGTCTTCAAGCGAAGAAGCGGTTGACTGGTATTGTTCGGAGCTTATTTGGGCGGCATATTATAATCAAGATATACACTTAGATGAAGACGACCTTTCCCCTATAGCTCCTAACGAAATGTATGCACGTGATGAAGTTGCTACTATTTTAGATTATCGTGGTAATGAGGAAGATGATGATTATTATTATGATACAACATTTAGCGAAAGGACTGCAACACATCACACCTATTCCTGTGACGGAGATACATATACCGAGGCACACGAATTTGAGCCATTTGATTCTTGCTACGAAAAATGCCGAATTTGTGATTACAAGCATCAAATAAGAAATCACGATTATACATATTTATGTTATTACTTAAACTCATCTACACACAGAGCATACTGCGAGTGCAATGAATATATAGAATCAAATCACAATTACGAGGAGTATTTACCTTGCTCCGAAAAATGTGCCGATTGCGGACATAAAAATGTGATTGGTGAACACGATTACACCTTCGAGTATAAATATGATCCCTACAACACGGACGTGCATTACGGCTATTGTGAATGTGGAATGAAATCACTAAATGCAGAAGAACACAGTTGGATCCAAGGTACTATATCTGATAATTGCGAATTATGCGGCATAAACATAGATCACAATCATTCGTACTCATATACCTCTTGCGGAGATGGAAAAACTCACAGGGTATCGTGCGGATGCGGATACGTAAATTTTCAGCAGTGCTTCGGCATGGCAGGTGACGGAAACACCGGCTTTGTGCGTTGCCTGAAGTGTAATCAAAGATTGATTGGAAATATAATTTTTCCCCTCGACGAAGACGGTGACGAAAATGACGTCATGATCTTCAAAAAAGATGATTTAGAAGAAGAAACAGAATAAAATAACCCCGACGGATTTTACGCTCCGTCGGGGTTTTTATTTAACTTCTATAAGGTCTTGTGGGGCCTATGTGATACAAAGAATTAAGATATGCCATATCTTCCTTTGAAATTTCAAAATCGACCTCAAGATTTGCCTTTATGCGCGCTTCGTTTACCGATTTCGGCAAGGGCAACGTTCCGTTCTCAATGCAAAATCTTATGCAAAGCTGAGGAATTGTAACTCCATATCTCTCTGCCATAGCAACAAGCCTTTCGTGTTCAACAAGGGCGCCCGTCGCCAAGGGAGAATACGCCTCGATAAGTATTCCGTTTGCTTGACAATACTCCGTTATCTCATTTTGCGTGTTGCCGATAAAATATCTTATCTGATTCACCGCAGGCACAAATCCCGTCGCGTCAACTATTGCCTTTATATCCTTAACGTGGAAATTAGATACACCTATCGCGCGCACCTTCCCCTCGTTATAAAGGTCAATCATCGCGCGCCAAACGGCAATATTACCCTCGGTATAATCGTTCCCAACGTCACTCCACGGCCAAGGAGCGTGAATAAGATATAAATCGATATAATCCGTGTCAAGATTTTTCAAGGATGCTTCAAAATGCTCTTTTGCACCCTCATAGGTCTTAATGTCAGCGGGCAATTTAGTGGTTAAAAACACGTCCTCGCGCGAAAGTCCGCTATCTCTGAGCGCACGCGCAACGCTTTGCTCGTTTCCGTAAGCAAATGCCGTGTCAATATGTCGATATCCGTGCTTTAAGGCATTAAGACAGGCAAAATATCCCTCGTCTCCGTCAGCCACCTGCCAAGTGCCAAAGCCAATGGCAGGTATCTTTATTCCGTTATTTAAAGTGAAAAATTCATTTTTGATCATAATTTTACCCATTCAATTTATTTTTTCAAATTTTGATTTATAGGGATGTTCGCACAAACCAATCCATAAAAAGTTTTGCGGAGCTTTTTCAAAAAGCGACCGAGGGTGCGGGGCGAGTAGCCCTGTGCTCGGCGTTTCTTTTGTTAGCTTTTCGGATGGGGTTCCCCGAAACGAGCGAAGTCGAGTTTTGGGGGTTCTCGTGGCGCCTATACTGTCAAAGAAAAGCGGCTAAACGGCTTTGCTATCAAGACTTGTTAGACGCTTTTTTCTTTGGCATTAGAGCCACAAAGAAAAAAGCTTTGCAAAAAAGAAATGGCGTTTTTCGCGCTAGCGCCGCGCGGGCGCCACCTTTGAAAAGGTGGACGAAACAATCGCGCAGAGCGAGTGCTAACTCCTCGACAAATCCCAATTTTCAACCAACAATGCCCCCATGGATTATGGGGGCATCGCGTTAATTAAATTTACATTAAAAGTGCCGCCGCACCAAGAAGTCCCGCGCTGTTTTCAAGCTCAGCGATAAGAATGGGTACCTGAGGACCCTTTTCTCCTGCATAAATTTCCTTATTCATAAGCTTCTGCAAGGGCACGATAAGATTGTCACCCTGAGCACACACACCGCCACCGAGAAGAATTACCTCAGGGCGGAAAACGTTTGCGTAGTTAATAAGTCCGCAAGCAAGATGCTCTATGTAAGAATCAACAACCTCTTTTGCATAAACGTCAACAGGTGCATAATCGAATACTGTCTTTCCGCAAACCATATCAAGTGAGCCGCATTCCCACATCTTTGAGTCGGGATGAGCCTCCATTGCTCTCTTTGTGTCGCGAATAAGCGCAGTAGCTGAGCTATATGCCTCAAAGCAACCACGACGTCCGCAAGAACACTGCTCTCCACCCTTAACGATAACAATGTGTCCAAGCTCCGCGCCTGCACCCTTGTTGCCTTCAACGATCTTGCCGTCAATAACGATACCACCACCAACACCGGTGCCAAGTGTAATCATGACTGCGCTGTTGTAGTTGCGAGCCGCACCGAATTTTACCTCACCGAGCGCCGCAACGTTTGCATCGTTGCCAATCTTAACCTTAATACCGCCAAGAAGACGTGACAATTCATCACAAATCTTAAAATTTTCCCAGCCGAGATTGTTCGCGTAAACAACGTTGCCCTCAGCTGAATCAATCATACCGGGAGAGCCAATACCAAGTCCCTCAACCTCGGAAATATCGATTCCCTGTCTCTCGAGAAGATCTTTAGCAAGGCGCGCGATATTAGCCGCAACGCCCTTGTCACCCTTTTCCACCTCTGTGGGAGTCTTGTCGCAAATCAAAATTTCTCCCTTTTCGTTAACGATTCCACCCTTGATAAAAGTACCGCCAAGGTCGATTCCAATGTAATATTTGTTAGACATAATTTTTCTCCTTTATTGCTCGTAATATGGGGTCATATCCACCGTTTCCTTTTCGTAAACGGGCTTATATTTGTCTTGATAATAATTTTCGTGAACTATATTTTCAATACCAAACTCACCGTTAGGAGTAAGTATTAAAGCTGTGCATCCGCGCTGCAATCCACTCTCATCAATGTCGCTATAAGCGGAATAGTCAATGCTGTATCCGTAAGAGAACAAAACGCCTTTGTAATCAAGCACAAAGTTATTCAAATGGTCGTGACCGAAGAACATTGCCTTGGTGTTGCCAAGCTCAAGCACCTTGTTAAAGAGCTGTTGATTCTCAAGTCTGGATGAGAAAACCACCTCGTCATTTCTATCCTCACCGTCAACACCGAAGAGCCATTTTACGTTTTCGGTATCCTTTCTTCCGTTCGCAACGTACTCATCATACGCATTTTTGGTTTCTATAAGAGGAATGTGGAAGAACATAAGTGAGCTCTTGGGCTGATAAGTATCTATCACATTTACATACCAATCAACCTGATCCTGCTTAACACAATCGTATTTCCAAAAGATTGAGTCTATTGTACCGCCAATAAGTCCCGTATGAACGTAAGCGTGAGTGTCAACCATAATAAGCGATTTAGTAACCTCACCCGCACTGTTTTTAATGTTTATAACGTGGTTGCCCATACCCGAAACACCCTCGGGAGATTGCATAAACAAACATTTTTCATTCGTATTTTCTGCATACATATCAGCAACTGCTTGACGTCTATGATAGTTGAATGACTCGTCGTCGTGGTTACCAAAGGTAACAGTCCAATAAACACCAAGGTTTTCCATAAGACGAATGAACATCTCGTGCGCATATCTATTATTTATCGTTCCCGTGTTGGGAATTGCGAATGAAATATCGCCAGTAATAATAACGAGATCGGGCTTTTCTGCAGTTACCATAGCAGCAACGGCATTAATCGCCTTTTTGTCCTGCTCTTTGTTGGCAAAACCACCTGTGATATGTATATCTGTAAGGTGAAGCACCTTGAAATCCTCGTCGGTGGTAAAATACCAATTGCCATACTCGTCCTTTTGGGGATCAAGACGATTGATTGCGTCAACCTTAAAGGTGTCGATGTATTCCATCATTTTTTTAGAATTGCCCTCGTTTAGCAAATAAAATGCTCCGCAGATCAATCCTATAATAAGCACAAAAATAAGAAGTCCTATTAAAATCTTATCCATAGCTTTCCCATCCTTTTTATAAATTGCGGACACACTTGCCCACTATAACGTATTTTATCACATTATTCATATAATATCAATAGTTTTTTGTTTTAATTACAAGCAAAAAAGCCTCTCAAAGCAAGATTTTTGGGCTCAAAAAATTTTTTTGAATTTTTTCAAAAAAAGTATTGACAAATCAAAGCACTTGTGATAAAATAAACAAGTCGCAGATGTGCGGTAATATGGCGGGATAGCTCAGTTGGCTAGAGCAATCGGTTCATACCCGATAGGTCATGGGTTCAAGTCCAATTCCCGCTACCATTTCGGCCCGTTGGTCAAGCGGTTAAGACACGGCCCTTTCACGGCTGTAACATGGGTTCGATTCCCGTACGGGTCACCAAAAAAAGAAAGACACCTTGATGGTGTCTTTCTTTTTTGTCTCCCTCGTACGAGGAATCTTACCTATCACCGCGCTTGCGCGGGATTGGGTTCGCAAATTTGACGAAAGGACGTTCCGTGCTTGCACGGGAACTCCTCGGCAAATTTAGTGCCAAGAGCTTTTGCTCGCAGGCACCTTCCCGTACTGATTCAAAGACACCTTTTGGTGTCTCTCTTTTTTGTTGATTTCGTATATAGAAACGAAGACATCTTTTTGCGAAGCAAAAAATTATGGGCAAGAATGCAACAGCATTCTTGGTTCTATTTGTCGCAAGGCGACAAATAGTATCTCGATTCCCGTACGGAATACTTTGCCCCCCTTCGGGATTGGGTTCGCAAATTTGACGAAAGGACGTTCCGTGCTCGCACAGGAACTCCTCGGCAAATTTAGTGCCAAGAGCTTTTGCTCGCAGGCACCTTCCCGTCCTTGTTATCCAAATAATCCCTTTGAGTGCTAAAAGGCGCTCTTTTTTATTCCATCTTCAAATTTCGGTTGACAATTAGCTAAAAATAATGTATAATATTCTTAAGGTTTGATAAATAAATAACAAACTATTCTTATCTTAAAAGGAGAACTATTTTATGGCAAGATTCGTTCTTAACGAAACATCCTACCACGGCAAGGGTGTTATCTCAGAAATCGCAACTGAAATCAAGGCGCGCGGATTCAAAAAGGCATTCGTTTGCTCCGACCCCGACCTCATTAAATTTGGTGTTACAAAGAAAGTAACCGACGTGCTTGATAATGCAGGCGTCGTTTATGACATCTACTCAAATATTAAACCCAACCCCACCATCGAAAACGTTCAAACAGGCGTTGAAGCATTCAAGGCAAGCGGCGCTGACTGTATCGTAGCGATCGGCGGCGGTTCATCCATGGACACAGCTAAGGCAATCGGTATCATTATCGAAAACCCCGAGTTTGCAGACGTTCGTTCTCTTGAAGGTGTTGCTCCCACAAAGAACAAATGCACACCCATCATCGCAGTTCCCACAACAGCAGGTACAGCAGCTGAGGTTACAATCAACTATGTAATCACAGACGCAGAAAAGAATAGAAAGATGGTTTGCGTTGACGTTCACGACATTCCCGTTGTAGCGGTTGTTGACCCCGATATGACGGCTTCTATGCCCAAGGGACTTACAGCGGCAACAGGTATGGACGCTCTTACACACGCAATTGAAGGCTATATCACAGGCGGAGCTTGGGAAATGAGCGACATGTTCCACATCAAGGCTATCGAGCTTATCGCAAAGCACCTTCGCGGCGCAGTTGATAACACTCCCGAAGGACGTGAGGGCATGGCTCTCGGTCAGTACATCGCAGGTATGGGCTTCTCTAACGTAGGTCTTGGCATTGTTCACTCAATGGCTCACCCCCTTGGTGCGCTTTACGATACTCCTCACGGCGTTGCAAATGCAATTATCCTTCCCACAGTAATGGAATACAACGCACCTGCAACAGGTGAAAAGTATAGAGATATCGCAAAGGCAATGGGCGTTTGCGGTGTTGATGCTATGACTCTTGAAGAAGCAAGAAAGGCAGCAATCGACGCAGTTAAGCAGCTTTCTGTTGACGTTGGAATTCCCACAGATCTAAAAGCAATCGTAAATCCTGCTGACCTTGATTTCCTTGCACAGTCCGCATTCGACGATGCTTGCCGTCCCGGTAACCCCAGAGCAACAAGCGTTGAAGAAATCAAGGAGCTTTATCTTAAGCTTATGTAATTAAACCGAAAGTGCCAAGTAATACTTGGCACTTTTTGATTTATAGATTGACAAATTTATCTCAATGTGGTATGATAGGTGGGTAATAAAATAAGGAGAATAAAAATGAAAGAAAAGCTTATAAAATTTTTCACGTCTAAAAAATTCATAATTACAGCGAGTATAATTACCGCAATAGTTTTGCTTTGCACCATAGTTGGCCCATATATTATTCTCGCGGTAGTTCGTCAGCCTGCTCCCGAGACTCACAAATACAGTGAATATTTCTTCAATAACTATGAAGATGTCAGAAATCACCTCTCAGAGCGCGTGGACTCACTTAAAAAGTCAGGTATTGAGGTTCAACATGACACCTTTGCAATAGATGCAAGCGACGGACTTTATATCGATAATATTTACTTGCCTGCAAGTGAAGAAAGCACAAATCTTATCGTCTTCACAACGGGTGTTCACGGTATGGAGGGCTATATCGGATCAGTAATGCTCGACGTTTTCTTTGAGGAAATATATCCTACCCTTAACACCAAAGACACAGGCGTTCTTATCGTTGCTAACGTAAATCCTTACGGTATGAAATATATGCGCCGTTATAACGAAAACAACGTTGACCTCAACCGTAACTTTATTGAAGATTGGGATAATTTCGATCTTTCTTCAAACAAGGAATACCCAAAGGTAGTTAATTTCCTTCAGCCCGAGGGCAAAATGGGTAATGCCTTCTGGCACGAGGCAGGATTCTATCTTTCCCTTGCCAAAGAAGCAATATTTACCGGCGCAGATACCATTTCGGATGCGCTTTTGACAGGTCAGTATGAATATTCCGAAGGCGTTTATTACGGTGGCAACGGTGATGAAAAATCCACCGCTTATTTAAAGAGCGTTTTCAATGACTGCCTTGAAAGTGACTATGAAAACATCATTCACGTTGATATTCACTCAGGCTACGGTCCTCGCTATAACATGGTAATCTTCAACTCTGTCCAAGATCCCACAACCGAAGCAGATTCCATTGCACAAATCGGTTACAATTATATTATAGCGCAGGACTCCGAAGAGTTCTACGTGACCTACGGCGACACGACCGACTATTTCTACCGCCTTGCAAAGAGCAAAAACAGTGATAAAAATCTTTATTCAACTTGCTTTGAGTTCGGTACAATAGGCGATGGATTCTTCGACTCCATTCTTTCCCTCAAATATACAGTTGACGAGAACCGTCAGCACAGATTCCCCACAAACAATAAAATAACTGAAGAAATCGTACGCCAGAATTATTACGAATTGTTCTACCCCACCGAAGCCGAGTGGAGAACAAAAACAATTTCCGACTTCACCGACGCATTCACAGGTGTCCTTGGCGCGAAAATTAAATAAAAACATAAAGAGGGAGTCTTTCTCCCTCTTTTTTTGTCTTTTCCTTCGATAAATTGGGATTTATCGGTCACTTTTTTGAAAAAAAGTAACCAAAAAACTTTTTATAGGGCTTCGCGGCAACACCAATAATATCAGTGCAAAACCGTAGGGGTCGACGTCCTCGACGACCCGCCATTATATAAAACTAACTATTTGATAAATCAAAATTTGAATACGCAAAAAGCGAACCCTGATAGGTTCGCTTTTAATTTTATTCTTATTTCTTTTTACCGAAAAGCAATTTGCCCACGTCAAGCTTCGGAATGCTAATATCAAACACGAAGAAGAAGGCCATAAGCGCAGGCGCTATGTAATAAAGCCAAATACTGATATCACTTGGCAAGCACCAACCGATAAAGCAAACTATTGGGGTGATTATTGCCGAAAAGGTAATCGGCATTCCGCGAAAGGCCTTAAGGCAGGCACTCTCCTCGGGATTTGACTGACGCTTTGTTTCAAGCACGTTAAAGAATGCAAGACGAATCAGACCGCAAAGCACGTACACAACAAGAATAGCCACGCCAAGCGTTGATCTCACACCGTGAAAATAGAACGTCACCGCGGGAGTTACACCGAATGCAATAACGTCGGTAAGAGAATCTATTTGGATGCCGAAATTCTTTTGATCCTGCGTTCTGTTCTTTTTAGTTCTTGCCACGATACCGTCAAACATATCGCAAAATCCCGAAAACATTATGCAGCCAACCGCCAACATAAGATTTCCCTTGGTAGCTTGAATAATACCAACCACCGCAGATGCCAAGCTCAAATAAGTAAGCCAAACAGTATAATCATAAAATCCTATAAAATGCACAATAAATCCCTCCGTCTTATTGTTTTTGCTTTTTCTCCGACTTTTCCATCGCAATAGCGACAACAAAGCCAACGACACAGCAAATAATAGAAATTATCATTGTCCACGGACTTTTGAAGTCGTGTGGCAACGTTTTTAGTGATGATGAAATTACAAATCCCAAAATTATGCGGGAAATGATTGTATAATGCTTTTTGAAAAGCATGTTAATAAGCTTTGCCAAAAGCAATACCGTCACGATAATGCCGATACCAAACGGCAAAAGCACGGAAATATCAAAGTTGCTAATACCCTCGGTAAGGGGAACGTAAAGCCCAAGATAGATAAGCACGGTGGACGAGCTAAGGCCCGGCACGATCAAGCTTATTCCCCACATAAATCCGCAAAAAGCAAAGCTTAGGAAATT
Organism: Eubacteriales bacterium; assembly: GCA_045613605.1. Classification (GTDB taxonomy): domain Bacteria; phylum Bacillota; class Clostridia; order Oscillospirales; family CAG-272; genus RGIG4608. The sequence goes on from JAZLBH010000095.1 coordinate 11,084, forward strand.
GGCGGGAATCACGATCGCTTCACCGCCCTCGATAATGTGAAACAGTATATATGACACCGCAAGTGAAATAACGAACGGTGTCCATGTGGCGTTTTTGCTTGACATCTCACTTTTTTTGAACATATCTGGAATCGTTCCGCACACAAGCCCAAAGAAAAGAAAGATAGCAACATCGGGCGCAAACGAGAAGAAAAGCTCGCATACCCTAGCCAAAAGAACAAATCCAAGTCCCCATCCAACAAAGAAAGGAATAAACATTCTGTAATTTTCCTTTAGGGATTTTTTGGGATTTGTCAAAAACTCCATAAGCGGTTCAAAAAGGCCGAATGCAACGCAAAGCACACCGCCGCTAACACCCGGCAAAATAGCTCCTACACCAATAATTGCTCCCTGAATCGCATACAGGAGCATCTGGGTCAAATTAATACCTCTTGCCATGCTTAAAAATATCAATACCTTCAACGGTATAAAGAAAACCGGAATACACCATAAAAATGCTGCTAAAGTATATCAAAAGCTCGGAAATCGAAGGGTGAATGTCAGGCCAAATAAGATGGGCAGATATCACGGCGATAACGATACCCGTTGATATTTTACCGTGCCAATGAGCGCCCTCAACCACGTTAGTTCTTTTGTAAACGGCAGCTCTCAATATAAGCGAGCCAACCTCCTTTATAAAAAGAACGCAGAATGGCAAAAGCATAAGCGGAAATCTTGTAATAAGGCAGGCAAAAACCGCCAGCTGAGTCATCTTGTCTGCAACGGGATCTAAAAGCTTGCCAAGGTCGGTAACCTGATTGAATTTTCTTGCAATAAAGCCATCAACAATATCCGTCAAGGTAGAAAAAATAACTAATATCAACGTCCATAAATAGCTTTGCTTAAAGCAATAAAGGTAAACTATAAGTGGAATAAGTAAAATTCGGAGAAGCGATAGTATATTGGGAATGGTACAAAGCTCTTCTTTTGCTTTTTTGAAAGCTCTATCAAAAAACTCCTTCATAATTCCTCCATAAAAAATCAACTAATCATTTCTTACATTATATTATACTTATTATTGAATGCAATGTCAAGTTGTTTTGACTTTTTTTAACAAAAATTGAATCCTTGGGGCTTATAATAGCCCCACTTTAGCATTTTTACCATTTTCTATTGAAAAGTGTCGAATATTATGATATAATATATTGTTAAATTTATATTCAAGCAAAAAGGAGATATAGAATTGAGCGTGGCCATTAAAGAAAACAAGATGGGATATATGCCCGAAAACAAATTGCTTTTATCAATGTCAATACCAATGATGCTTTCAATGCTCATTCAGGCGCTTTATAACATCGTCGACGGTCTTTTCGTTGCGGGTATTAGCCCTGAGCAATATGAGTTGACCGCAGTTAACCTCGCCTTCCCTGCCCAAAACCTGATGATAGCGGTTTCCGTCGGCATCGGCGTGGGTATAAATGCGCTTATATCCCGAAATCTCGGCATAGGCAATCATAAAAAAGCAAATAAAATAGCAGGACAAGGTCTTTTCTTGGCAATTGTGAGCTACTTGCTCTTTGCAATCGTCGGCACAGCCCTTGCTAAACCATATTTCGAGCTAATGACCGCCGATATTTCCGAGGCGGAGGGCAAAATCCAGGTAATTCAATACGGTGTTCAATACCTTAGAATATGCTTCCTTGCTTCATTTGGACTTTTTGCTCAGGTCGCACACGAAAAATTCATGCAATCGACCGGCAAAACAACACTTTCCATGGTAACTCAAGTGGTTGGCGCTATTTGCAACATCATTCTTGACCCCATTCTCATTTACGGAGCATTCGGCATAAAAGGACTCGGAATCGCAGGCGCCGCGTATGCTACCGTAATCGGTCAAATCATTTCAGCAGTTGTGGGAATCATTCTTCATCAAAAGAAAAACAAGGAGCTTTCGTTCTCACTCGAAGACGTAAGACCTGACAAAAAGGCCATCGCCGAGATTTTCAACATTGGCTTACCCTCAATTTTGATGAACTCGATCGGCTCGTTCATGACGGCGACATTCAATAAAATAATAATGGCGCTTTCTCCCTATGCCGTAAACGTTTTCGGAATATATTTCAAGCTTCAAAGCTTCATATTCATGCCCGTTTTCGGATTCAATAACGGTATGATCTCTATCGTATCATATAACTACGGTGCAAGAAAGAAAAAAAGAGTGCTTCGCACCATAAAGCTCGGACTTATTTATGCCGTTTCAATGATGCTCTTCGGATTTGCACTCTTCCAGCTCTTCCCCGACGTGTTCCTTTCAATGTTTAATATGAGTGAAGAGGCAATCAACACAGTTGGTATTCCCGCCCTTCGCACAATATCAATAAGCTTTATTTTCGCAGGATTTTCAATCATCTGCGCCGCAGTATTCCAAGCATTCGGATACAGCCTTTTTGCAATGTTCGTGTCAATCGGACGTCAGCTCGTAACTTTGCTTCCCGTTGCATATCTTCTCGCCCTTACAGGTAACGTAAACAACGTTTGGTGGGCATTCCCCATTGCCGAGGTCGTTTGCGTTGTGCTTAGCGTTGTGTTCTATTTGTACATATATAAAAGAAAAATTAAAACACTTCCCGATAATAACTAATTAAATGGTGATTTGTCGCGCACTATGTTCGCACGAATCGGACGCGATAAAAAAGTTTTGCACCGCTTTTTCAAAAGCGGTCGCCCGCGCGGCATAGGGGTTCCCCGAAGCGAATGAAATGAGCTTTGGGGGTTTCCGTCGTGTGCGCATTACGGCATTTTCTTTTTGCAAAGCTTTTTCTTTTGTGGCTATGGTTTCAAAAGAAAAAGCGTCTAACAAGTCTTGCTAGCAAAACCGTATAGCCGCTTTTCTTTGACGGTATAAGCGCAAAGAAAAGCTAACAAAAGAAACGCTGCGTTTCGTGGAGCTACGCGCTCCACACCGCGCCAACTTTTTGAAAAAAGTTGGATAAAAACTTTTTTATAGCGCCAAGTTTGTGCGAACAAGGTGAGAGATAAATCAAAATTTGAAAAAATAAAGGAGAATTTATTATGTGGAAAATTATATTTTTAGTATCTTTATTAACTAGATTTGTTTGGGATTTAACCCTGCATTTTCTTTCGAACAAGCAGGTTGGAAAGCCCCTTCCCAAAAGTGTTCAAGGCATCTACAACGATGAGGAATACGACAAATGGAGAAGATACAAGAACAAGCAGGACAAGCTCGGTCTTGCAAGCAGTGTAATTGCCCTTGCCATCAACATTGTGCTTTTCTGCACAAATATTGTTTCAGTTATTTATAATTTTATGCCCGGCGGTGTAATGCTCAAGGCAATCTTGTTCTTCCTTTCCGTTGGGCTTGTAGAAACTCTCATCTCCCTCCCCCTCGAATATATATTTAACTTCAAAATCGAGGCAGAATTCGGATTCAACAAGATAACACCTAAAACATTCATTGCCGACGCAATTAAAAATTATCTTATCGGCAACGTTCTCAACGTAATAATTTTCGGTCTTATTTTGGTTGCATACAATGTGCTTGGTCCATATTTTGGCATAATAGCATTCTTGGGTCTTGCTCTTATTATGATACTTATCAGCACCTTCTCAAGCGCATTTTCAAAAATTTTCAACAAGTTCACTCCCCTTGAAGAAGGTGAACTTCGCACAAACCTTTCAAAAATGTTTGAGGATGCAGGATATAAGCTCAAGGACATCTACGTTATGGACGCCTCCAAGAGAACAACAAAGGCAAACGCCTATTGCGGTGGCATAGGTAAAATGAAGCAGATCGTCCTTTACGATAATCTCGTAAACAATTATAGCGCAGGTGAAATCACCGCGGTATTTGCCCACGAATTAGCGCACTTTAAGAACAAGGACACAACAAAGATGACATTCTTCAATATGCTCAACTTCCTTCCCATGATGGTAATGGCAACGGTTATGATGCTTGTTCCCGAAATCGCGCAAAGCTTTGGCTTTGACGGTGCAAATATCTTCTTTGCATTCTACGTTTCATTTGGTGCGGTGCTTTCAATGGTAACACAGCTCATTATGATACCCTTTAATGCAATGTCCTGCCACTTTGAGCGCAGAGCCGACTCGTTTGCCGCCGAGCTTGGATACGGTGACGAGCTGATATCCGCTCTTCGCAAGCTCGTTAAGGACTCCCTTTCAAATATGAATCCTCATCCCGTGGTCGTTAAGCTCACCTATAATCATCCTCCCCTCCACGAGAGAATTGAGCTTATCGAATCAAAGAAAAATAAAAAATAACACAAAAAAAGGACTGATTTTTCAAATCAGTCCTTTTTATTTGTTCATTTGATAATATAATTTTCAATACCCTTGGCTTCAAGAACGGAAATTTTTTCGGCAACGGTACTGCTATCAAGGTCCTCAAGTATTACCGCGCAATTATATCTTTCGCAAAAATAAACTACGGATGACAACGCTCTGTCAATGCCTTCCGCGTTCAACGTGCTCAAATCCAAGGCAAAGAAATCAACCATTTCAAGTAAGCCTGCCACGTTACCGGCATTATCCCCGTTATTTATATATTCACTTGAAAAAGTGATACCTATCGGAGTGTTGGGACAGGCGAGCTTCAGGCTTAAAAGGTAGGATTGAAAGCACAAAACGTTATCTTTTGTTATCTCAGCGCCAAAGCTGACGATAATTTGATCAAACGTGCCGTCAGCACCCTCTCGCAAAAGCAAAATCTCTTGGGACATAAGCTTTATTTCTTTTTCGTCATCAAGATTACCCGAAAAGTCGGAGTCGAAAAATCCAAGCGCAAAATCCTCATAATATTCAAAGTGATTTTTAAGACGGGAGAGAGTCAGGTTTTCAAGATGAGCAAATCCAAGCTCCGCGGTTTTTTCAGAGGAGTAAATGATTTCTCCGTTATCGTTTTTAATATCAACAAGCAGTGCGTTGCCCATTTCTCTTGCGGGCGCGGTCTGGTCGGAAAGAGATTTATCAGGGTCGGCGCTTGTGAAATCAACGTAATAAGCCTGAAGCTTATCAAGTGGCGAAAGCTTTTCGGTGCTTGGCGGATTTAAGCTTGACAAATCTCCCTTAGTCGTTGTGCTATTGAGTGAATTTTCGGCTTTTTTACCCAAAACATTACCTAAGATCATTGCGAAAATGAAGGTGATAAGCACGCAAATCAGGATGATGATTGGTGTCCATTTTATTTTTCTTGACGAAAAACGCGCCCTTTTTGAAAGCTTGCCCTTTTTATACAAATTTTTATTTACCTTAGCCGTTGGCCTTGCGGTCGTTTTTCTTGGTATATTTGCCACCTTTCATCCTCCCTTCAACAGATTTTGCATAACGCACATAAGAATTACTTCTAATTATTAATTTTATCCTAATTTTATTAATAATTTGTGAACAAATCCATCTTTGACATTGAAAAGTTGTTATAAGTATGTTATAATGAATCTATATAGATATTTTTACAGAATTATCTGTGCAAATTGGGGGTTGCGGGAACAATGGCTTAGCAAATTCCAAGAAGCTACGAATATTACTTCCATAAGAGGAGGATATATGAAAATAATTGAAGCGAACATAGTACAGTTCGGTAAATTCAAGAATAAGGTCTTTACCTTTGACGACGGTTTCAACATTGTCAAGGGTGACAATGAGTCGGGCAAGTCAACCTTGCTTGGCTTTATCAAGTTTGCTCTTTACGGCGTTGGAAGAAAAAATCCAAACGTGGTGGTTGGAGAGCGAGAGCGCGCGCTTGCTTGGAACGCAGGGATTGCCGCAGGCTCACTCACCATTGAGGACGTTGACAAAAAGAAATACCGTATAGAGCGCTCGGGCAGAGAGGCGGCGCGCGGATCCTATATCGACAAGGCGCGCATCATTGACCTTGAAACCGGTGAGGAGGTCTTCTCTGACGAAGTCCCCGGCGAGCATTTTCTTGGAATAAACGCGCAGGCATATGACAGCATGTGCAACATAAAGCAGCTTGAAACCGTGTCAGTTGGTGCCGATGCGGTTAAGGGCGTTATCGACAATCTTCTTTCAAGCGGTGATGAGAGCATGGACATTCAAGCGGCTCTTAAAACTCTTGATATCGAGCGTCGACGCCTTATGCACACCAACAACAAGGGCGGCTTGGTATATGAAAGCGCAATGACTCTTGAAAGACTCAAGGGTGATTACAAAACGTCCGTATTATACGAAAACGAGAGAATGAAGAATACCGACGAGCTTGAACGAGTTGAGGTGATTCTTACCAAGGCGAGAGAAGAGCACGGACACGCACAAAGAATGTGCGATCTTTATGATGACGTTTTGAGAATTGAAAAATTCAATCAGATTCACTCACTTGAATCGGATGAAAAAGCAATAAATAGTGAGATCGCAGAGCTTGACGAAGGTGCAAAATTCGACATTCACGATGCAAGCTATGAAAAAATAGCGCAACTAAGAAGCGCGTGTGATTCATTTGCAAAAAGTGAGTCGGCATTTGAAAATGCGCAAAGCAATTATATTGCCGCTGAAAAGAGCGCTTCAAGACTTGGTGAGGTCGATTCCCACGGATTTGAAGAGATAATTGAAGAATTCAGGTCTCCCGTCGGTGCAATCAGTCACCTTGCCTCTAAAAAGAAGAAAAAGAGCAGCTCCGCGCTTGCGCTTACCGTCTTTTCAGTTGCAGGTGCCGTGGCCTTGGCATTTGCCGCGGCATTGGCATTTGTGATGAGCAACACGTCCGGTGCCCTTACCGTTGGATTTATAGGCGCTCTTCTTTGCGTTATCGCGGTAGTTTTCTTTGTAAGATTCAAGTCAGCCAAATCCGAAATATCTTTATTTATATCAAGGCTTGGCGGAGATTTTTGCCCCAAGCAAGAGGACGAGATACTTTCGGCTCTTAATTCATTTTGCGAGACAAGAGATCTCAGAGCAAAAACTATTGCTGAGCTTGAAAGCGCAAAAATGCGTCTTGATATGGCTCGCGACGACGTTACAAACGACAAAAATGCACTTTTGCAGCTTGCACTCAGCCTTGGCTTGAGTGAAAACGAGGGCAAAAAGGAAGTCCTTTTAGCGCTTTGCGACGAGATGAAGAGATATCTTGAGGATCGCGCATCTCTCAATGCGAAATTGCAAGAAAAAATCACACATCGCGCGCTTCTTTCAAAGGAGCTTGAGCGCTTTAACGAAAACAATCTTCGCGCAAGAATTACTCCCGAGATAATTGAAAAGCTTAAGGAGGTCCCCTTTGAAAGACTGAAGAGTGAACGCGATGCGGCACTTCAAAGGACCAATCAATGGAGTCAATATAAGGCAGGAATCGAAAGAAATCTTGCGGCATACAGCTCAAGAAAAAATGCGAACGAGCTTTTTGCTGAGATCGAGGCAGAGCAGGAGAACTTCAGCGCGCTCAAGCTTCGTCTTGACGCGGTGCGTCTTGCTATGGAGACCATCAATACCGCATCCATGAATCTCAAGTCGGATATAACTCCGAAGATATCCGAGAGGGCGCAGACCAACCTTTCTCTCGTCACCTCGGGAAAATATAACGAGCTTTTCATCGGCAAGGATATGTCATTGTCCGTTTTTGCGGAGGGTGCGACAAGACCGATCGATTCGCTTAGCAGAGGAAGCCTTGACGCGGCCTACTTCTCAGTCAGACTTGCGCTTCTTCAAACGCTTTTGGGTGATAAATATCCCCCACTTTATATGGATGAATGTCTTTCTCAGCTTGACGACACGAGAGCGAAAAACGTTCTTGCTGCCATTGAAAAGCATTCTCGCGATTCACAATGTATATTATTTACCTGTCAAAACAGGGACGTAGCACTTGCAAAGCAGGTTGCAAGCGTTAACTTGATTGAGCTTTAAGGGGAGGTGGAAATATGAAGATAATGCATTTAGCGGATTTTCATCTTGACAGCGCATTTTCCGGCTTTTCAAAGGAACGCGCAGACCTAAAACGCGAGGAGCTTCGCTCGTGCTTTGTTAATGCTATGAGCATAGCAAAGGAAAGAGGAGTTAAGCTCGTCTTGATTTCGGGCGACCTTTTTGATACTCCCTTTTGCTCGGCTCTTACAAGAAAAACGGTGTTTGACGCAATATCACAGCTTGACTGCCCCGTTGTTATTGCCCCCGGAAATCACGATTACTACAACAAAAACGGCACGTATGCCGACGCTAATTTGCCCGACAACGTATTCGTGTTTACCTCTACCGAAATCGGCAGATTTGATTTTGACGATATCGGCATAAGCGTTCTCGGTTATGCGTTTACCTCCGAAAGATATGAGGAAAATCCGCTTTCGGGTGACGTTGTGACCTCAAAGGACAACATTAATATTCTTTGCGCACACACCGAGCTCTCAGTACCGCTTTCAAGATATGCTCCCATGACTCCCTCGTCCATTGCCGGCCTTGGCTTTTCTTATGCGGCGCTTGGACACGTTCATAATCCGGGTGAGCCCATAGAGATTGATAACAGCTTGATTGCATACAGTGGCTTTGCGCAGGGAAGAAGCTTTGACGAGCTTGGCGATGGCGGTGCATACATAGTTGATATATCGAATGATACGGGAAGGGCGACGCTTGAGAGAGTTAAGCTATCAAGCATGCGCTATAAAATAGAAAGGGTCGACATAACCTCACTTTCAAGCGATGAAGAGGTTATTCAAAAACTTAAAGCAACCGTTGATGGCAAGGGATACGGTGAGAACGTGGCTCTTAGAATAGTTTTGACGGGTGCCGTTCCGTCTGATTATTCCATAAACGAGAGTGCCGTTTTTGACGCAATTTCAAAATGCGAACTTGCACTTTTGCAGTTGAAAAACATGGCGACCGCAACGCTTGATCTTGCCTCTCTTGAAAGGGACATCACCGTTAAGGGTGAGATTTATCGAATGCTTTTACCTCTTTTGAATTCGGATAACGAAAACGAAAGAAAAAAAGCCGAGATGGCATTGAAATTTGCCCTTGCAGCGCTTGATAAACGCGAATTCGGAATTTAATAAAATAACCACCCGTCACAAAAAAACGGGTGGTTTTCATTTTATAGCACAACTGACCGCGCACAAGGATCAGTCCTTTTTTGCTTTGGCAACGACATACCAACGTTCATCGGTATCGTTTGCGGGGGTAAAATTAAAATCAGAATAAAATCCTATAAGCTCAAAGCCATTACCTTTAAGAGCTTTTTCAATTTCATCCTTTGAATAACAGCGCTCACATTGAACCTCGTCGCGGCGCGAGTAAGCTTCACTTCCCTCTTCCTTTTCAAAAACGGTAAGAGAAAAATCGCAAATACGAGTTTCTTCATCATAATAATTTTGCCAAATACAAAAGCTGTTATTACCGCAGTCCTCTTCCTCATAAACGTAAGTGTTCGCGCCGTAAACGTTTTTGAATTTGTGCGGTGTGTTTATGTCAAACAAGAACAATCCGTCAGGATCAAGATAGTTATGTGCCAAAGAGAAGCATTTATCAAGCTCTCCCTCTCCCGTGAGATAATTCACGCTGTCAAGACAACAGGTGATTGCACCAACCGTGCCATAAAGCTCGAACTCCCTCATATCCTGAAGCAAGAACAAAATATCATTTGGCAAATCAAGGTCATATTTGCGGTCATATGCCACGCCCAGCATATCGTATGAACCGTCAACACCAATCATGTCATATCCGCGCTTTGCCAATTCAAAGGTCATGCTACCCGTTCCGCAGGCAAGGTCAAGCACAAGCTCAGGGCGAGCAGGCAAATGCTTATCAAAGCATTTCTCAAAGAAATCCGCCCACGCGCTATAATCAACGTGCGCGTTTATATTATCATAAATTGTGGATATAGCTCCGTAATTATCAAATTTCTTACTCATTTTTTTCTCCAAACTGAGCAAGAAGCTGCTTTTCAAGCTCTGCTGCAGTGTTATATCCCATCTTCTTTTGACGGTGATTCATTGCCGCAATTTCAAGAATGATGGCCAAGTTTCGTCCGGGACGAACGGGAACGGTGATAGAAGGAACCTCGATTCCAAGAATATTATAGGTCTGATCGTCAAGACCAAATCTATCGTACATCTTTCCCTCTTCCCAAGGCTCAAGATGAATAACAAGGTCAATCTTTTCAGTATCCTTTACCGCGCCCATACCGTAAAGACGGCGAACGTCTATAATACCGATTCCGCGCAGCTCAACGTAGTGCTTGATAAGTGACGGCGCGCTACCTACAAGCGCCTTGGCCGAAACGCGCTTGATCTCCACCGCATCATCCGCAATAAGACGGTGTCCGCGCTCAACGAGAGCAATAGCCGTTTCACTCTTACCGATACCGCTTTCGCCAAGTATCAAAACACCCTCACCAAACACCTCAACCA
>JAZLBH010000096.1:0-2175 GCA_045613605.1 Eubacteriales bacterium
TTCTTCGTCTGTGTATTTGTCGTAGTTATCAAGCAAATCGTCAATGATTATCTTAAAACCTTTAGCTAATTCTTTTTTATTCATAATAAAATTCCTCCAAACATTTAATTGAACAACTTGGTTTTTATATTTATTTATTTCTTTTCCTTTTTCATTGCTTATAAGCAAATTATTCGTTTTAATTTTTTGGTTTTCTCACCATCGCATAATGCATAACGGGAGATTTTGGAATCATCTCTTTCTTCATCAAGTCAAAGCCATAATGCTGATAAAGTCCCACGTTTGCCTCCTTATTGGTTTCAAGGTAGGCAACCATACGCTCGTCATCGCAAAACCCGAGCATCGGACGCATCAGCTTGCTTGCAATTCCCTTTCCCTGCGCATCCTTTTTGATGGAAAGGTTGAACAAGTACCAATCATAATGGTCGGTAAACTCCTTCTTCAGGTTCATGGCGTATTTCTCGTAGGCGAGCAGCCTTCCAACAAAGCCCAATCCCGTATATAAGAACAATTTAAGCCCACCGTGTCTCAAAAACGGTAAGGCCTCGGTTCCCTTAAAGCCAAAAGGAACCCCAGCCGCAAATCCGTTCATTTCCTCGCTGTCAGCGTATATGATCGCATCCTCGCTCATTGATTTTAAGGTAACCTTCATCAGAAGCTCCGATGCCTTCGCATCATACTTCCCCTTGGTGAACCAATTGTGCAAGGGGTAATCGCGATATGCATCCGCTGCAACCTCAGCCAGCCGATCAATATCTTTTTTCTGCACGATATATAAGCCCGCTTGTTCTATTGCTCGTTTTGCAAGCGGAATTTCTATTTTTCTAACTAATTTATCCATACGTTTTTTCCTTTCAAGGCGATTGCCGAAAAAAATAGCACCTGCAATAAGCTCAACCTTCAAAAGTTTGAGGCTGCCAATTTTTCTAACAAGTGGTGTATAAACTTCTCCATCAAAGAACCGTAGGTGCAAAATTACCCATTCTTCTTTGCAAACGCCTTACTTGCAAGCAGCACTATAAGCAACGCAAGGAATAGCACAGCAGATACCTTGTGAATAACAGCAAGGGCAATAATGCCTTTAATATTCATAATAACAATACCTGTGATTAAGGCAATACCGTAAAATGCTCTCATAATGATTTCGAGAGCGGGGATCTTCCAATCCTTCTTTGCGAGGACGGTGTAAGCCACTAATGCAATCACCCCCACAATGGAGATTGCAATATGTACAGATATGCCGGTAAATCTAAGCAAAAACAATGCCACGCCTACAAGTAAAAGTATCGGTGCAAAAATCAAATCTTTTTTCATAGTCTTTCTCCAATTAAATTATAATGTTATTTTGACTGCCTTTTGTTGGTTTTGATCTTCACATACAATCGGGACAGAAGATCGGACGCCACCAAAACAACTATGGAAAATGGAATGAGCACCCATTGCGAGATGTAATCTTCCATGACGCAGACCAAGAACAAATAAAGGAAACAATATAGTGCCCAATGAATGCAATAAACAGACGTTATGCGGTTGCCCAAGGAACAAAGCCAATTAGAAATACAACCACACCACTTGGCAAGATAATAACCAAGACCTATCATTGCAAAGCAAACAACAAATGCAAATACAGCGTCAAGAATACCAAGTCCGTAATAATCACCGCCGGAAAGATAGTATTCACCCAAAAATGTCATTGAAGCAAAATAAGCGATTGAAATCACCCAGCTTATAGGAGTAACCAAGCGGAAAAAAGTATCCTTATTTTCAACTCTCTGCCAAACACCGCCAAATGCACATCCGCAAACGGGAATGATCAACCAGTTAAGCAACGGAAAATACGAGTAATCATTGGAACGCCAAATAAATCCCGCAATAATATCCCCTACCGTAGATCCGGTGGAAACCCATTGCAAAAGCTGACCCGCAACCGAGCACAATGCTGCAATAATCACCATAACGTACGGCTTAAGCTTCAGTTTTTTAAACAAAGCAATTGTAAGCATCGCCAAGGTCGCAAACTGAAGAATGTCCGAACAAAAGAATAAATTTATATATTCAATGCACGCAGGATCTTTGAATATCAGCCATTCGAGAAATCCGGGAATTGCAGTTCTGAAAATCTCAAGAAGCAAAGCAACCACTGCAACACTCAGCGCTCGGCGAACCATATCTTGG
>JAZLBH010000097.1:0-3643 GCA_045613605.1 Eubacteriales bacterium
CTACGGTTTGCAAATTAAATTTTTTCGCATTTTTAGCCGTTTCGATAGCTAAATGTCTGTGATTTTGTTATAAAATTAGTATAGTCATTGTAGGGGTCGACGTCCCCGACGACCCGCCATTATATAAAACTAACTCCCCTATAAATCAAAATTTGAATATTAATATCTAACCATTAAGGAGAAACCATGGAACAAAAATTAAGCACAAAAGCTCTTGCAATAATACTTTCACTATGTTTAATAATTTTAGGAGTGGTTGTGTATTTGCTTATCCCCAAGGAATGCAGGCACCACCTTTGCGATAAAGTGGTAAGTGAGCCCACCTGCGATGCAAAGGGCTTTACGACCTACTCTTGTAAAAAATGTGAATATACCTTCGAGGCGGATTTCATTGCCCCCTTGGGACATACCTACACAAGCGTTGTAACAGATCCCGCTTGTGATGAGGAGGGCTATACAACACATACCTGTTCCGTGTGTTCAAACATAAAAAAGGATACGATCGTTGCCCCTAAGGGACACGACTATGAAATAAAAGTAACAGCTCCAACGTGCGAAACCGAGGGTTATACAACTAACACTTGTAAATCCTGCGATTACGAAACCGTAACCGACTATAAAGAGCCTATCGGACATGATCTGGAGCAAACAGTGGTTGCGCCCACCTGTGAATCGGGTGGATACACCGTTTCAAAATGCAAAAATTGTGATTATGAATACGCGCATACATACGTTGAAGCGGCAGAGCATAGCTTGGCTTTGACTGTGGTCAACCCAACCTGCACGTCGCAAGGATACAAAAGCTATAAGTGTGAAAGCTGTGAGTATTCCTACGTTAGCGATTATACCGATCCCACGGGACATAGCTTTGATAAAACGGTGGTTGCACCCACCTGCGAGTCTTGGGGATACACAAGGTACGAATGCGCAGGCTGTGATTTTGAATATACAGCGGACGACGTTGAGTCGTTAGAGCATGACGTTAGCCAAACGGTTCTTCTTGCAGCTACGTGTACGACAAGCGGCATTTCAAAATATGAATGTGCGAATTGTGACCTTGAATATACAGTTGAAGATTACCCAACGGGACATAGCATCGTTGAGTCCGTTATCTCTTCCCCTACGTATACAACTCAGGGATATACAACGTACGAGTGTACAAGCTGTGATTATGAAAAAACAACGTTTATCACTTATTTTGACGTTTTTAAGGGCGCTTCGGGTACAGGAGAAGGAGCAATTGCGAAGGGTGTTGATTTGTCACACCACGCTCTTGATGTGGACTTTGAAGAGCTTAAAGCGGCAGGAATTGATTTTGTAATATTGCGCGTTGGCTTTGATGATGCCCTTGATAGAGAATTTGAAAAATATTATGCAGCCGCGCGTGAGGCGGGGCTTGATATTGGCGTATATTTCTTCACTCTTGCAAAAAATAAAACGGAAGCCAGAGCTGATGCCGATAGAGTAGCGAAATGGCTTGAGGGAAAAACCTTTGAATATCCTATTTTCTATGATGTTGAAGAATATATCAAGATTGGTGGTGATGGTGAGGTTGAATATGAATACGATCCAACAAAGCTGGATCAAGAAGTGCTGATGGATATTGCACATACCTTTATCACCACCATGCTGGATTACGGTTATTATCCCGGATTGTATACCAATGAAAACTATATAAGAAATGTTTTTCAAACAAGCACCCTGCTTAGTCTTTACGATGTTTGGTATGCACGCTATCAGACCGTAACTGACGATTTGATTTTAGATTACAGTGATGATTATTCAATGTGGCAATATGCAGGTGACGTTTATGAATTTACAGGAGTTTCCGGCGCGTGCGACCTTAACTACGCATTTAAGGATTATCCCGAGATAATTAAAAAGTACGGCTTTAACGGATACGGAAGCTAAATAAATTAGGATTTATCGGTCACTTTTTTGAAAAAAAGTAACCAAAAAACTTTTTATAGGGCTTCGCGGCAACACCAATAATATCAGTGCAAAACCGTAGGGGTCGACGTCCCCGACGACCCGCCATTATATAAAACTAACTCCCCTATAAATAAAAATTTGAAACAATAAACAAAAACCAAAGAGGTTGAAAAATGAATTTTTACGATACAATAGCAGCTCTTTCGTCCCCTGTGGGCAAGGGTGGAGTTGCGGTAATAAGAATTTCGGGCGCGGACGCAATAAGCATTGCCGACAAGGTGTTCAAATGTGCTTCGGGCAAAAGCGTTTCCGAGTTAAAGCCGAATATGATGTCCTACGGTAGCATAATCTTTGAAGAAAAGGCTATTGACGACGGACTTTGCGTTAAATTTTGCGCTCCGAGATCATTTACAGGTGAGGACACGGTTGAAATCAACTGTCACGGTGGTATTTATATCACTCAAAAGGTGCTTTCCGCGGTTTTTGCGGCAGGCGCACGACCTGCCGAGGCGGGAGAATTTACCCGTCGTGCCTTTGTTAACGGAAAAATGGCGCTCTCTCAAGCTGAGGCTCTCGGAACACTCCTTGAAGCAAAGAACGACGGTCAAATCGACCTTGCGCGCTCAGTTATGGGTGGCAAAATCAAGGAATCCTGTGACGCGCTTTATCAAAAGCTTGTTGCCCTTGTTGCGTCGGTTTACGCAAAGGTCGACTATCCCGAGGAGGACCTTGCCGATATGGACAATGACGAAATGACCGAGGCAACCCGTTCCCTCCTTTTGGAGGTTCAAAAATTAAAGGATACCTATAAAACGGGACATGCCGTTATGGAGGGCATCGCAACCGTCATTTGCGGAAAGCCCAACGTTGGCAAGAGCAGTCTTTATAATGCGCTTGTTGGCAGGGATGCGGCAATAGTTACCGAAATTGAGGGTACAACTCGCGATATTTTGACGGAAACTGTTAGTGTTGGCAGAGTCACACTCCGCCTTTTCGATACCGCCGGAATAAGAAACACCGACGATAAGGTCGAAAGAATCGGTGTTGAGAGGGCAAGACAATCCCTTGATCAAGCCGAGCTTGTTCTGGCTGTGTTTGACAACTCACGCGCCCTTGATGACGAGGATATGGAGCTTATTTCGGCACTTCGTGCCATAAATGCGTCAAAGGTTGCGATAATAAACAAGAGTGACCTTTCTCCCCTTCTCGAAATGGACAAAATAAATGCAGAGTTTGATTATGTTTTGAACGTTTCGGCAAAGAACGAAACCAATATGAACGAACTCAAGGAGCTTCTTGAAAAGCTTTATATAAATGAAGAAATTGATATTCAGAATGACGCGGTGCTTATCAACGCGCGTCAAAACGCGGCGCTTGTAAATACCGAAAAGCATCTTCTTTTGGCACTTGAAGCGCTCGATATGGGACTCTCACCCGATATTGCAGGCGTTGATATCGAGCTTGCAATGTCATACCTCTCCGAAATTGACGGACGCGAGGTTGATGAGGACATCGTCGCACAAATATTTTCACATTTTTGCGTGGGTAAATAACCCACGCAATTTTTCTATAAATTGGGATTTATCGGGGAGTTAGCACAAACTATTTTCAAATAAATGTAACCTTGTAGGGACCGGCGGTCTCGCTGCGGCTCGGTCACGCTCAGGGAAAAACAACACACCGTGTTGTTTTTTAAGACCTTCGCGCCACT
>JAZLBH010000098.1:0-10420 GCA_045613605.1 Eubacteriales bacterium
CAATAGCCTCGGAATCAATGCTTGCCTTAACCTGCTCAAGCTCAACACCGTAAGCGTTAGCGATATTCTCGTACTCGCCGTTGATGTCCTCCTCGGTAGCCTCGAGGTTCTCAAGAGCCGCGATCTTCTCAAGAGCGAGTCTTGCCTTTACCTGGCGCTCTGCCTGAGGACGCATCTGAGTGCGAAGGGTATCGAGAGTAAGACCGGTATACTTGAAGTAAGTATTGAGATCAAGTCCCTGAGAACGGAGTCTGTTATCGTAGTCGCGAACGAAGTTCTCGGTCTCAGCAACGAACATAGCCTCGGGAATGTCTGCATCGAGCTTCTCAATAAGAGCCTCAACGAGCTTTTCCTCAACTGCGTTATCAGCAGAAGTCTCGTGTCTCTTTTCAATTTTAGCCTTCAAATCAGCTTTATATTCATCAAAGGTATCAAATTCGGAAACATCTTTTGCAAAATCGTCGTCAAGCTCGGGAAGTTCAACCTTGGTAATAGAATGGATCTTTACCTTGAATACCGCTTCTTTGCCTGCAAGATCAGCAGCGTGATACTCAGCTGGGAAGGTAACGTTAACGTCAAATTCCTCGTCTATATTCTTTCCTGCTACCTGCTCCTCAAATCCGGGAATGAAAGAACCGGAGCCGAGCTTAAGAGCATAATCGGTGCCTTTTCCACCCTCAAATGCTACTCCGTCGCAGAAGCCCTCGAAATCGATAACTGCGGTGTCACCCATCTCAGCAGCGCGATCGGTAACTTCGATTTCTCTGGAGTTTCTCTCGCGAACTACTTCTATTTCCTTGTTTACATCCTCGTCGGTAACTGCGACAACTTCCTTTTCAACCTCGATACCAACGTAGTCCTTGATCTCAACGTCGGGCTTTACGTAAACCTTAGCGGAAAGCAAAAGACCGTTATCGTCGATGGAAACAACGTCAAACTCGGGCTGACTTACAACGTCGAGCTTCGACTCAGCGAGAGCATCGGTGTAAGCTGCGGGAATGAGGTCATTAATAGCATCCTCATAGAAAACACCCTTACCGTACATCTTTTCGATAATGGACTTAGGAGCCTTGCCCTTTCTAAATCCGGGAACGGTAATGGACTTTACTTGCTTGCGGTAAACCTTATCAACAGCTGCGTCAAAGGTTGCTTTATCTACCGAGAACTGTAATTCATATTTGTTCTTTTCGATCAATTCAGATTTTGTTAAACTCATTTGGTTTAAACCTCCGGTTGTATAATAAATTTTTGCATACATTATATATTGTACTTTTTTTACTGCGATTTGTCAATAGATTTTCCGAAAAATCACACAATTCTTGGAAGAAAATCGAGAAAATCTGCGGAAATCATGTAAAACTTTATATTTTCGAACTCAAATGCTTCGGGAGAAGAATAAACACTGTGTATATGCCCGAAATAACATCTTTTAATATTATATTCTTTCAATAAGTTAATTATTGGTCTACACACAAATTCTCCCCAAACAGGAGGGAAGTGTAAAAATACTACTATCTCTCTGTCGGTTTCACCGCGAAGCTTAATTGCTTCGTCAAGTGACATCTTTAGTCTTATTGACTCGCGGTTTACTATCTTATCATAATCAACGTCTTCTTCCGTGTTTTGCATTGATTTATCGGTAAACCAACCGCGTGAACCTGCTATTATATAGTT
Organism: Eubacteriales bacterium; assembly: GCA_045613605.1. Classification (GTDB taxonomy): domain Bacteria; phylum Bacillota; class Clostridia; order Oscillospirales; family CAG-272; genus RGIG4608. Next base: position 1,675 of record JAZLBH010000098.1, read on the forward strand.
TTCAATCTCCAAAGCATTATTGTTCAATATCTTTATAGTTTTGATATTGTTTTGCTCAAAAAAGCTGTTAAGCTTGGAAACGGTCGACCACCAAAAATCATGGTTCCCCTTCATTATTACCTTCGTGCCCGAAAGAGATTCAAGCCATAAAAGATCATCAAGAGCATCTGACGTAGCAAGTCCCCATGAAATATCACCTGGTATGATAACAGTATCGCTGTCGGTTATCACTCGTTGCCAATTGTCGCGTATTCTTTGAATATAATTTTTCCATCTTTTGCCAAAAACCTCCATGGATTTTTGTGAGTCGGCAGTAGCCAGATGGAGATCGGCAATAACATAAACTGACATATCGTCACCTCATGTATAAAAATAATGTTTTTGATAACAATAATAGTATTCTTATCAAGGAGGTTTTGAAAGAATGTATAAAAATGAAAAATGCTCAAGTAAGGGTGCTTGTGATATAACCAAGGACCACATTAAAGGAATCAAGTGTGAGGTAAAGAACTGCGTATATCACGATTGCGATACTCACTGTACCGCAAATCAAATCGCAGTTGGAAACAGCGGTACTGAAGCTGCTTGCGACACTTTTAAGGAAAGAAAATAAATCTCATACGGTGGGGGCTGTCGCAAAATGCGACAACCCCTCCTACTTTTACATAAATTTGTAAACTTCCTTGAGCATATCCTCGCTGGGAATAACAGTATCAAAGTTTACTTTTCTTTCTGCAAGTCCTTTAAGAGGATAGGTTATTTCAGTGTTTGTAAGAGCGGAAAGATCATCCAACGCGCCCGTATCAGCAGAGGCTTTCTTATGAGCTATTGCTTCGTATACGTCAGCTGCAAACTTATATGGGCTAGCGGTTGAAGCAACGATCATTTTTCTTGTATCGCCCGTTTTGGAAATATACTGTTCAGCACAATCAAGAGCAACAGAGGTGTGTGTGTCTGCAAGATAACCGTAATCGTCATAGAAATGCTTGAGTGTCTTTCTTGTACTCGTTTCATCTGCGAAATATCCGTCAAAGTTTTCTGAAATTACGCTCATAATATCTTCGCTTACAGTATATGCTCCGTTTTCGGAGAGCTGCTTCATATATGTAGCGGTTTTTTCGGAACCTGCAGTGAAATAGAGAAGTCTCTCAAGGTTGCTGGATATAAGTATGTCCATCGAAGGAGATATAGTTGTGTGGAACGTGCGGTTTCTGTTGTATGTTCCACTTGACAAGAACTCGGTTAAAACGTTATTGTCGTTTGAAGCACAAATAAGCTTTCCGATAGGAAGTCCCATGAGCTTTGCAAGATATGCGGCAAAAATATTTCCGAAGTTTCCAGTAGGCACACAAACGTTAACCGTCTCGCCATAAGTAACTTCGCCGCTGTTGAGCATGTCGCAGTATGCGGAAACATAGTAAACGATCTGCGGAGCAAGTCGTCCCCAGTTTATGGAATTAGCACTTGAAAGAATATAGGAATTTTCAAGAAGTATTTTTTTTGCATCTTCATCGGAGAATATCTTCTTAACACCGCTTTGAGCATCGTCAAAGTTCCCCTCAATAGCACAAACGTTAACGTTGCTACCCGTCTGTGTAACCATTTGAAGCTTTTGTACCTTACTTACACCTGAAACAGGATAGAACACCATGATTTTTACGCCCTCGACGTCCTTGTAGCCTTCGAGTGCAGCTTTACCGGTGTCTCCGGAGGTTGCAACGAGAATTAGTGCTGTATTCTTTTCTCCCGTCTTTGTAAGAGCGCGTGAAAGAAGACGAGGCATTATCTGAAGTGCCATGTCCTTAAACGCGGCGGTAGGTCCGTGCCAAAGCTCAAGCGAATAAAGCGTATCCGTTACTTTTCGGAGAGGCGCTGCACCGCCGGGAAAAGAAGACTCACAATAAGCCTTTTCACAGTCTGCAAGCAGCTCATCGTATGTATAATCGGTAAGGTACTTCGAAAGAACAGTAGCTGCTCTTTCAGGATAAGACAAGCCGCAAAGCTTCTCAATATCCTCACGTGTAAGCGAGGGAAGAGAGTCGGGTACAAAAAGTCCGCCGTCGCTTGCAAGTCCTTTTTTGATTACTACCGCGGAATCAAAGCTTTCCTTTTCCGCATCTCTGGTGCTAAAATACTTCATTTGAATATTCCTTTCAATTTATCGGTTTATTTATGTACTTTCGGCTATTTATGCGCCGAATGCATTGGTTATGTGGTTTATTTTGATAACCTTACGTTCGTTTTTATCAATGTAAATCTCAAGCACGTCAAAGCGAGGCTGTAGCCTTGAATATTTTGTGGTTGCAAGATATTTTCTTGCCGCTTCAAGAGTTCGTAGCTGTTTTGACCTTGTAACTGCAGATGCAGGTGTTCCATAATCGGAATATAGCGAGTTGTCTGTGCTTCGTGTTTTTACCTCGACAAATACCAAATAAGTTTTATCTCTTGCTATTATATCTATCTCGTTGTGAGAAACGTGCACGTTTCTGTCAACTATTCGATATCCGTTCTTTTTCAGATATGATGTGGCAGAGTCCTCTCCAAATTTTCCAATTTCAATTGTACTCATTGATTTCCCTCGTCAAGAAACCTTATAAATTTAGTTCTATGTATCGGCGCAGGTCCGTATTTTCGGAGAGCTTCCATGTGTTCCTTGGTACCGTATCCCTTATGCTTTGCAATTCCATACATAGGATATTCGGCATCAAGCTCAATGCAAAGTCTGTCACGTGTTACTTTGGCAAGAATAGATGCTGCAGCGATAGACGGCGATATTGCATCTCCGTGTACTACTGCCGTTGCGGGTATGGAAAAGCCTTTTGCAATATTTCCGTCAATTAACGCGTGCTCGGCATATACCGAAATAGAATCCACCGCACGGTGCATAGCGTCAAGTGTCGCCGCAAGTATATTGGTTTGATTAATCTGCTCAACTGTACCGTAAGTGATAGAATAGGCGATTGCTTTTTCACAAATTATATCAAAAAGCTTTTCTCGGCGCTTTTCGGTAAGCTTTTTGGAGTCGTTAAGTCCTTCTATCTGGAGATCCGTGGGAAGTATAACTGCCGCGGCAACCACGGGACCGCACAATGGACCTCTGCCTGCCTCGTCCACTCCGCAGACATATTTAAAACCTTGGCTTTGTAATTGAGATTCAAGTGTATATTCGAGCATGCTTAGTCCTCACAGATATCTAACGATATTTTACCGATTTTAGCCGTTCTGAATTCATCGATAAGCATATTGGCGGTGCGCTCGGTATTTATCTCACCACCTGAAACTAAAAATCCACGCTTTTTTCCGATAAGCTCTAAAAGCTCGTAATCATTAAGCTCCTCTTTTGAGGGAACCGCCTCAAGCTTGTATCTTTGCATAAGCAAATCAGGATATACTTCACGAAGTCTGCCGCAAAGAATTGCCGCTATCTCCTCAATATCAAGAACGTCGTCCTTAATAGCTCCCGTTATTGCAAGATTTTCCCCAACTCTACGTTCGTCAAATTTGGGCCAAAGCACTCCGGGCATATCAAGCAGTTGAATTCCAATGCTCGTGGTGACCCATTGCTTGTCCAGCGTTACACCGGGACGGTTTTCGACCTTTGCTTTTTTGCTTCCGCAAAGCTTATTTATGAGCGAGGATTTTCCTACGTTAGGAATACCGACTACCATCGCCTTAATAGGTCTTCCGTGCATTCCTTTGCTCTCATAACGTTCAAGCTTTTCCTTACAAAGCTCCTTGAGAGCAGGAGCGATTTTGGATATTCCATATCCGCTTATGCAGTCAGTTTCAATGCAGACTGTATGCTCATTGGTGTATTTGTCAGACCAAAGTGCCGTAACCTGCGGATCTGCTAATGAAGATTTGTTCAGCAAGAGCAGGGAAGGCTTGTTTTCGCATATACGGGATATTTCGGGATTTCGCGAGCTATAAGGTATTCTCGCATCAAGTATTTCTATTACGGCATCTGCGTTTTTTAAATTTTCGGTTATCAGACGTCTGGTTTTAGCCATGTGACCCGGAAACCATTGAATAAATTGTGACGGCATCACACAATCTCCTTTGCCTTTATTTTACGTTAGTCATAAGGAACTATAATACAATGTATTCGAGTCCCTTATGGCTAACCTATAAATCCAAATTTAGAAATAGGTGCTACACGCACAATTGCCTTGCCGAGAATGCTTCTCTCGTCAACGCATCCAATCATACGGCTGTCTTTAGAGTTGTTGCGGTTGTCGCCAAGAACAAACACGTGTCCTTCGGGCACTTTGTAAATTCCGTCGTTATTTCCGAGAATAGGTCTTCTGTCAGGATCAAGATATACATAATCTTCTTGAATCTCCATAACATTGCCATTTTTGTCGGTGATTTTCACTGTCATATATTGATTTCCGTTATAGTTGATTTCTACGGTATCTCCGCCAACTCCAACAACACGCTTAACGAGCGGCTTATTATCGTTGGGATTGCCCGAATCGTCAGTCATATGGAATACTATTACATCACCGCGTTTTGGAGTATAGAATGCATCGGAAACGATAAGTACCTCGCCACTGTTTAAGGTGTTATTCATCGAGTCACCGTCAACAGTACAGGTGCGGAATGCCATCGAAAATATTATCAGAACGATACAAATTGCAATAACAAAGAGCTCTACGTAATCAATAAAGCCTGAAAGCATTTTATCTTTCTTGTTTTGCTCATCCATAAACGTCACCTCGCTAAATTTAATTTTTTGTAAGCAATTCCATCAATGTATATCCGTTTTCAACGTAATATCCCATATCCTTTGCGGTGAATTCATTAAACGTATCACACCCCTCAAGCGTACTATTGGAAGAGTAGATAAAGAAGGGAACAGGATCCATGGTATGAGTTCTTCTGCAAATTGGAGTAGGATGATCGGGTAATACCATAATCTTAAAATCCTCGCCGGATTCGCAAAGATATTTATAGACAGGAGCGAGTATCTTTTGATCGATAAGCTCAATGGATTTTACCTTATTTTCGATTTCAGCGCGATGTCCGCACTCATCCGGACCCTCAACGTGAACGTAAACAAGCTCTGCTCCATTCTTAAATGCATCAATAGCAGCCTGAGCCTTGCCATCGTAATTGGTATGTACGTTGCCCGTAGCGCCCTCAACGTCGATAGAATTCATTTGGGCGCAAAGTCCAATACCCTTAATAAGATCAACTGCGGAAATAACGGCTGCGTTCATTCCCCATTTTTCCTTAAAGGAGGGAAGCTGCGGCTTTTTGCCGGAACTCCAGAGCCAAGCAGAGTTTGCAGGCTTCAGTCCTCTTGCCTTTCTTGCTTGGTTTACGGGATGGTCCTTAAGAATATCGTAAGACTTTTTCATAAGCTCAAGGAACTCAGCTCCACCGTCCTCGATGCGTGGCAAATACTCGCCGATGCGCTTTCCGAGAATATCGTGAGGACGCATAAAATTATATTTGTCGTCGCTATTCTTCCATATCAAGCAGTGACGGTAGCTAACACCCGTATAGAACTTGCGCATTTCATTGCCAAGCTCTTTTTCAAGGGCTTTGATAAGTTGATCTGCTTCTTCTGTTGAAATTTCATCTGCACTGTGATCAAGAATTATTCTATCCTCATACTTGTCCTGATCTTCTGTAAGTGTAACAACGTTGCATCTGTATGCAGTTTCATCAGACTTCATATCAATACCCATACTTACAGCCTCAAGGGGGGAGCGCCCCTTAGAGTAAATCTTGGGATCAAAAGAGAGAATTGCCATGTTCGCAGTATCACTTTCGGGAACCATGCCTTCGGGAACGTTGGAAACTGTTCCAACCAAAGATTTAGATGCGAGATAATCCATCGCAGGCTTCTTTGCCTTCTGCATAGGCGTAAGATTTCCAAGATCTTCTACGGGATAATCGGCCATTCCGTCAGGAATAAGTATCAAATATTTCATAGGTAAGCACCTCTTATGTAAAAATATAGTTTATTATACCACAAATTCGCGATATTTACAATGAATTTCTTAAATTATTCAATAAAAATTTAAATAAAAATAATCATTAAATGTTGAAAAAAATTTGATAATATGATAATATATACTCATAACTTAGCTTTAAGGGGAAAATAATGAACGAAAATGAGAGAAACGGGTTTAGCGGCTCGTCAAAAAACGCAAAAAAACGCATCATTATAGTTCTAGTATGCGTGCTTGTCACTTTGTGTGTTCTGTTTGCGGCAGTTTTTGTTATCGATTATTTTGAAGGGGCTGTAAATGAAGAAAATTCAGGTATACAAACCATTTCGCCCGATGAGTTTTATCCGGTGATTTGGGATGAGGATATATATGCAGACAAGGATTACAGTGATATTGTCGCAGGAGAATTTATCAGATACGACGGTCAGAATAACGAGGGAATTGTTGGTATAAATGAAGAAAACGTAAATAAGAAGGGCGAGGAAGTGGTCTTTCTTGTAGACATGATTTATGATATAATCAATGGAGATTATGAGTCATACAATGCAAGATTCAGTGAAAAATATTATAGTAGCAATGCGCCCGTTGAAAAATTCACCAAGCAAAAGGTTTATGACGTAACGATAACCTATGCGCAAGCTGAAAACAAAACGGGAAACGGAACTATGTACTGTTTGGAATATAAAATTTTAAAGAATAACGGTACGTTCCGAAATGACATTTTGAATGGTTCAAAAAAGCAATATATAATATTGACAAAAGACTCAGGTGATATAAAAATTGACTCGCTTGTAACCGTAACACCTCAGTTTAAATAAGTTTTGTATAATCAAAATTTTGTATAATCAACAAAAAACCGCCCACACAGGCGGTTTCAGAAGGTTTATTGAATATTGTTAACTATATTGTGAACCCACGCGAGTATATCTGCTTTTTCGTCATCAGTAAGCTTTCCGCCAAAGAAAGGCAATCCGCCGATCTTTATGTACTTAACGTCATCAATGAAGTTTGTACCGGTTTGCTTAACGGCCTCGGTAAGCTTAGCACCCAATTTTTCGTCACCATCTACGAGCAATGCTACGTTCTGAGCCTTCTTTTTGTTAAGCTCCAGGCAGAAGCGACGCAGTATGTCATTGGGCTCACCTTTGCCGGAAACCGCGAGAATTACCAACCTCTCATTTTCGCATGAATATGCGGGCGGAATAACATCAATAGCGTTTGCCGCCGCAAGGTCAAATTCATTCTTAACAGACTCGGCAATGGTCTTCATTTTAGATTTGTTTGAGTAGTAGAGAAATCTCATTTTAAGTGCCATAACAGTTAAAATCCTCCAAAAAGTCTTTATTATACATTTATTATAGCACATTAATAGAAAAAAGCAATAAACATTTTGTAAATCTTTGATATTACGGGGCTTTTTATATTAATTTCCCATTCCCTCAATTATACAAAATTTGCATTTTGTATAATTGAGTCTGTAAAAGAATACTGTTAATTAATACTGTTAAGCTGCTTATATTTCCTTCGTGTTGCCTCTCCCCCGCGTATATGACGTTCTTGTTTGTTAATACCCAGTATGTGCTTTACCTGATAATACAGCGGTTTGTTTATGCGCTTGAGCGTTTGGGTAATATCTTTATGTACCGTACTTTTGCTGATACCAAAATGCGCTGCGACTCCTCTTACGGTTGTATTATTTTCTACAAGATAAGATGCGAGTATTACACAACGCTCTTTGCCGGCTGAAATATACATCATATCAAAGCTATCTCCATTCATTTGTTCTGTACAGTATATGAATGATAACTGCTATTTATTAACTCCAAAAAAGGATTAATATTAAAATGTTAAAAGAAGAATTGAAATTTGAAAACACAAATATTTTTGAGGGTATTCCCTCCATCTCTGCGGTGATTAAATCAATAGAAAGCGGAATTAGCACCAGAAAAATACTAACCGTGTTTATTGATGCTCAAAAAAGGATAAGTAAGTCGCGTGAAATTTCTTTTTTAGTTGCAAAATCTCACAGTCTTGGCTTTGACATTGAATTTAAAGATGCGAAATACATAAACGACTTGAGTATAGGAAATACTCACGGCGGTATTATTGCTATATGTACAGAGCGTGAAATTCCTCGGCTATCCACTGATGATGTCAAGGCAAACGGTGTTTACTATTTTCTTGAAGGAATTGAGGACCCTTATAATTTCGGCAATGCCGTTCGCTCCATATATGCTTCGGGTGCTGACGGCATTGTTTTGGGAGAACGAAATTGGATGGGAGTTGCGGGGACGGTTGCGCGCTCCTCTGCAGGTACTTCTGAGCTGCTTCCCTGCTATGTGTGTTCCCCTCTTGATGCTGTGAATATCTTCAAGTCTTGCGGCTATAAAGTAATTTGCGCAGGAATAAGAAATTCCGAATCATTGTTTGACACTGATCTATCAACACCGCTCTTAGTAGTTTTGGGTGGAGAAAAGCGCGGTATATCGGGAGCAATTCTTGAAAAAGCTGATAAAATTGTCAGAATTGATTACGGCACAGAATTTCTTGGCTCTCTGTCTGCATCTGCTTCAGCGGCAGTTTTTGCATTTGAAATTTTAAGATATAACAAAAAATAATAAAATAACAGATAAGTCGTTACTATTTGTTAAAATATTTCTGTTATAATATGTTGATAATTTGTTTGGAGTAATTGACATGGGATATAAATTAGGTATAATCGGTGTTGGGAATATGGCAAAGGCGATAATATCCGGTATTCAAAAAGCTGATATCGACATATC
>JAZLBH010000099.1:0-4319 GCA_045613605.1 Eubacteriales bacterium
GAATATAAATGCTTTTACTGTGTAGTTGATAACCACGCGATCACCGTACGTCAGGTTCCCGCAGAGCTTCGCCGCAGAACCTATGAGACTCTTGCTCTTTATATGGCTTGCGGTCTTGATCCCGAAAAGAACACTCTCTACGTGCAAAGCCACGTGCCCGCCCACACAGATCTTGCTTGGATCCTCAATTGCTACACTATGTTCGGTGAGCTCTCCCGTATGACGCAGTTCAAGGATAAGAGTGCACGCCACGCTGACAATATCAACGCGGGTCTTTTCACATATCCCACACTCATGGCGGCGGATATCTTGCTTTATCAAACCGACGTGGTTCCCGTTGGTATTGACCAAAAGCAGCACCTTGAGCTTGCGCGCGATATCGCAACAAGATTCAACCAAATCTTCCCCGATACCTTCACAATCCCACAGCCCATTCTTTCAAAGTCGGGTGCAAAGATCAACTCTCTTGCCGACCCCACCAAGAAAATGAGCAAATCGGATGAACACACCAATGCGGTAGTATATATTCTTGACGATAAGGATACAATAATTAGAAAGTTCAAGCGCGCAGTTACAGATAGTGATACAGTCGTTCGCTTTGCTGAAGGCAAGGACGGAATCAATAATCTTATGACCATCTATTCCTGCTTCACAGGCAAAACTCTTGAGGAAATCGAACGCGAATTTGACGGTCGCGGATACGGTGACTTTAAGCTTGCAGTCGGTGAAGCGTGTGCAGATGCTTTGGCTCCTGTTCAAGCAAGATATAACGAGCTTATTTCAGACAAAGCGTTCCTTGAAGCACAAATGAAAAAGGGCGCAGAGGAAGCGTCCTATTATGCAAGAAAGACACTTTCCAAGGTAAAAAGAAAGGTCGGCTTCGTGCAAATTTAATCCAATATACATATTAAACCCCTTTGATACATATTCAAAGGGGTTCTTTTTATCTCCTTGAATGACCTGATTTATATTTGTTATTTGAAGAGGTTATATTTTGTCTGTTATTTTATTTTTGTTTTTTATAAGCTTTTTCTTATCACGCGTGCTTTATCAGCCCTCCCTTACAATTTCGGGGTTACTCGGCGCAATAGATAAGCCCAACGAACGAAAAATACATTCGGTCCCAACCGCGCGCGCAGGCGGCTTAATAATGTATTTGCCCTTTGCATTTATCTTGATCACCGCACCTATTGGAATAAGCTTAAAGATCCCTCTCGTTTTGGGATGCTCCACTATATTTTTCTTGGGACTTCTTGACGACACCGTAAGCATTTCACCCCACATAAAATTAATGGGGCAGTTTTTTGCGCTTTCCATATATCATTTTACTTCGGAATATTTTAATAGTGATTTTTCATCGCTTTGGGGAGTAATAGTAGCCCTTTGGATAATATTTATCACCAATGCAACCAACATAATAGACGGACTTGACGGACTTGCCGGTGGCGTTTGCGCAAGTGAAACGCTTTGTCTTTTATCCTTAGCAATAATATACGAAAGCTCCGATGTGTTTATTTGCTTAACCCTATTGCTGGGCGCTATAATTGGATTCTTGCCAAGAAACTTTCCTCAATCGACCATCTTTATGGGCGATTGCGGTGCGCTTTTCCTTGGATTCACGCTCGCCATCCTATCATCGATACTAGTCACTCAAAGCAAAAGTATAGTTTGTCTATTGTCCGTTTTGTTGATTTTTCGTGTTCCGATATACGACACCAACGTAAGTATACTGCGCAGACTTTTCAAGCATCAAAGCCCATTCAAAGCAGATAAGGAGCATTTTCACCACCTGCTTCTCAAATATGGCTTTACCCACGAATGTGCAGCACTGGCTTTAATCACTATATCACTTTTCTTTGGCTTTTTGGGAGTGATCATATGTATTCTATAAGTAAAAAACGGAAGCGAAAATTCGCTTCCGTTTTCTTTTATTAATTATTTCTTATTCTTTGGCTTTCTGATTCTGTTAAGCTGTTTATTCATCTTAAGGAGTTCTTCCTTAGTGAATGAAATGTTAGCCATACCAATCATAGATGTAAGACGAAGAATTGTGAAGCTTCCAAGCATATCCATTAATCCACCCATAGCAGACATATCGATTGAGAAGCCACCCTTCTTTTCTCCCTTTTGCTCACTCTTCTTATTTGCATCCATCTTTTTCTTCATCGTAAGTCCAAGTCTAAGAGCCCAGATCTTGCCGCCCAAGGTAGCAAAGATATCACCAAACTTATCATTAAGTGAGAAGCGTCCTTCGGGAGCTTCAACGTCAAACCAGTTAAGAATTGCGCCCTTTTCAACGAGAACGTAATCCATATTCATTTCATCTACCTTGCGAATTGTTCCTTCGTCAGTGAATTCACCTGCTTTTGCAACGATTGTGCTTTCACCAACGTTTGGTACGTCAAAGTAGAAGAAGTGATCTTCAGCAGTCTTCTTGCCGATGGATTCACCGTTAACGAAGAGCTCAACTTCGGGAAGGTTGGAGTAAACTGTTACCTTAGTAACGTCCTCAACTCTATCGATGTATCTCTTACCGCAAAGGTGAACGAAGGGAGCCTCCTCGGGAGAACGGAGCCATGCCTTGTAAGCATAGAAGGAATCCTTCTTATACTTTCTGTCCATGGTCATAAGACCCTTGTGGTTCTGTCCGTTTTCACCGCCCTCAGCTCTTGCGTCAGCACCGAAGTCAAACATATTCCATACGTGAGTAGCCCACATATATTTTCTTGAGAAGAGCTGCTTAATAAGTTCTTCGTGATAGTATGCCTGATATTCTTCTGTATAGTCGCCCTGCTTGGGATCGCTTGTGTGCCAGTTAAGAGCTTCACAACCGTATTCGGAGCAACCGATCGGAATGGAAGGATGCATTGCGTGGAACTTGTCGAACCAAGGACCGTTCATATCAGTTTCGCCGCCGTACCAACCAAAGTAATGGTTATAGGAAACAACGTCGGGAATTTGAACGTAGGGATCGTCCATCTTGCACATAGAAACGCAAGCAATTGTTGTAAGACGAGTCTTGTCCATTTCGTGACAAAGGTTATTAAGAATCTTATGGTTTTCAAGAAGGTCATTGTCAGAACCGGCAATAGAGATTTCGTTAGAAAGTCCCCAAACTACGATTGATGGGTGGTTGTAGTTTTGAGAGATAAGCTCCTTCATTTGTGTGATTGTGTTTTCACGACCCGTTGGCATATGTCTTGAAATATAAGGAATTTCAGCCCAAATTACCATACCGTATTCGTCACAAAGATCATAGAAATACTGATCGTGCTGATAGTGAGCAAGACGAATTGTTGTCGCACCCATTTCCCAGATGTATTCCATGTCTTCCTTGTGATGTTCGGGAAGAAGTGCATTACCAACTCCAAGTCTATCTTGGTGACGGGAAACACCGCGAAGAGGGTATTCTTCACCGTTAAGAATGAAACCATTGTTAGGATCGATCTTGAAGCTTCTGCAACCGAAGCGAGCAGAAACGTTGTCAAGTGTTTCTTCACCGTTTACGATGGATGCCTTAGCTGTGTAGAGGTAAGGATCCTTTCTACCGTGCCAAAGATGTGCGCCTTCAATAGTGAAGTTTGCAACCTTAGAATTTGTACGAGCCTCAGCAACTGTGTTGCCTTCCTTATCGCAAATAGTGTAGAGATATTCTGCACCTTCGGGAAGCTCAGTTGAATAAACCTCGATTTCAACGTTAGCGTTTGCGCCGTCCATAACAGGAGTAACCTTGATACCGGGTGCACCATAATAGTCAAGATCAAAGTGTGCGTTGTTTACAGTGATGATATTTACGTTTCTGTAGATACCGCCGTAGAATGTAAAGTCAGCCATCTGAGGATAAACTGTTTCGTTTGCAGCGTTGTCAACAACGATAGCAAGAACGTTTTCTTCAGCAAGGTCCGCTGTAAGGTTTACTCTCCATGTGGAGTAACCGCCGTCGTGGTGAGCCAATTTCTTACCGTTGAGGTAAACGTCAGCAGAAGAATTTGCGCCGTTGATTTCAAGGTAGTGAAGGTCACCTTGGGGAAGCTCAGCCTTTGTGAAAGATTTTGTGTAAACACAAGAGCCGCGGAAATAATCGTTACCGCCGTCCTGACCGTCTACTGCATTCCAAGAATGGGGGAGATTAACAAGCTCTGCGCCTTCTGTTACGTTAATATCAGAGGTTGCCTTATAAAAGCTCCAGGAGCTGTTAAAATTAAGAATGGATCTCATTTGAAAATTCCTCCTAAAATTATAAATAAACATAATTTCACATTATATTACATTTTATATTATAACTATTTTTATGCTTTTTGTCAATAGAATTACAAAAT
>JAZLBH010000100.1:0-10204 GCA_045613605.1 Eubacteriales bacterium
AATACGCCGTCGTAGTCACCGTAGGACTGATGCTCAACAGTGATGTTGGGGTATTTTTCGTTGAATCTTGCGATTGCATCTTCAAGCAAAGCCTTGTTATCTGCACCCATTGTGTGCCAGAATGTGATCGTTACATCTGAGCCGTCGTAAGAGCCTGTAAGGTCAAGGTCAACGTATCCTTGGTCTCTATCGGGGCAAGCAGTCATTGCCAATGCGCTAAAGAGCATTGCAACGAGAAGAAGTGAAGAGAGAATTCTTTTCATTTTTCTTTTTTCCTTTCGAAAATAAATATTATTTGTTAAGATCTATCTAGCCGGTCGGCTAGATAAATCTTGAAACCATTAATTAAGGGATTAACCCTTGATACCGCTTCTTGAAACGCCCTTCATAATATACTTTCTGAAGAACAAGAATACAAGGAAGAGGGGAAGTGATACTGCTGCAACGGCAGCCATCTGAATAGGAATATTAACGTCCATTGTTTGAACCAATCTTTGAGTAACGGGGTCATAGTCAACCTTGAAGCCTGCATCACGGATACCCTGTGTGATAAGCTTCATATTGTCGTCACTGATTACGAGGTTGGGCCAAACGTAAGTATTCCAAGAACCCATCATTTTAAGAATGGTAATTGAAATAATAGTTGGGAATGCAAGCGGGATCATAACCTTCCAAAGATATTTGAAATCGCTCGTACCGTCAACCTTAGCGGCAAGGTAAAGCTCATTTGGAATCTGAAGGAAGTTTTGTCTTAACAAATAGATATAGAAAACGCTTACAAGGAAGGGGATAATAAGTACCTTAAACGTGTTTTCCCATTGAAGAAGAGCTATCGTTTGATAGTTAGTAATGGTGAAGAGCTCACCGGGAATCATCATTGTAGCAAGCAACGCAGCAAAAAGAGCATTCTTTCCCTTGAACTCAAGTCTTGCAAAGGCAAAAGCTGAGAGAATTGTAATAACGAGAGAAAGAGCAGTTGAAACCAAACCTACGAAAACTGTATTAAGGAACAACTTTTCAAGATTTGCTGTTTGGAATGCATAAAGATAGTTTTCAAAGTGAAATTCTTCGGGGAAAAGTGTTGGTGGGTTTCTCATATATTCAGTCATGGATTTAACTGAAGAGATCAACATCCAATAGAAAGGAAGAAGTACTGAGAAAGCAACCGTCAAAAGAAATGCGTAATTGACAACAGTGCCAAGAATCTTAAATGTCTTTTGAGTTGAGGTTACCTTGGCAAAGTCTTTTTCTTGCATTGTGTTTGTAGTAAGATTAGCCATGCCGTACCTCCTTAATATTGTGTTTTCTTGCTGCTTACCTTAAGGTTGATAAGAGTTACAACCAAGATAATGCCAAACAAGATAAGTGCCGCAGCACTCGCGCGTCCTTGATTCTGCGCAATGTATTTGTAGATATAACCAACCATAGTGTTAAGTCTATAGGCTTCGCCTACAGGACCCATACTTTCACCGAATACACCGACGATACTTGTATATTCCTTAAATCCACCAATGAAGCCTGTAATAACAACGTAGGCGATCATGGGAGAAAGAAGCGGAACTGTAATTCTTGTGAAGGTTCTTACCTTTGAAGTACCGTCAACCTTAGCGGCGTCGTAATACTGCTTATTAACGCTCTGCAAACCGCCAAGAAGAATCAAAATCTTAAAGGGAAGCGCGTTCCAAACAATATATACAACCATTACGAACATATTCTGCGCATAAGTTGATTGCGGTCCCAGCCAATCGACCGGAGCAACACCAAACACACCTATAATGTCGTTGATGATACCTGCCGTAACAATAATAGTTTCACCGTCGTTTTTAACAGTAGACATGGTAAACATTGCCGCAAATACGATACCGATCGCGATTGAGTTTGTTACGTAAGGAAGGAAATAAATAGTCTGAAGAGTTCTGTTAAGAAATTTAATTGAGTTAAGAGAAACCGCAATAACCAAAGCAATAAAGGTAGAAAGCGGAACTGTCAAAACACAAAGGAGCAAGGTGTTCTTAAGGATGTTGACAAACTCTTTGTTTTTGATAACAGTCAAAAAGTTTCCTAAACCAATAGAGAATGGATAAGGATCGCCACGATACTGTCCTTTTCTGAACCAACCAAGCTCTATAGCTGTATCATATCCTTCAAAGAATGCAAGTCTTACCGTGTTGATAATTGGCCAAACAGTAAAGATAAGCAGAAGAATAATTGCAGGAGAGAGATACAACCAGGCTTTCCATTGTTGTTTATTATCAACCATAGTCAGTTCTCCTTAAAATCTAATTCTTTCTTCGGTTTCCTTATTGAAAACGAATACCTTATGAGGTTTAAGTGAGAAGCTTACTGTTGCAGCGCTTGAATCAATTACTGCATCAGAATTTATGATAGATCTAACAACGGGATTTTGTGAATTAGGATGTCTTGAAACTACGCTTACATCGCGTCCCATTACCTCAAGGTTAGAAAGCTCAACGGTGAATGCACCGTTAGGATCAAGATTAAAGCCTTCGGGACGAACGCCAACGATAACGTCCTGATCGTCAACACCGGGAACGTCAAGAACTACAGCGTCACCAATCAAAAGCTTACCGTTTTTAATTGCACCGTCAAATACGTTAATGGGAGGAGTTCCAAGGAACTTAGCAACGAAAAGGTTAGCGGGATCGTCATAAACGTCCTGAGGCTTACCAACCTGCTGAACAACACCGAGCTTCATAACAACGATAAAGTCAGAGATGCTCATTGCTTCTTCCTGGTCGTGAGTTACGAAAATTGTTGTGATGCCTGTTTCCATCTGGATTCTCTTAATTTCTTCACGAGTCTGAAGTCTAAGACGAGCGTCAAGGTTGGAAAGGGGTTCGTCAAGAAGAAGAACGCGAGGCATTTTAACAAGAGCACGTGCAATTGCAACACGTTGCTGCTGACCGCCGGAAAGCTCATTGGGTTTTCTGTCCATAAGCTCGTCGATTTGAACAAGCTTTGCCGCTTCATAAGCTCTTTCAAGCATTACTTCCTTAGTAAGCTTGTCAGCGCCCTTAAGATTCTGAAGTGGGAACAAGATGTTCTGCTTAACAGTCATGTGAGGATAAAGAGCATAGTTTTGGAATACCAAACCAACTCCACGGCTTTCTGTAGGAAGCTCAGTAACATCCTCGTCGCCAAAGAAAAGCTGACCGCTTGAGGGTTTTTGCAAACCGCTAATCATGTAGAGGGTAGTACTTTTACCGCATCCGGAGGGACCGAGCAAGCCAACGAGCTTACCGTCCGGGATCTCGATATTAAAGTTATTTACCGCTACAACATCCTCGCCAACCTTTTTCTTATCACGGTTGGGGAAGATTTTAGTGAGGTTTTTTAATACAACTTTCATATAATCTCCATTTCTTATATATAAAATTTTTGTAAACTGAATTAATAGTACAAATCAATAATTCGATTTGTTAACTGCTTCATCGTGTATACGGAGCTGATATTCGTTTTTTGCCTGAACGGAGTCAAAAATCATTTGGCTCTGAAAATCAACTACTACAGTAGAAGCCAACATATCGTGAATCAATGAATTTGTCTTTGTAAAAATATAAAGTACGATTTGTAACAAAAGGATTCCAAGCAATATAACTATCGGCATCAACGGTGTAGCACCGAAAAATAATGTTAATAGCATAATTAGAGGAACCATTGTACCTATCGTGTACTTACCAAGAATAGAACGTACAAAAAGTATCATTGGAGTGATACGTACTGCATCAACTCTCATAACTGCAATTGAAAATACTTTTTTACCAAGAGTTTGTCCGTTTTTGAAGAAAAGGGGAACAATAAATTCAAGCACCACAAATGCTATTAGCATGCTGATTGAAACGATAAGGATTGAAAGTGTCATAATCGTTTCATAGAGCTTAATAGAAACACTGTCGGTATTCATTTCTTCCTTGCAAGCATCAAACGCTAGCTTAACTTCCTCGGGAAGCACTTCAACCTCTTCGGGAAGCATATATTGATATTCGTTGAAGCTCACCTTGTATTGCTCTTCAATTGCAGTAATGTTGTGCTTATCCTGAATGGCCGTTAATCTTTCCTCCAGACCTGTGAGGTTCGAATCATAATCAACAAGCTCAGAGATGATTAACATTCCTGCTGTAAAAAGGATTGCAATCAAAATAAGATCCAACAAAAAAGCCGATATTCTCTTGAAAAAATTTGCTTTTTGTAAATCGTAAATCATGCGTTAAAAACCTTCATTATTATATAATACGGAAAGCCATGCAAACAAAAGTTGGCATAGTTATAAATCATAAAATTATCCTATATACATAATAGCACAAAGTTCTGCAAAAAACAACCCTTTTTTGTTTGAAATAAAGGATTTTTTTACATTTCGTCATTTTGACAAAAAATATAGTAAAAATATAACATCATAAGACATATCTACCAAATAAAAAAACAATAAAACCCAAAAATATCTATGTTTTACGGGCATTTTAATAAAAAACGCAACAGAAATTAGTCTGTTGCGTTTTTGTGCAATTTTACTCATTAGTATCATTTTCTTCGATTGGTTCTTCTTCGGGCTTAACAATTACTTCAATTTCGTGTGACATTATGTCATCTGCCTTGATAACTGTAACGGAAAGATTTGCATAATCGAAGGTAAAGCCAACCTCAGGAATAGACTCTGCGCGTTCTCCGACCCAACCGTTCACGGTAGTAGAATCACTTTCTTCGTCACTGTCAATTTCAAAGAATGTGAAGAATTCATCAAGAGAAACGGTAGAGAGAACTCTGAATTTGTCCTCTGAAATTTCCTTAATAGGTTCAATCGCTTCGTCAAGCTCGTCCCAAATTTCACCAACAAGCTCCTCGATAATATCTTCCATACTAACGACACCGGATGTAACACCGTATTCGTTAACTACTATCGCAAGGTGATTGTGAGTATCCTGCATTTCCTTAAGAAGTGCATCAAGATGTATGGTTTCGGGTACAAATTTGGGCGCTGAAATAACGTCCTCGAGCTTAAATTTGGGATGGTTATGGTTAAGAAGATATTCGCGTGCATAAAGTACACCAACGATTTTATCAAGACTGTCGCTGTAAACGGGTATACGCGAATAACCCTCTTCTTTGATCACCTTGATTAACTGCTTTTCGGTAATATCCTCGGGAATAGCAACTATAGATGATCTTTGAGTCATAACGTCGGCAGCTGTAAGGTTATCAAGCTTGAATACATTTTTTATGTATTCAACGTCATCCTCATCAAGACCGCCTTCATCAGCTCCCGCATCAAGCATTGTAACGATGTCTTCTTCAGAAACTGTTTCTTCCTTTTCGTTAGGGTCGATACCAAAAAGTCTGAGAACTCCGTTAGTAGATACTGAAAGGAACCAAATAACGGGCTTAAGTATCGTAGTTAAGAATGAAACGACGCCGCAAAATGATTTAGCAACCTTTTCTTTGTTCTTCATAGCAATTCTTTTGGGAACTAGTTCGCCGAAAACAAGTGTAAAATATGAAAGAACAAGAGTTACTATAATAACTGATACGGTTTTAACCAGCTCAGCATTTGCTCCGTCCTTTACGAGTGTAGCGGCGAGCATATCACCAAAGCTGTCAGCGGCAAACGCTGAACCTAAGAATCCTGCAAGTGTTATACCAACCTGAATTGTTGATAAGAATTTTGTAGGATCGTCAAGGATTTTAGAAATTTTTCTAGCTTTTTTGTCACCGTCTTCGGCAAGCGCCTTCATTTTTTGGCTGTTTAATGAAACAACGGCAATTTCAGTTGCGGCAAAAAAAGCATTAAGTAAAATAAGTATAATTTGTAATAAAAGTTGTCGTAATATAGGCATAATTCCTCCAATTAATAAATTCAGATATTGTTCAGTGTAACGATAAACTATAATTCACTCATGAAATGATTGGTGAGTGGATTATTTTGCCCAAAAACGAGCAAAAGCATCTGAACAAATTGGAATGCCTGTCGTTATAGATGTAAATCAAGGGACAACTTCGGGGTAGTGGGTCCACAGTAGCAAACTCCTTTCATAAAAATACAGCATACATTATAGCACATATTTAGTCGAAATTCAATAGTTTTTATAATAATTTTATATAATTATCAAAAAAGTTAAAAAATTGCTTATTATTTATTGACTTAAATCAAGTTATGTGATAAAATTAACACAATTAATTATTTTGAAAGGAGTATTACCAATGCTTTCAAATGAAGTTGTAAAAGCATATGAAGATATTCTGATTGAAGAGCTGCAGATTGCAATGGGATGTACGGAACCGATAGCTATTGCATATGCATCGGCTATTGCTCGCGATGCTCTTGGAAAGCAACCCGAAACCGTTGTGATTCGACTTAGCGGAAATATAATCAAAAACGTAAAAAGTGTAATCGTGCCATCAACAGGCGGTATGCATGGAATTGAAAGTGCGGTTGCTGCGGGAATTATTTCAAACAGATATGACCTTAAGCTTGAATTATTGTCCGCACTGAACGAAAATGATATCGACAAAATTATTTCCTATAAAGAAAACAACCAAATTATACTTGAGGAGCTGGAAAGCCCTTGTAATTTTGATTTGTTTATAAAAGCTCTTTCAGGTACTGATAAGGTCAAAATCAGGATTTCCGATTACCATACTAACGTAGTTTACGTTGAGAGAAACGGTGAAGATATAACGAGTATCTACAGAAACGAAGAAAATGAAATTGGTAAAAGTCTAAAAAAAGCCGATAGATCCTTGCTTAACGTAAAAGACATAGTTGAATTTGCCGAAACCGTTGATTTATCTCGAATAAAGCCTTATATTGAAAGACAAATTGAAATGAATATGGCTATTGCAATTGAAGGTCTTACAAATGATTATGGAGCAACAATTGGGAAAATTCTATTTCAAGATGGAAGCGCGCCACTTAAGGAAAAGCTAAAAGCATATGCTGCTGCAGGCAGTGATGCCCGTATGAGTGGCTGTGAGTTGCCTGTATGTATTATTTCGGGAAGCGGAAATCAAGGAATGACAGCATCGATTCCTGTGGTCGTTTACGCTAAAGAAAACAACATAAATCACGACGAAATGCTTCGTGCGGTGCTTGTTTCTGACCTTATTACCATTCATCAAAAGACCGGTATCGGAACCCTTTCTGCATATTGCGGAGCGATTAGTGCAGGCGTGGGTGCCGGCGCAGGTATATCTTATCTTCAGGGTGGCAGATATCATACGATTGCACACACGATTGTTAATGCCGTTGCAATCCTATCGGGTACAATATGCGACGGTGCTAAGGCCTCCTGTGCTGCAAAGATAGCTATGGCAGTTGAAGCGGGTCTTGTCGGTTCTGAAATGGCAAAAGCCAAAAAGCAATTCTACGGCGGTGACGGTATCGTCACTAAGGGTGTTGAAAATACCATACGCAACGTTGGTATGCTTGCGCGCGACGGCATGAGCACTACTGATAAGGAAATTATTAAGATTATGCTTGGAAAATAAACTGTTAAACAATTTACTTACATAAAGGAGAAAACAATGAAAAACTTTACTTTTACTAACAAGGTAAGATTTGACTCTTGCGGATATGACGTTTATGAATATAATCATATCAGTGGTGCAAAGCTTATCTATATTGATTCGGGCACGGATGAAAAATCGTTTTGTGCCGCCTTCAAAACTATTCCGGACGATTCAACGGGTGTGTTCCATATTCTTGAGCACTCAGTTCTTGACGGATCCAAGAATTATCCTATGAATTCACCATTTTTGTTTATGCTTAAGAACTCTATGAATACCTTTTTGAATGCAATGACATTCCAGGGTAAAACTATGTATCCCTGTGCATCCTGTAACCCCGATGATTTTGAAAATCTTATGAAGGTTTATCTTGATGCGGTGTTCAATCCTATTCTTGCGGAGGGAACATTCCTTCGTGAAGGATGGCATATTGAAAAGGCCGAAAACGGTTATGATATCAAGGGTGTAGTTTATAATGAAATGCAGGGCGCAGGTGCTTCAATTCAGCGTCAGCTTTACAGCGCAATGAAATCAGACCTTTATCCTGATACGTATCAAAGCTTCAACAGTGGCGGTGAGCCGAGTGTTATTCCTTCACTTACCTATGAAAATTACCTTGCGGCATACAGAAAATATTACAGCACGGCAAACTGTGTGCTTTTCCTTCGCGGCAATATGGATCTTGACAGATATACCGATATCATCGATCAGTGGCTTGCAGGCGCATCTCAAGAGAGAAGTGAAATTAAGCATACGGTTCAGGGAACAAATCATAAGATTTGTGAGCACGAATATCCTATTTCTCCTTCGGAGGATACAAAGGGAAAGACCAATATCATCTATGGCTATAGTGTTGGTATGTATAACGATGCCGAAAGACAATTGGCGGCAGATCTTCTTGCAAATTATCTTATGGAAAACAGCTCATCTCCATTGAAAAAAGCTCTTACCTCAAGTGGTCTTATGAATGACGCAGATATTTATACTGCAACAGATGATATTCAAACATCATGGGGATTTGCGGCTTACAATACTGAAAAAGAGCATCGTGATGCTATCAAGAAAATAATTGATGATACTATCCAGGGTATTATTGATAACGGAATTGACAAAGAAATAATGCTTTCTCAAATTTCCTCAACTCGTTTCAAAATGAAGGAGCAGAGAAATGCTGTTAGAGGACTTTGTATCAATGATTTCATCAATATCGTAAATAATGAATTCTACGGCTTGCCCCTCAATACGTATTTTGAAATTGATGAAACCTTTGAAAAGTTTGAGCGTGAAATAGATAACGGTTATTTTGAAAATGTTCTTCGTGAAATTTTCTTTGAAAATGACATAACAGCCATTTCAACACTTATCCCCGTACAAAGAGAATCAAGTGAGGCACACCTTGCAACAGTTGAAAAATACACCTCAGGTCTTTCCGATGAGGTTAAGAACGCGGCGCACCAAAGATTCCTTAACGGCACCAAGGAAGCGATGGATAGAGATACTCCCGAGGCGATTGCAAAAATGCCAACACTTTCTCTTGATAAGCTTACTAAGGAGCTTCCCAAAAAGGAATTCCATGTTGACAAAAACGTACTTTATACCCCTGCTGAAACCAATGGAATAGCTTACTATAGATTCTATTTCTCGCTTGCAGGTCTTTCAGCTAACGAGGTTATGACATCCGAGCTTATTTGTCGCTCACTTGGTGATTTTGCTACCGAAAGCAGTACTCCATCCGAGCTTTCAAACCGTCTTAACAGATACGCAGGCAAGTGGAATTTTAGCATCACAGCACTTTCTCCCACAATGCAAAAGGCTGCACCTTATCTTGTTGTAAGTGTAGCATGTCTTGAAAAGAATGCAGAAAAAGCGCTTGAAACAGTTAGTGAAATACTTACAAAAACTGTTTATGATGAAGAAACTGCTAAAACAATACTTGCACGAGAGCTTAATAATACAAAAATGAAATTTATGGGTAATGGAGTTGGTCTTGCTCTTGATACGTCTGAATCACTTATTTCAGCAAGCGCATACTACAATACTCTTATCGGTGGATATCCCTTGTTCAAGAAGATTCAAGAATATTCCGAGGCTCCTGCATCCTTCTGTGAAAACGCAAAAGACCTTCTTGCAAAAGTATTTGCATCAAATAATCTTTGCTATACAGGTTTAACAGGAAATAAAGAGCTTCTTGTTAATACACTTGCACTTAATGAAGGTGCAAAGCTTGAAGGGGAAACACTTACAAATCCCGATGCTAAAAAGGTGGCGTATGCAATACCTGCGGGAATCAGCTTTAACGTTAGATCTCTCGACATTAATGATATTCTTCCTTACAGCGGTAAGCACTTAGCACTTTCAAATCTTCTTTCACTTGGTTACTTGTGGCACAATATTCGTGAGGTTGGCGGTGCTTACGGCACAGGACTCCGTTTTGCAAGACGAGGCGCGTTGAACGTATATTCTTATCGTGATCCTAAGGTTAAAGAAACCTATGAAATCTACGATAATATCGCAAATTATCTTGCAACAAATGAATTTACCGACGGAGAAATTCTCGGTTGTATCATAAGCACGCTTGCTGACTTTGTGAACCCCAAATCTATGGAGCAAGAGGGAATTGAAAATGAGATCGGATATCTTGCAAATTACACCTACGAAGAAAAGGCTAAGCATATGGCTGACG
>JAZLBH010000101.1:0-8392 GCA_045613605.1 Eubacteriales bacterium
CATTCATTGTAGGGGACGGCGCCCTCGACGTCCCGCCTACAAATAAAACTAACTAATCGATAAATCAAAATTTGAATATCCAAATAAAAACAAGGGAGCTTTTTTCAAAGCTCCCTTGTTTTTATCTTTCAATGGGTGTAATAACAGGTTTTCCCTCGCGATCGAGAAGAACAGTTAAACCACCTGAATATCCCGTTGCACGCCAAACGTAGTTCACACCAGTTTCCGTATCAACCCAGATTTCAAAACCGTTACCGAAAACTCCGTCGGAATGAGTTTTTACAAATCTTTTATCGTTATCTGCCATAATTTACCTCAAATTAGTCGCAGCAAACGTCTTTCTTTGCAGGAGCTTTCTTCTTGGGTGCTTCGGGAGTATCATCGCCAAGGCCTGTTGTTTCTGTAAAGATAGTATTCTTCTTTACCATTTCAACTGTATCAGTGGGAACGATAAGCTTGGAAGCCGTACCGTTAGCCATTTCAACAAGAGCTTCATATCTCTTGAGTTCGATAACCTCGGGAGTGGGAGAAGCCTGCATAATAGCGCGAAGACCGTCAGCCTCTGCCTGCTTTTGAAGAAGAACAGCCTTTGCTTCACCTTCTGCGCGAGCAATACGAGCATCTCTTTCACCCTCTGCCGCAAGAATCATAGCCTGCTTATCACCCTCTGCACGAGTGATAACTGCCTGCTTATGACCTTCTGCCTCAAGCAAGGTCTCACGACGAGCACGCTCAGCCTTCATCTGCTTTTCCATGGATTCACGGATATCAGCGGAGGGAGTGATGTTTCTGATTTCAACACGGGTTACACGAATACCCCATTCGTCAGTAGCCGCGTCAAGTGACTGTGTCATCTTTGCATTAATGGAGTCACGGGACGTGAGGGATTCGTCGAGTGTAAGCTCACCAACGATGTTACGAAGTGTTGTCGTTGTGAGGTTTGCAAGCGCCTCAACGGGATTAGCCGCACCGTAAGCATAGAGCTTGGGCTCAAACGTCTTATGGTAAACAACTGCGTCGATTGTAAGAGGAACGTTATCACTTGTAATAACGGACTGAGGAGGTGTATCAAGAACCTTTTCCTTTGTTGTAGCACGAGCTACTACCTTATCAATACCAAAGGGAGCGAGGAAATGAAGACCTGCGGTCCAAACCGTATGGAATTTACCAAGACGTTCAATAACGTAGCTTTCTGTGTGAGGAACTACCTTGATGCACGAAATAACAAGCACAACAAGAACAATACCAATAATAATACCTATCATAATTTTTTCTCCTTTTTCTATAGGTTTTATGTAATTTTATTTACATTTAATTAATTTTATCATATTTTTTATATGATGTCAATAATTTTATAAAAGCTTGATATCTTTGCTTTGTGATTATATTATATAGTATGCCTAACAAAAATAAAAGGGGAAAAAGTGCAAAATAGCACCCCTTATTTTGACTCAAAATGCAAAATAAATATAATTTTCTTAAAAAAAGCACTTGACAAATATATTTCTTTATGTTATAATCTCTCCCAGTGTAAAAGAAAGGCGGACAAAAACCATGATGAATTTCACTGTAAATAACAAAAATTTCAGTGCCGTGGTGTCCTATTCCCTTTTTATCTTTTCATTTAATATTTGATTTATTGCTGATGATTTTTTCATCAGCTTTTTTTATGGTCAAAATAAAATTAATATAAAAAATCAGGAGGAAAGTTAAATGAAACTTATCTACAACATTGACGCAAATCCGAAGCAAATCGGTTATCTCAAGACCGTTTTGTTCGCATTCCAGCAGCTTCTTGCAATTATGGCTGCAACGATCGCAGTTCCCGCAATCGTAGGAAACGGTATGACCGCATCCGCCGCACTTTTCGGCGCAGGCGTTGGTACACTCGTTTACCAGCTTTTCACAAAATTCAAGAGCCCTGTATTCCTTGGCTCATCATTCGCATTCATTGGTTCTATGTGCGCCGCATTTGCAGGTGCTTCTTCAATGACACTCGGTTACCTTGGACTCGTTCTCGGTGCCATCTTTGCAGGCCTTGTTTACGTGGTTCTCGCAATCGTTGTTAAGGTTGCAGGCGTTAACTGGATCAACAAGCTTATGCCCCCCGTTGTAATCGGTCCTACAGTTGCTCTTATCGGTCTTTCACTTGCCGGTGCAGCAGTTAACGACGTATTCTCTTACGGCGCTCACGACGGAAACGGCTTTGTTATGACAACAAGTGCTTGGCTCTCATTCATTTGCGCAATGGTTACACTCTTCGTGGTAGTTCTCTGCTCAACATACGGTAAAAAAGCAGGCAAGCTCTTCCCCTTCATTTTTGGTATCCTTTCCGGTTACGGCGTTGCAATGATCTTCACAGTAATCGGTCACCTCACGAACAACGCTGAGCTTATGGTTATCGACTTTGCTCCCTTCAAGGCACTCGTTGCCGAGGGTGTAACACTTAAGACATTCCTTGCAGTTCCCGAATTCTCATTCGTTAAAGCTCTTGAAGGTATTGGTGATTTTGAATGGTCATACGTTGCAACAATCGCAGTTGCTTACATTCCCGTTGCATTCGTAGTATTCGCTGAACACATTGCAGACCACAAGAATCTTTCTTCTATTATCGAAAAGGATCTTCTTGAAGAGCCCGGCCTTCACAGAACACTTCTCGGTGACGGTGTTGGTTCTATCGCAGGTGCAATCTTCGGTGGCTGTCCCAACACAACATACGGTGAAAGCGTTGGTTGCGTAGCTATCACAAGAAACGCATCCGTAGCAACAATCACAATTACAGCATTTATGGCTCTTGCAATTTCCTTTGTATCTCCCTTCGTGGCATTCCTTGATTCTATCCCCGGTTGCGTAATGGGTGGTGTTTGCATCACACTTTACGGCTTCATCGCAGTATCCGGTCTTAAGATGATTCAGAAGGTTGACCTTGAAAACAACGCAAACCTCTTCACAACAGCTGTAATCCTTATCACAGGTATCGGTGGCACAGCAATGTCCATCGGCAAGGTTACAATCACAGCTATCGCTTGTGCTCTTATCCTTGGTATCATCACAAATACACTTGTAAATCTTAAGAAGAACAAATAATTATAAACAGCAAAAGTCCCGCGGAAAAATTCCGCGGTACTTTTTTATTTTTAATTAATAATTAATAAGCAATGGTTATAGCCTTCAAATAGTCGTTTCCTACACAAGTAATTGTGCAAACGCCGTCTGCTATTGCGATGCTAAAGTTATCAGCACTTGAATATGCAGTTACTGATACCTGAGCACCTTCAGCTACGTTAAAGGTAATGATTGTTCCTGTATTTACCTGAACCCAGCCGCCGTTGTTATCAGCAAACTTGCCGTTTGTTGCATCAACGGTGAGTCCCTTGTAATCACCAACAGAGCCCTGAATGTTTGCACCTGTTGCGGAAAGGTCAATGGTTGTTGCTTCAGAAAATACAACCTCATACGCAATTGTTATTGCCTTCAAATAGTCGTTTCCTACGCAAGTAATGGTGCAAACACCGTCTGCTATTACGATGTCAAAGTTATCTGCGCTTGAATATGCAGTTACTGACACCTGTGCGCCGTCAAGGACGTTCAACGTAATAATAGTGCCTGTGTTAACCTGTGTCCAACCACCGTTGTTATCAGCAAACTTACCGTTTATTACATCAACCGTCAAGCCCTTGTATTCGCCCACCGTATTTTGAATATTAGCACCGGTTGCGGAAAGGTCGATGGTTGTTGATTCTGAGAACACTACAGTATACTTAACTGTAATTGACTTCAAATAATCGTTGCCTGTACAAGTAATTGTGCAAATATCATTAGCATATACGATATCAAAGTTACCTGCATCGGAATAAGCAACAACTGATACCTCGGCACCTTCCAATACCTCGATAGTAATGATTGTGCCTGTATTAACCTGTGTCCAACCGCTGTTATTATCAGCAAACTTACCGCTTGTTGCATCAACGGACAATTGCTTATACGTGCCCTTTGTACCCTGGATATTTGCGCCTGTTGCGGAAAGATCAAAGGTCGTTGTTTCGGAAACCAACATATCTGCCATATACACAACAGTTACGTCGATAACACGATCACCGCAAGTGAATTTAACAACGTACTCACCTGCTTCAGAAGAGTTAACGGAAGAAATATCAACCGTATAATCAGTAACGGGTCTAACGGAGCTATCGGAATAGATAGCATTTACAGAAGCTCCCTCAAGGGAAACCTCCTCGCCCACCATATATTCAACCTTCATTCCCTCAACCTTGATATCCTCAAGAGTTGGTGCTTCGGGAGCTTCTTCATTAGGATTAATGATTACCTGATAAATATAAGATGTTGCAGTTGCTTCAATAACAACCTCTGTTGCTTCCGCAAAATACATACTGAATGTATCGTTGGCATTGTGTGCAACACCATTAATTGTGTAATAACCGTAACCGGGATAAGAAATAACTGTTACAAGTGTGCCTGCTTCAACATTGAATATAAGCTTTGCACCTGCATTAAATTGTGAATCAGATCCTCTAAAGGTTAACTTACCCTTTGTAGCATCAATGGTCATATCACCCAATGTACCTGTTGCACCCTGAATGTTATCATTATATGTATAAGATGTACCTTCTGTACCCTCAACACCGTTGAAATAATAGTATGTTCTATCGTCAACCTGAACCTCATTGGAAGAAGGATCCCAAGGATCGAGGTATGTAACCTTGCCGTTAGTTGTGCCAAAGATTGTTGCAAAATCTGCATAGAGAGCCGCTTCTTCAGCTGTAAGCATTCTCATACCTGCAACCGCCTCTGTAAGAGCACCTGCGCCTGTGTTGTTGTATTCAACGTACTGAACTGTTGCATCAGTAGGCTTAGCATTCATAGAAACGTAACGTTCGTTTTTAGCACCTGTAAAGCCCTTTACGGAAATGTGTCCGCCAAGCTCGGAGTTCATAACGGCAACTGCAGCATATGCGCCCCAAGGACGTCCGATTGCTGTGCAACCTTCCATTACGCCCTCGTCAGCAGTAAATTTACATCCGTCAAAGATAGCACCATATGTAATAGCATCACTTGCGCCCTTATTAGAGCCCTTGAACGCTGTAATATAACCTGCTGTACCCTTGTCGTCCTTTTCTGTATCAATTACGTGAATTGTACAATTCTTAAAGTATGTTGTATTATTTGTACCAAATACAAAGTCGGTATAACCGGAAATAAATACGTTTTCGAAATACTGACGGCCTGTGAAGAGCTCGAGAGTATCCTGAATACCAAGAAGACGGCTATTTGTCATAACAAATCTATCCGCCTGAACGAGAAGTGCAAGACCACGTTCAATTGCAAGGCCCGCAGCATCCATTCTTTCCTGGGTGTTCCAGTAGTTAGAAATAGTGAGGTTATCAATTACACAGTTAACTGCGCTTTCTCTAATAGCAACTGTTGCTGTGGAGTCTGTTGTATGAACAAATCCACCTGCATCAACAAGACCGTAGAGAGAATCCCATTCGATAACTACTTCTTCGGGCGCTTCACCCCAGCCGATAAGCTTAAGGTTGGGAATTGTAATTTCAAGCTTTTCATTATATTGACCGGGAGCAATGTAAATTTCCTTAACTGCACTCTTGTCGATATGTTCGGCATAATCAAGAGCACCCTGTATTGTACTAAATACATGATAAGGTCCACTGAGAACACCCGCAAGACCCAAGTAATTTGGATCAACAAGAAGCTGATAAACTCCATTCTCGTTAGATGTGGGTTGTGTTTCGGTAACGTGAACTGTTATCTGTGTTTCAAGTCCAAATGCAGAAATTATAAGTGTATTATAATCCGCAAAAGAGGAATCAAATCCGGTTATAGTATAATCGTCAACCAAGAATTCAAGTGTCTTTTCACCGCATTTAGCAACTACGATAACAGAAAGACCTCTTGCATCAAATGCATCACCAACCATATAAACTTCCTTGAAGCTATGGTTGAAGTAAACACCGTTACCTGCTGCAGAGTTCTGCGCAAGCTTTTCAATAGCATCAAAGCCAAGCTCGATTCTTTCCGGAGCATATACGTCAACGTTATAAACTATGGAATCATAGTCTTTGTATGTAATTGTAACAGGATATGTACCTGCGGTTGTCATATCAACCTTACTTGTATCGATAGTAACGTTTCCAAGTTCAAGATTATCCGTCTTGCCGTTAGCAAATATTGCGTTAAGACGAACGCTTGATGTATCAAGATTTTCACCAACAAGGAATTCAGTCTTGCCATCGGAAACGAGCTCAAAGCCGCTTTCTTCAGCAACTGCCACTACACATTCAAGTTCAAGATAGAATATATCCTGTGTACCGCCGTTTTTACCGCGAGTAATAGTCCATTCACCCTCAGTTACTTCAAGTTCAATCATAACAAGAGGATTGGACTCTGCACCTGCTACGAATTCAATATCGTGTACTGTTCCGTCGGGGGCAATAACCTTTGTGTACTGCATATCAACGCCACTGGATCCGTTTTGAATGATGAATCTGAGTGTGCCTGTTCCGGGAACGGATACAAGAACCTTGTGAGAATTACCGCCAATTTTGATGGACTTGTTGTATTCAACACCGTTATATGTTTTTGTTCTGTTTCTTACTTCAGTGCCAGAAGCAATAGTGAATTTGCCATTGATGTCATTTTCGGAACGAACACCTGCTTCAATGTCACTTATGTTAAGTGTATACTTAACCGCCTCAAACATAACGTATTGACAAACGTCACATTTAAGGTCGCCATCCTCGTCCTTATGCTCTGTGCATACAGGAGGCTGGGGTGCGGGAACGTCTGCGCCACATACGTCGCACTTTTCGTCACCGTCCTCGTCCTTATGCTCTTCGCAAGCGGGAGGCTGAGGCGCGGGTACGTCTGCTCCGCACACGTCACATTTTTCGTCGCCATTCTCGTCCTTGTGCTCTTCACAAGCGGGAGGCTGAGGCGCGGGTACGTCTGCTCCGCAGTCGTCGCACTTTTCATCGCCATCCTCATCCTTGTGTTCATCACAAGGCTTTGGCGAAGGTGGAACCATGTTTTCTTTAATCTCTGCGCCACAATTGTCGCAAATAAGGTTGGAATCTGCATCAACGTGCTCTGTACATTGGTCATTTTCACCGAACCAATTACAAGAAGCCAACGTTGTCATAAGCACGCAGCTTATGAGAAGGATTGCTAAGAATCTTTTCATAGTATTTTCCTTTCCTGATTATATTAAATTTTCCGCGCTATTGCTCGGCAAATAATCATCAGTATTATTTTATCATTATATTTCCATTTTGGCAAGGGGTTTTATAAACTTTTTATACTTTTTAAAATAATTTTTCTTATGTAATTGTGAATATTGCACAACGTTCAGTTACATAAAATGGTCATTTTGACAGTTCATATTGTTTTCCTCATATAATTCAAAAAAGATTGACAAAAATCGCGTTAGATGGTATAATTATATTCCGATAATACATTTACTGTTGAAAAGGAATTTTACTTATGAAATCACCAATGCTTATCGGAATCGCAGGCGGTACGGGTAGCGGAAAATCTACTTTTGCCGATCGTTTGCTTGCTCTCTTCCCCAACGAAATCACCGTTATCTCATACGATAACTACTATAAGCCTCAGGATCATCTTGAATTTGAGGAAAGAATAAAAACCAACTACGACTGTCCTGACGCGCTTGACACAGATTTACTTGTAAAGCATCTTCGTGCGCTTCAAGACGGTGAGAGCGTTGATATTCCAAACTACGACTTCAAAATTCACACCAGAAAGCGCGAGATGACTCGTCTCGATCCCTCTCCCGTCATTATTGTTGACGGAATTTTAACCTTCCACGACGAGCGCCTTCGCGAAATGTTCGATATTAAAATTTTCACCGACGCTGATGCGGACGAGAGAATTTTGCGCCGTCTTCGCCGTGACGTTCGCGAGCGCGGACGTGATATTGACGGTGTTATTAATCAGTATCTTGGTACGGTTAAGCCAATGCACGGAATTTACGTTGAGCCAACCAAAAAATATGCCGATATTATCATCAATGGCGGTAAAAACAAGACCGCGCTTGATATCGTGGCTACCAGAATTGCTAAAAGACTTGAGGAATAAAATAGACTAAGCCACCATCTCCAATGGTGGCTTTTTTTACGTTCAAATTTTGATTTGTCAAGCACCTTGTTCGCACAAACTTGGCGCTATAAAAAAGTTTTCCACCGCTTTTACAAAGGCGGTCGCCTGCGCGGCGCGAGCGCATTACGCCCGTTTTCTTTTTGCAAAGCTTTTTCTTTTGGGGCTATTTTCTCAAAAGAAAAAGCGTTATAGACGTTTGATAGCAAAGGTCTTTAGCCGCTTTTCTTTGACGGTATAA
>JAZLBH010000102.1:0-5753 GCA_045613605.1 Eubacteriales bacterium
AGCTGAAATCGAATTCTTCAACAAGTTTGTTGATAATACACTTATTTCCCGTCTTACAAACCTTGTAGAGAATGAGTTTGGCCATGTAACATATACAGAGGCTATTGAAATTCTTGAAAAGAGCGGTAAGAAGTTTGACTATCCCGTTAAGTGGGGTATCGATATGCAGACAGAGCATGAGAGATACATCACTGAGGAGGTGTTCGGTAAGCCCGTATTCGTTACTGACTATCCTGCAGACATCAAGGCATTTTACATGCGCTTAAACGATGACGGCAAGACAGTTGCCGCAATGGATATGCTCGTTCCAGGTGTTGGTGAGCTTATCGGTGGTTCTCAACGTGAAGAAAGAATGGAAAAATTGCTTGAAGCAATGGCTAAATTTGAACTTAACCCCGACGATTATTGGTGGTATCTTGAGCTTCGTAAGTACGGCGGATGCCGTCACGCAGGCTTTGGTCTTGGATTTGAACGTCTTATCATGTACATGACAGGTGTTTCTAACATCCGTGACGTTGAGGCATTCCCAAGAACAACAGGTAACGCGGAATTTTAATTTGATTTTTACTTAGCACAAACCAAAATTTTTGGTTTGTGCTAACGATTATAAATATATTCATAAAGGAGGTGTTCATTTTGAAATATATTGAAATGAAACCGAGTGAGCTTGAGGAGCTTTACCTTGAGTTGAAAAATGAATATAAAACTGTATGCGAAAAGGGACTTTCACTTGACCTCTCACGCGGAAAGCCCGGCAGGGAGCAGCTCGATATGATGACGGGCATGCTCGACTGTATATCAAAGAGTGAGGACTGCATAAACGAAAAGGGTGTTGACTATCGAAATTACGGAATTTTGGAGGGTATTCCCGAGGCAAAGAAGCTTTTTTCAGACCTTTTGAATATTCCGCCCGAAAATATATTTGTTGCAGGTAACTCATCACTTAACTTGATGTATGATACCGTTGCACGCGCAATGCTTTACGGCGTTCTTGGAAGCGCAAAGCCGTGGTGCAAGCTGCCCGTGGTGAAGTTTATTTGTCCTGCGCCCGGATATGATAGACATTTTGCGATCTGTCAGTCTCTTGGCATCGAGATGATTACGGTTGATATGACACCGACGGGACCCGATATGGATGCGGTAGAGGCCCTTGTGGCTAAAGATGAAAGCATCAAGGGAATTTGGTGTTGTCCAAAGTATTCAAATCCGGAGGGCATAACTTATTCAGCGGAAACTGTTGAGCGCCTTGCTAAAATGGAAACTGCCGCAAATGATTTCCGTATCTTTTGGGATAATGCCTATGCTGTGCATGACCTTTATCCAGACAAACGTGATGAGCTCGTTGACATTTTTGATATTTGTTTGACCTGCGGTCATATCGATAGAGTTTTCTATTTCGCATCGACGTCTAAAATTTCCTTCCCCGGCTCGGGAGTGGCAATTTTTGCAACGAGCACGAGAAACTTTAATCAAATTCGTCCTATTTTGGCAGCACAAACTATTGGCTTTGATAAGATAAATCAGATAAGACACGTGAAATATTTCGGCAACGCGGATAATATTCGCATGCACATGCAAAAGCTTGCCGAGATTATTCGTCCGAAGTTTGATATAGTTAAAAATACACTTGAGAGGGAGCTTGGCGAATCGCAAATTGCGACCTGGAGCGACCCCCATGGCGGCTATTTCATCAGCTTGAATACACTTGACGGATGTGCCAAGCGCACCTATCAGTTGCTCAAGCGCGCGGGAGTGGTGGTTACCACGGTTGGCGCAACCTTCCCCTACGGAAACGATTTGCGCGATAGAAATATCCGAATCGCACCCACGTACCCCTCAAATGACGAATTGCAGCAGGCAATGGACGTACTTTGCCTCTGCGTTAAAATCGCAAGCGTTGAAAAGATGCTTGATATAATCTAATGATGTAAAAATAACCAAGGAGCTCCTGACGGAGCTCCTTTTTTTGATGGTTGCACGTTTCTTGTTTAAGTTTGTCGGGTAGTTGGCTTACTAAGAAATAATGTTCTTTTGATAAAAGCGACATATTATTTAATAAACTAAGATTTGTAAACGTAACGAAAAAAATCTATTGACAATTTGAAAGATAAAATATATAATAGATATAATAAAATTAAAATGGCGAATTATGGGGAAAAGCAATGAGGGAATTTGTTGAAAGATGCTCGGTAATAGTCGTTGGCGGCGGCGCGGCAGGTATGATGGCGGCTGTCACGGCGGCAAAAAGCGGTGCCGAGGTTATACTTTTTGAAAAAAATGATAGACTTGGCAAAAAGCTCAGAATCACGGGCAAGGGACGTTGCAACGTTACTAACGACTGCGATAAAAATGAGTTTTTAACCAACGTTGCCAGCAATTCAAAGTTCCTTTTTGCCGCAATTTCCCGATTTTCTACCGCCGATACCAAGGATTTCTTTGAAGAGTGCGGCGTTCCCCTTAAAACCGAGCGCGGAAAGAGAGTTTTCCCCGTGTCGGACAAGGCTCAGGACATAGTTTCGGCTATGGAAGGCGCGTGCGTCGAGGCGGGTGTTCGCATTATAAACAAAAAGGTTGATTCGTTGATAATTGAAGATGGAAAAATCTTAGGAGTTATTGCAGGTGGCGACAGCTACGGTGCGAGCGCAGTTGTGGTTTGTACGGGTGGGGCATCCTATCCTAGAACCGGCTCCACGGGTGACGGATACAAATTCGCAAGGAATGCGGGTCACAAAATCGTTGATATTAAGCCCTCTCTCGTTCCACTTGTGGCAAGGGGCAGACTTTGTGCGCATCTTCAGGGGCTATCTCTTAAAAATATCTCGTTTAAGGTTAAAAATACCGAAAATGGCAAGATAGTTTTCGAGGATTTTGGTGAGATGATGTTTACTCATTTCGGTCTTACGGGCCCCGTGGTGCTTTCGGCGAGCGCGCACCTTTCGGATATTGAAAGCGGAAAATACGTCGCGTGTATCGATATGAAGCCTGCGCTTGATTCTAAGACGCTTGATGCAAGAATTTTATCCGATTTTAACGAGTGTATAAACAAGGATTTTATTAATTCACTTGACGCTCTTCTTCCTCAAAAGATGATTGATGCGGTTGTTGGTCTTTCGGGCATTGATCCAAGAAAAAAGGTGAATTCCATAACCAAAGAGGAAAGAGAAAAGCTTGTTGCGGTTATTAAAAATATTGAAATACCGCTTATAGGATTTCGTTCTATAGACGAAGCAATAATCACAAAGGGCGGTGTATCGGTCAACGAGGTCAGTCCCAAAACGATGGAGTCAAAGCTCGTTTCGGGCTTGTATTTTGCAGGTGAGGTGCTTGACCTTGATGCATATACGGGCGGATTTAATCTTCAAATAGCATTTTCCACTGCAACGCTGGCGGGTGAAAACGCCGCGTGGAACAGTTTTGAATAATTTTACTTTTAAGAAGGAAAAACAAATGATAAGAATTGCAATTGACGGGCCAAGCGGCTCCGGTAAGAGCACCCTTGCTAAAGCGGTGGCTAAGGAACTTGGAATAATTTACGTTGATACGGGCGCACTTTATCGCACCATTGGTTATTACGTTTATCAAAACGGCAAGAATCCCCACGACGCAAACGAGGTTGAGGGCTTGCTGTCAGGTATTAATATTGAATTAAAATACGAAAACGGCTCACAAAGAGTTATTCTTAACGGCGCGGACCTTGGCGACAAAATCAGAATGCCGCAAATGTCTATGTATGCTTCAGCTGTTTCCACAATTCCTGCAGTGCGCGCATTTTTGCTTGAAATGCAAAAATCTCTTGCAAGAGAAAACAGCGTGGTTATGGACGGCAGAGATATAGGAACGGTTATTATTCCCGATGCGGATATTAAGATATTTCTCACCGCAAGCAACGAAACGCGTGCAAGAAGAAGAACCGCTGAGCTTAATTTGAAGGGCGTTGATGCAAAATATGAGGACGTGCTTTCCGATATGATCGAACGCGATAAGCAGGACAAAAACAGAGATATTGCGCCTGCAGTCCCCGCGTTGGATGCTATAATTTTTGATAACTCGGATATGAGCGTTGAAGAGTGTCTTAAGGAAATTGTGAGGTTAGTAAATGAGCGAAAATAATACAAAAAAGTTTGAAAAGCAAAAGAAAACGTATAAATTTTTTTACTGGCTTTTGGCAGGTGGCGCGCGAAAATTGTACAGAGTTAGAGTTATTAACCCCAACAACGAGCCGCTTGATACTAATTTTATAGTTGCATCCAATCATACTGCGGCGGCAGACGGTGTTATCATTTGCGCTTGCATGACAAATCAGATTAGATTTATGGGCAAAAAGGAGCTTTTCAAGGTTCCTGTTGTGGGTGCGTTTTTGAAGGCGATAGGTTGCTATCCCGTTGATAGAAAGGGTAGCGATATTGCGGCCTTGAGAAATACGATAAATCTTCTCAAAAACGGAGATTGCACGGGTATTTTCCCTCAGGGAACAAGATGTCCGCGCGTTGACCCGGCATCAACAAGCGTTAAAAGCGGTGTGGGCCTTATTGCGGCGCGCTCCGGTGCGGACGTTCTTCCCGTTTGTGTAAAATCCAAGGTGGGCGCTGTTAAGATGTTTAGAAAGAACTATCTTATTATCGGCAAGCTCATAAAAAACGAGGAATTCGACTTTGAAAATAACAAGGGTAATGAAGGTCAGCAAAAGGCGGCTGA
The DNA here is from genome assembly GCA_045613605.1 of Eubacteriales bacterium. Lineage (GTDB taxonomy): Bacteria > Bacillota > Clostridia > Oscillospirales > CAG-272 > RGIG4608. Next base: position 4,696 of record JAZLBH010000102.1, read on the forward strand.
TCGCATTCATGCGGAAATTTGCAAGCTCTATGCCGAAACGGATATAGAAAATGCAAAATAACGTGGTTGTTGCCGAAAACGCGGGCTTTTGCTTCGGTGTTAAGCGCGCGACTGATACGGTTGAAAAAAGAATGCTGTGTCACAGGTCGGGTGAGAGGATATTTACTCTTGGACACCTGATACACAATGACGGATATAACAAATGGCTTGAGGAAAACGGAGTTAGATCCATTACCGTGGATGAAATCGAAAAGCTGTGTGAAAGCACCTCATATCTTACACCTACTACGGTATTTATAAGGGCTCACGGAGTTCCGATAGAAACCGAGGAGCTGTTGAAAAAATGCAAGGAAAAGAACGAGCATTTTGATTACGTGGATCTAACTTGTCCCTATGTAAAAAAGATACATCGAATAGCAAAAGAGAACGGAACGAAGGAAAACGTTTTCGGTTTGCTTGGCTCCCCCGTTCATCCCGAGGTGGTGGGAATTATCAGCTACGTGCAGGGTGAAAAGTTCGTCTTTGAACGTGCAGAGGAGCTTGAGGAATATCTTAAAAATGAGCATTTGTTGAAAATGCATAAAAAAACACTGATTTTGGCATCTCAAACCACTCAAAATTTGGTCGAGTGGGAAAAAAGTTTAGAAATTGCAAAAAACTACTGTACAAATTCAAATTTTTTTGATACAATATGTAATGTTACGGAAATTCGTCAAAACGAGGCGAAAAAGCTTGCTCACGAGTGCGATTTTATGGTTGTCGTGGGCGGTAAAGATAGCTCGAATACGGCGAAATTATATAAAATATGTAAGGAAGCCTGCGAGCATACCTTGTGGATCGAAAACGCCAAGGAGCTTGATGTGAAATTTCCGACAAATAAAAAATTAGGTATCGTGGCAGGAGCGTCGACGCCGAAGCGCGATATCGAGGAGGTATTTTTAATCATGAGCGAAACATATGAAAATTTTGCGGAATTGCTCGAACAATCACTTAAAACTTTAAATACAGGAGATACAGTAACCGGATACGTAACACACGTTACCGATGCAGAGCTTCAG
>JAZLBH010000103.1:0-3476 GCA_045613605.1 Eubacteriales bacterium
TGCGAAATTATAGAAAATATCTCCTCACATCACGAGTGATAACAATAAAATCTCGCACTCTCCTCCACCGCTTCGCGGAGCCCCCTCTCGGAGGGAGCCTATTTTCGCGTTTCAAACTCCCCGATAAATCAAAATTTGAAAAAATTCGAGCAACCCCTTGAAAACATTGGAAGTATTTGATATAATCGGTTTAATAAGTTTATTTTTGGACTGAAAGGTAGAAAAAATTATGAAAAAGTTTTCTCAAATGAAATTCAGAAAGCCCGATTTGAAGAAAATCGAGCGCGACTTTGATGCTATTATCAATGAATTCAATTCTGCAGAGTGCTTTGAGGATCAAAATAAGGCACTCAAAAAGATGTTCAAGTACAGTGACCATCTTAATACAAATTTTAGTATTGCCTACGTTAAGTACACCTGCGATACCCAAGATCCGCAAAACGTTAAAAATCAAGAGTTGATTGATGAAATCTCTCCCTTGATTGCGGTTTTCCAAGATAAGTTCAACAAAGCGTTGGTGAATGCAAAATTCAGACCCGAGCTTGAGGTAAAATGGGGCAAGCATCTTTTTAATATGGTACAAAATCAGCTTGATACCTTTGATGAAAAGATAGTTCCCGAGCTTCAGGAGATAAACAAGCTTTCAAGTGAATACACAAAGCTTATGGCTTCTGCTAAAATTGAATTTAGGGGAGAGGTTTATAACCTTTCTCAAATGGGAAAATTTACGACTTCTACCGATAGAAAAACAAGAAAAGAAGCATCAATCGCCTCTGCCAAATTCTTTGAGGATAATTTCGATAAGATCGGTGAGATCTATGACAAGCTTGTAAAAACAAGAAACGCGATGGCATTAAAGCTCGGTTATGAGAATTTTATTGATCTTGGCTACAAATCTCTAGGAAGAACGGATTATAATGCTACCGACGTTAAGGGCTATAGAGAGCAGGTATATGCCGATCTTGTGCCGTTTACAAATAAGCTCTTTAAGGATCAAGCAAAGCGCTTGAAGATAAGAAATCCTCAATCCTATGACTATAATATCGACTTCCTTAGTGGAAACGCAACTCCCAAGGGCGACAGAGATTATCTTGTGGGACAAGCTACAAGAATGTATGCCGAGTTGTCCGTAGAAACTGATGAATTCTTCACTTTTATGAAGGAAAATGAGCTTTTAGACCTTGAGGCAAGACAGGGAAAGGCTGGAGGCGGATATATGACCTATTTCCCCGACTATAAAGCGCCCTTCATCTTCTCCAATTTCAATGGTACAAGCGGTGACGTTGACGTTCTTACTCACGAATTCGGTCACGCGTTCCAGGGATATATGTCAAGAAATATCACTTGTCCCGATTATCGTATGCCCACGCTGGAGGCGTGCGAGATGCACTCAATGAGTATGGAGTTTATTGCGCATCCTTGGATGGAATATTTCTTTAACGAGGAAGCGGACAAGTATAGATATTCTCACACAGTTGACGCGCTTACCTTTATTCCTTACGGCGTAGCGGTTGACGAATTCCAGCATTTCGTTTATGAAAATCCCGAAATCACACACGAGGAAAGATGTGCAAAGTGGAGAGAGATTGAGAAGAAATATCTTCCTCACAAAAAATATGACGATATACCCGTTTTAGAAAAGGGTGGATATTGGTTAAGACAGTCTCATATTTTTGGCTCACCCTTCTACTATATTGATTATACTTTGGCACAGGTGGTGGCACTCCAATTCTTTAATGAGGCAAGACGTGACCATTCAAGAGCTTGGAGAAGATACGTTAAGCTTTGCAAGATGGGAGGAAAATATCCTTTTACAGAGCTTCTTAAACGCGCAAATCTTAAAAACCCATTCGTTGACGGGACAGTTAAAAATACAGTTAAACCCTTGAAGAGATATCTTAAGGAGTTTGATACGTCAAAATTTTAATCGTTAGTTAAATAATCCTTCTTTGATTTGGTTATAATATACCAAAAAGAAGAAAGGAAATGCCATATGAAATATGTTTGCGACGTTTGCGGTTGGGAGTTTGACGAGAAAATGTGCGACCCCGACCACGGAATCGACGTGGGAATTACCTTCGACGAGCTTCCAGAGGATTTTCAGTGTCCTCTTTGCGGAGTGGGAAAGGATCAATTTTCTCCCGCGGAATAAAATATGTAACCCACCCGAATTTTCGGGTGGGTTGCTTTATGCCAGCTGAACGATTGTAAGATGTGCCGAAACGGGGACGGTACCGCCTGCATTGGGAGTGAGAGTCAAATCCGTTGTGTTTACAACGGGATTGCGAATCGTTACGGTTGTGGCATCCGTTATATTGAGAATCGTAAAGCCAACGATTTCTCCGTCAGGAGCGCCTGTGCCGACAACTGTGGAGGGGGATTCCGTTCCGTTGACGGTCAGTGTTAACTGGCCTGCCTCGGTAACTGTCGCATTCCACATTATAAGATAAGTTCCTGCCGCGTTAAGCAAGAATTCGGTGTCGCTTGTTCTTCCTATATTCGTGTTGGCAATTATTCCGTTTTGAGGAAAGGCAACGTCGCTTCCGGGAGTGATGGGGGTAGGGTTATCCGTGGGCATCAGGGCATAAAAATTCGCGTAGGAAAGAACTCCGCCGGGTAATCCGCGAGGGCCTTGAGGACCAACCTCACCCTGGGGTCCCTGCGCGCCGGTTGCACCCGTTGCTCCCGTTGCACCCGTGGCACCCGCGGGACCTTGGGGACCCTGAGGACCTACTTCACCTTGGGGGCCTTGTGCACCCGTGGCACCGGTTGCACCCGTTTCTCCTCTAGGGCCTGCAGGACCCATGGGACCCGTAAGACCAATGGGGCCCTGAGGACCTGTTTCTCCTATTGGTCCCTGCGCGCCCATAGGACCTTGAGGGCCGGCGGGACCGATCACACCTTGAACGCCTTGGGGACCTCTCGGTCCTTGCTCTCCCGCAGGACCTTGTGGACCAACGGGACCCTGCGGACCCTGTAAGCCTTGAGGGCAAATGATGATGTCGTCGTCGGGACGGTTGCATCCGCATCTGTTGCTTCTATTGAAATATTGGTTGTCTCTGTTCATAAATTCTCCTTAGAATATATTTGGTGAGCTCACCAATGACAGTATATGTTAGAATATGTCGAAAGGATAATTTTGATTGTGATAAATTGGGATTTATCGAGGAGTTACAAAGTAAAAACCGCTCAAGCCGCTTGGGCTTCCGCTTTTGAAAAAGCGGAGCAAAACAATGGATTGGGTTTGTGGTGACCGTTCGTAAATTTTTGATAATTCGCAAACGAATTATCAGTTCACTTGTTAAAATCCTTTTACGAAAACAAGTTTTCGACAAGGATTTTATCAACCGAACTACGAAATCCTCACCTACGGAGAGATTTTCTAAAATTTACTTTGACAAATGATAGCCGTTTAATAGCAATATGGCTATTATTAGAACAGCAAATCTTAGATTTTTTCTGCGCCTGTTAAAATG
>JAZLBH010000104.1:0-6813 GCA_045613605.1 Eubacteriales bacterium
TCGCGGCAACACCAATAATATCAGTGCAAAACCGTAGGGGTCGACGTCCCCGACGACCCGCCATTATATAAAACTAACTACACGACAAATTAAAATTTGAACAAACGGGAGGATAATATCCTCCCCTACGATAAAATGATATTATACACCGTAGGGGAGGCTATTAGCCTCCCGATATTCAATAAAAGTTAGTTTGTTTTTGTAAGCGGACTGCCCAAGGCAGCCCCTACAACGATAGAGCTAATTTTATAGCAAGATAATAGCACTTTTGAAAGCAAAACGGCTATTATTTAGCAAAATATATCTTGAAAACTCGTAGGGGCGCGCATTGCGCGTCCGTTCGAAATGTAAGTAATATCAAGGCGGACTCGCAAAGCGAGCCCCTACGGAGTAGGCGCGAACAGGGTGCGCTAAATTGGGATTTATCGGTGAGTTTATAAAAGTTAGTTTGCCTTTGTAACGGGTCGTCGAGGACGTCGACCCCTACGGTTTATGCTGATTTTATTGGTGTTGCCGCGAAGCCCTGTTAAAAGCTTTTTGGTGTCAGGGGTTCCCCGAAACGAGCAGGCGCAGTTTTGGGGGTTCACGGGGACTTTTTCTCGAAAAAGTGACCGATAAATCAAAATTTGAAGTAAGATGCAAATTAAAATCCTTCCGTATGTCCCGAGAGGCGCCAGGATATTTTGCGGAGGAGCTCTATGGGTAGGGCGAGAGAGGCGCAGGCAACGGTGAATTTTAATTCGTTAAACGTAAGCGGTGTGGCGCGAAGCACTTCTCCCCCAAAATAGATGAATGAGATTTGTATTGCCAAAATTAGTAGCATTATTAGTACAAAGGTCGGATTGCTTTTGATTCCGCTAAACAGATTTAGTCTATCGGTGCGCGAGTTGATGCATTGCATTATTCCAAGGAAGATGAAAAGTCCGAAAAATGCGGAGAGCAGAACGATATTGTTTTCACTTTCTCTAAAGTGAGAGGTGAAAAAGGGAAGTGTTAAGAACAAAATAGAAAAAATAGCTGAAAATCCGCCTGAGAAAAGGATTTGGTGGATCATATATTTATTGAGTATCGGTTCATCGCGGCGCTTGGGCTTTTCTTTCATGATTCTTTTTTGAGGGGCTTCACCGGCAAAGGCGAGGCCGCCCAAGGTATCCATTATCATATTTACCCACAGCATTTGCGAGACCGTTATGGGTGTTTCAAAGCCGAAAAAGGGAGCAAGCATGCACACAAGAGCAGATGAAAAGTTCATTGTGAGCTGAAAGACAAGAAATTTTCTTATGCTTTTGAATATGTTTCTTCCGTAGAGGACTGCTTTGACAATTGATGCAAGGTTATTATCAAGAATAACGATATCCCCTGCCTCTTTGGCAATATCGGAGCCGTTGCCCATAGCAAATCCAACGTCCGAAAGGCGCAGGGCGGGAGCATCGTTTATGCCGTCACCCGTCATGCCGACTACCATTTCCTTAGATTGCGCCAAGCGTACCAATCGACTTTTATCCTGCGGCATTGCCCGTGCCAAGACAGCAAGGCGCGGTAGGGCGCGCGAAAGCTCGGCGTCGGTCATTTTTTGTACGTCCTTATGCTCAAGGCAAAGATTTCTTTTACTGTTTACGATGCTTGACTGCTTGGCGATGCTTTGCGCGGTTAAAATGCTATCTCCCGTTATCATTACCACGTCTATGCCTGCTTTTTGAAGGGCTTCGACCGAGGCGCTCGCCTCTTTTCTTAGCCCGTCGGCAATAACTGTTGCACAGGTGAATTTGCCGTTTTCAAGCATAACGATTACGCGTTTTCCCTCGCTTTGGGCTTTTGAAATAGCTCTTTCTACATCTATGCGGTCGAAATCCTTATCATTTACATACGGGATAAGCATTTCGGGTGAGCCCTTTTGATAGAATTTGTTTTCAAAAAAGGCGCTTGATTGCTTTATGTTACTATCGAAAGGAGTTTTATTATTGACCTTTGCATAATTAGGCTTGGCATATTGCTTGATAGATTCAAGAAGGGCGCGCTCGGTGGCATTTCCGCCGATTATTTTTTGCCTTGATATTTTTGCCGAGGTGTTATACATGGAATTTTCGCAAAACGAGGCAAATACCTCGGGATTTTGATTTTTTAGGTGATTTATACCCTTGACTGCTTCTCCGTTTGAAAGAATAAAGCTCTCGACACTCATTTTTCCCTTTGTGAGGGTGCCCGTTTTGTCGGTGAACAGTATATTCATGCTTCCTGCTGCCTCGATGCCAACGGATTTGCGGACAAGGACCATATCAGAGAGCATTCTTTTGACGTTTGAGGAGAGAACGACGGCAATCATCATTGGCAGCCCTTCCGGGACCGCCATTATAACGACCGTTAGACCGAGAGTCAGAGAATGTAGTATTTCGGAAACTAAAAATTTTGGATCTGTAAGCTTTGACAGTATTACCTCGCGAACAAAATCGCTTTCTATAAAAATGGATGAAAACAATGAAAGCAGTGCAATGAGAACTGCCGCGCAGTAACCGAGCGTGCTTATTTGCTTGGCAAGCCTTGAAAGTCGGAGCTTTAGCGGACTTTCTCGTCCCTCGGCTTGCAGCTCTTGAACGATGCCCCCGAGGAAGGATCCGTCACCTACTTTTTTGACTAGCATTATTCCTTCGCCCGACGAGACGAGTGAACCGCGCAAGCAGGCGTGTCTTGATGATGGGGAAAGCTCGTCTTCCGCTGCGGAATCGATTTTTGGAGTGGGAGTCTTTGCCGCTTCCTTGCTTTCACCCGTTAGGGCGCTTTGATCCACTGAAATTGCGCCTGAAATCAAGATGCCGTCAGCGCAAATTTTATCTCCCGAGCCAAGCAAGATGAGATCGCCGACAACCACGTCGTCCGCGTTTATTTGGCACAACTCACCGTTTCGATATGCACGGGCAACGGATTTAGTATTACTGTTGAGCTTTTCAAATGCGGATCTTGATGAGTGCTCGGATACGGTTGAAATGGCACTTGCCAAAAGAATCGCGACTATAATTCCACCCGTTTCGATCCAATCTATATCGTGTAGGGTGAACAAGAGGTTTATAATTAATGAAATTATTAATACTCTTATTATTGGGTCGCATAGATTTTCTATGAATGATCTGGCAAAGGATCTACCTTTCCTTTTCGTCATTTTATTTGAACCGTGTTCAGCTCGGGAGCTTTGGACCTGCTCTGTGGTAAGTCCGATTGTATTTGGCTTTGAATGGTCCGTCATTTTATCCTCCAAAGGTAAATTTGCTAAATTATATGAGGATAAACGCGAAAATATAAGTTGACGAGCAAGAGAAAATGTGGTAAAATATAATGTAAATTGGAGCTTATCGAGTTGTTAGCACAAAGTCAGTGCGAACAACTCTATAAATCAAAATTTGGGAGAAAAGAGGTGAAGCTTATGCTCAAAATTGGAAATGCTGAATTGAAGCACGGGATAATGCTGGCTCCTATGGCGGGAGCGACGGATCACGCGTTTCGTACCGTTTGCCGTTCGTTTGGTGCGGAGTATCTTGTTTCTGAAATGGTGTGCGCTAAGGCACTTTGCTATGAACAAAAAATAAAAAAGAGCTTGACGGCTTCTCCTTCAAAAACGGCTCCTTTAGCGGCAATTGGAGAAAACGAGCTCCCGATGGCGATTCAAATCTTTGGCTCCGAGCCTGAATTTATGGCTGAGGCTGCCAGAATGATTGCGGAAAATAATTATCGCGGAACAACGAGCAAATTCACTCCCACCGCGATCGATATAAATATGGGTTGCCCCGTTCCCAAGGTGGTTTCCAACGGTGAGGGATCTGCGCTCCTCAAAAATCCCAAATTGGCGGGAGAAATAGTTGAGGCGGTAGTGAAGGCGGTCGATATTCCGGTTACCGTTAAAATAAGAATCGGTTGGGATAAAAATTCCATCAATGCACTTGAGATGGCAAAGAGGCTTGAGGCGTCGGGCGCGTCATTGATATGTGTTCACGGAAGAACGCGCGAGCAGCAATATGCTCCGTTTGCCGATTGGACACAAATTGCTAAAGTTAAGGACGCGGTGAACGTACCGGTTATTGGAAACGGTGACATATTTGAGCCTGCCGATGCTCTTAAAATGATAAAGGAAACAGGGTGCGACGGTATTATGATCGGTCGAGGCGCGCTTGGAAATCCTTGGATATTTGAAAACGTTATCAATCTTTTTGAGGGAAGAGAGGCGCGAGAAATATCGGTTAACGAAACCGTGGACGTGGCTCTTGCACATTTGAGATTGATGATTCAAGACAAGGGTGAGAGAGCGGGAATTGCCGAAAGCAGAAAGCATCTGGGCTGGTATATGAAGGGTGTTCGAGGTGCGGCTGAGCTTAGAAACCGTATCAACTGCGCCCAAAATCTTGACGAGATTACAGACATCCTTTTGACCTTAAAGGAAAATTAATAATCGAAGGTGATTTTATGAAGAGAATTTTATCCTTATTTATTGCATCTATAATGATATTATTCTTGCTTGCAGGCTGCTCTTTTTTGCCTGACAAATTGAAGCTTTGTGAAGTGAATTTTTACGTCAATGACGAGCTTTATGAAACAAAAACAGGTATGATTGGCAGTACTATAGGTGAGCCGAGCGCTCCACAAATTGAAAATCAAATTTTTATGGGCTGGTATACTAAGGGCTTGTTTTCAAGTGAATTTGATTTTTCAAGCAAGCTTACGGGGAATATGGATTTATATGCCTATTTCGTTATAGACGCGGTTGCTGTAAATGATATGATCGTTAAGGAAACGATAAATAGCACCGTAAAAATAGAAAACAGATCGTATACCACTGTTTCGGGAACTGACGTTGAATGGAATTATAACATTGCGCAGGGCTCGGGAGTCGTTATCGACATATCGGCAGGGTATTGCTACGTTTTGACGAATTGTCACGTTGTTGAGCTGCAGGATGGCTTTGACAAGCAGAAGTTTTCTGTTAAGGACCCTTGGGGAAACGTTTATGAGGCAAAGATATATAAGAATCCCGGAAAAAAGGATTACGCGATGAGCTCTGCTTACGATCTTGCTTTGCTATGCTTTAAGTACGCGCCTTCAGCGGGACCCGAGCTTAAAGAAATTGAAACTGCCACAAATCCGTCAGTTGGTGAATACGTTGTGGCAATTGGCACGCCAAACGGTCTTCAAAATGCGGTGACTTACGGTCAGGTGCTTGATTATCAAGAGATTAAAGAAGGGGAAAACGAAATTTTGAAAGACATAAATTTTTCAGTTATCGTGCACGATGCCTATCTTGATCACGGATCAAGCGGCGGCGCTCTTGTTGACACAAGCGGAAAACTCGTTGGTATTAATTTTGCGGGATACAATAACGGGGAATACGGTTGCTCGATACCGGTTGAAAAAATTTTGGAATTTATGAAATTATACGTTTACTAAATAAAAACGGCAGGGATTTTTCCTGCCGTTTTTGTTATAGTGAGCAAATTAATTTTTCAATGTGAAGATATCCCGAGTCAAAGCGGAATTTCATTGCAAGGTCGGACTCACAGGTCAAATCCACTGTTTTTTGAAGGCGCTCTAATTCCATTCGTCGCGCACTGTTCACATAGATGCCAACCTTATGGATGTTGATTCCTGTTTCAGCAGATATTTGCTGATTGTTTTTGCCCGACATAGTCATTATCTTGATTTTGAGAAGGTCGGAAAAGATGCCCGACAATTCACCCATAATAATCAGCGGATCTATTTGCTTGAATTTCATTACCGACAGAATGGAGAGGGCATCACCCTTTCTTCCCTCAAGAATGGCGTTGGAAAATTCGAACGTGCCGTATTCCATTTCCACACAGCAAACGAGTGAAACGTCCTCGCGTGTGATGTAATCGCGTCCCTGCGAGCGCGCGTAAAGTGAAAGCTTTTCAATTTCGTTTGAAAGTGTGAACATATCCTTGGAGCAGTAATCTACTATATAGGTGCAATCGGGTTGTGTTGCCTTGATACCTTGATGCTCGAAGTGACGTGACACCCAAAGAGCCAGTTTTTGAGGTGTGGGAGCCTCGAATTTTACGGGCTGAAGACGCTCAGAAAGGTCCTTCAATGCGCCGGTGGGGGCTTTTTTAGGCACTTCCTCGGTGATGTTGCCATAGGGAAGAACCAAGACGAAATTGTTATAATCAAATTCGTCGAGGTGTGCCAAAGCATCAAGAAATTCATTATACTCTGAAATGTTTTGCCTATTGGACATTTTTTTGATGTTGAGTCCGTTCAAAACGATCAGCTTGCGCTCTGCCATCATTGGCGGCATTGAAAAAACGTCAATAAGCTTATCGGGGGAATAATCAAGGACGTCCATTTGAATAAAATTGAAAATTTCAAGCGTTTCGTCGATTCCCATTGCGTCCTTTAGGGATTTTATCGCGTGAGATTTGAGATAGTCCTCTTCACCGTAGAAAAGATAATTTCCGTCGGGATTTTCTTTTATTTTTTTCGTAAAATCTAAATTGGAAATGATGTCCACAAACCTCACCTGCCTTTCTTGTTGATATTATATCACAAAAAGCAAAGGTTTGCAAGTGGTTTGTTGAGTATAAATTGGGATTTGTCGCGCACTATGTTCGCACGAACTGGACGCGATAAAAAGTTTTGCACCGCTTTTTCAAAAGCGGTCGCCCGCGCGGCGCGAGCGCATCACGGCATTTTCTTTTTGCAAAGCTTTTTCTTTTGTGCCTATGGTTTCAAAAGAAAAAGCGTCTAACAAATCTTGCTAGCAAAACCGTATAGCCGCTTTTCTTTGACGGTATAAGCGCAAAGAAAAGCTAACAA
>JAZLBH010000105.1:0-5087 GCA_045613605.1 Eubacteriales bacterium
AAGGTTTAGCCGCTTTTCTTTGCCAAAATAGGCACAAAGAAAAGCTAACAAAAGAAATGCCGAATACAGGGCTACTCGCCCCGTACCCTCGGTCGCTTTTTGAAAAAGCTCCGCAAAACTTTTTATAGAATTGGTTTGTGCGAACATCCCAACAAATCAAAATTAAAAATCCCAACGAAAGGAATTGCTAATGACCACACCAAAAACCTTGACGGTAAATGACAATATATATAATGTAATAAAATTGCTCGGCAAGGGCAAGGGTGGGTATTCCTATCTTGTGGAGAGGGACGGATCAAAATTCGTCCTAAAGCAGATCCACCACGAGCCATGCGATTACTATACCTTTGGCGACAAAATGGAAAGTGAGCTTCGCGACTACGAGAGATTATCAAAAATAGGCATAAAAATGCCCGAATTGTTGGATTGTGACCTTCAAAACGAACGAATTCTAAAGGAATACATCGACGGTGAGACTGTAATGACTCTCGTCGAGCAAGATAAAATGAAGGAAACGTATTTCGAGCAGATACAAAATATGTGTTCCCTTCTCTACTCGGCAGGACTTAATATTGACTACTACCCGACCAATTTTATTCCGCAAAACGACGTCCTCTATTATATCGATTACGAATGTAATTTATATAGCGATGAATGGAATTTTGAAAATTGGGGTATAAAATATTGGCGCAAGCAATAAATCAACCAATGGTTGATATTTGATATTGGAGAAAAAACATGGACAAGCATGCATTCATAGAAAAATTAAATATAGCACTTGCGGAAAACACCGACATAAAGCTTGAAGAAAACCAACAAGAACAAATGTTCTTGTTATCTGAAAGACTTGTAGAAGTAAATAAAGTGATGAATTTAACCGCAATTACCGACGAAGACGGCATAATTTTACGTCATTTGGTGGATTCTTTGCTGATTTCCGAATATTTTGAGCCTAATTCCACTATAATTGACGTTGGTTGTGGTGCAGGGTTCCCTTCTCTTCCGCTTGCAATTGCGCGCCCTGATTTGAAGATAACAGCTCTCGATAGCACCGAGAAGCGCATAAGATACGTTGATGAAACGGCAAAAATGCTCGGATTGACAAACATCAATGCAGTGGCTGCAAGAGCCGAGGAATTTGCCAATAAACCCGAATGCAGAGAAAAATTCGATTATGCAACGGCGCGAGCAGTGGCTTCCCTTCCGATTCTTTGCGAATTGACCATTCCCTTCGTTAAGCTTGGTGGATCTCTTGTTGCTATGAAGGCAAAGGGTGCAAATGACGAATTTGAGGCATCGCGCAGTGCGATCAGACAGCTTGCCGGCTCAAATTCTCTTTCCCAAACGAAATTGATCGAAGAATCACTCAACGGAAAAATTAACGGTGAAGATATTTGCGAAAACAGAACGGTTGTTGTTATGAAGAAGCTTTCAAGCACATCTAAGCAATTTCCAAGAAAATTTGCTCAAATAAAGAAAAATCCATTATAATTCAAATAAATTACAACAAGGCTTGCCTAATAAGGGTAAGCCTTGTTTTTTTACTCACAACAAATCAAAAATTCTCCTACCGAAAAGAATTAAATTGACTAACCTCGCAAAAAAACAAATTTATTGTATTTTATAAACACAAAACCCAACGCTAAAAGCAACCCATGCTTTTTGAGAAATCCTCAAATAATGTTTCACGTGAAACAATTTCACAATCCTCATCACATTGCACGTCTCGTTTGCTAATATAAAATGTTTCACGTGAAACATTTTGCTTATTATGTGCCTCTAATCAACAAAATCCCCCAAATATTTACAAATTGTTTCACGTGAAACAAAATAACCCCCGAAATTTACTTATTTTCTTAAAATAATTCATATTTTCTATTGCAATTGCGATTTGTTTGTGATATAATGTAACCGTGTATTTATACCCCAAAACGCATTGTTTTGGGGCTAAAAAGCAGAAAAACTTCATTTTTATCATACAGGAGGAACAAAATGGCAAAAATTATTGCTTTCGCCAACCAAAAAGGTGGCGTAGGTAAGACAACGTCGGCTGTTAACATTGCTGCTTCTCTCGGATTGTATGGCAAAAAGACACTTTTGGTTGACCTTGACCCCCAGGGTAATGCAACTAGTGGTGTTGGAATTGCTAAAAAGTCCTTAAAAGGCACAATCAAAGACGTGTTGACAGGTGAAACTGATATCAAAAACGTTGTTTTGCCAACTAATTTTCAAAATCTTTGGATCATTCCCACAAACGTTGCTCTTTCGGGCACCGAATTCGACCTTTATAACGACGAAGGTAGCGAATATAATCTTAAGGATGCATTCAAGACCATTTCAAATGACTACGATTACATTATTATAGACTGTCCGCCATCACTTGGTATGCTTACAGTCAACGCTTTTGTAGCAAGTGACGGCATTTTGGTGCCCATGCAAGCGGAATTTTACGCAGTTGAGGGTCTTTCTCAGCTTATTGCGACCACAAAACGCGTTAAAAAGCTCTATAATGAGGAGTTGAACATTGTTGGAATACTTATTACAATGTATAACAAGCGACTTCTTCTCTCAATGCAGGTTATGGATGAGCTTCAAAAGTATTACCCCGACAAGCTCTTCAGTACAACGATTTCAAGAAACGTTAAGCTCTCTGAGGCACCCGGCTTTGGTAAGCCTGTGTACTATCACGATAAGCATTCTAAGGGTGCAAACGAGTATCTTGAGGTTACAAAGGAGCTTATTTCAAGAATTTAACTGAAAATATAGCAATTTTACGAATAAATTACCTGTTTTTTTACTAAAAATCATAAACAAATTGCCAATAATGGCACGAAAGGATTTAAAAATGGCAAAATCAAGAGGACTTGGAAAAAGTATTTTCGACACCTTTGATGACAATCTCATTGAAACTAAAAAAGGTGCGGGTGAAATGCTTAAAATATCATCCGTAGAACCCCGTCGCGATCAGCCAAGAAAGACATTTGAGAGAGAATCTCTTGAAGCTTTGGCAGAAAGCGTACAGAAATACGGTGTTTTACAACCAATTATCGTACGTCCAAATCAAATTATCGACGATACTTATGAAATTATTGCAGGTGAACGTCGTTGGAGAGCCGCAAAGCTTGCTGGACTTGACGAAATTCCCGCAGTTATTCTTGACGGTGACGATTTGAAGATTGCACAAGTGGCAATAATTGAAAATATTCAGCGTGAAGACCTTAATGCAGTTGAAGAAGCCCTTGCATATCAAGGACTTATGGATAGATTTGATCTTACTCAGGATCAGGTTTCAAAGCAGGTTGGCAAGAGCCGTTCTGCTATCGCAAACCTTCTTCGTTTGCTCGATTTGCCCGAGGAAGTACTCGTTATGCTTAAAAATGACGAGATTTCCGCAGGTCACGCGCGTGCGCTTCTTGGCTTGAACAATGAAGAAGATATGGTAGCACTTGCAGGCAAAATCGTTGAAAAGCAGCTTAGCGTTCGTGAGGTTGAAAGTGCAGTTAAGCGTCTCAACACCGTGCCCAATCTCGAAGAGATCGTAGATGCTGATGCGGTTAATACAACGGTTATGACAAAGATCCATCTTCGTGAGCTTGAAAAGAGAAGCCGCGAAACTCTCGGAAGAAAGGTTAAAATCGTTAACAATGCCAAGAAAAAGGTCGTTGAAATTACTTTTGATTCCGATGAAGACCTTGAAACGTTGCTTTCACGCGTTTGCGGAGCAGATATTTTCAAAAATATTTGATAAAAAGAACAAATGTTCGTATTATAAACTTATAAAGGAGATATAAAAATGCTTGACATTAAATATATAAAAGAATGTCCCGATGAAGTCATCGCCCGTCTTGCAACAAAGGGTAAGGACGCTAAAGAAGAAATTGAACAAATTTTGAATCTCGATGCAAAGAGAAGAGCTCTCATCACTGAGACTGAGTCTCTTAAGGCCGAGCAGAATAGAGTGAACAAGCTCATTCCTCAGTATAAAAAAGAAGGCAAGGACGTTAATGCGATCTTTGCTGAAATGAAGAAGCTTGGCGCTCGTTCCAAGGAAATCGACGCAGAGCTTAAAGAGGTTGATGTACAGCTCCAGGGCGTGCTTCTTGGCCTTCCCAACCTTCCCGACCGCGATCTTAAGCCCGGCGGAAAAGAGAACAACGAGCCCATTCGTTACTTCGGTGAGCCCCACAAGTTCGATTTCGAGCCAAAGAATCACGTTGATCTTTGCACAGATCTCGGTCTTATCGACTACGAAAGAGGCACAAAGCTCTCCGGTAGCGGCTTCTGGATTTATCGCGGAATGGGTGCGCGTCTTGAGTGGGCGTTGCTCAACTACTTTATCGATACACACTGGGCGGATGGCTACGAGCTTATTTTGCCACCTCACATGCTTGAATACGAGTGCGGTGTAACTGCAGGTCAGTTCCCCAAATTCGCCGATGAAGTATTTAAGATCGCAAACCCCGTTGATGACCGTTCAAGATATATGCTTCCCACAGCTGAAGCTGCTCTTGCATCTCTTTACAGAAATGAAATTTTGACAGAGGCAGATCTTCCCAAGAAGCTCTTCTCATACACACCTTGCTTTAGACGTGAAGCTGGCTCTTACCGTTCCGATGAGAGAGGTATGGTTCGCGGACATCAGTTCAACAAGGTTGAAATGTTCCAGTTCACACTCCCCGAAAAGAGTGACGAAGCATTTGATGAACTTGTTCAGAAAGCAGAAGCGCTCGTTGCAGGTCTTGGCTTCCACTTCAGAACAGTTAAGCTTGCGGCAGAGGACTGCTCCGCATCCATGGCAAGAACATACGATATCGAAATCAACATTCCTTCAATGAACGGATATAAGGAAGTTTCTTCCGTTTCTAACGCTCGTGACTATCAGGCGCGCCGTGGTATGATGCGTGTTCGCCGTGCTGACGGTAAGGTTGAATTTATGCATACACTCAATGGCTCAGGCCTTGCAACAAGCCGTGTACTTCCTGCTCTTGTTGAACAGAATCAACTTGCAGACGGTAGCGTAGTAGTGCCTGAAGTTCTTCGCAAGTACGTTGGTACTGATATTATTAAGAAATAAAAGTTACAAAAAT
>JAZLBH010000106.1:0-13585 GCA_045613605.1 Eubacteriales bacterium
CAGCTATGGCTGCTGAGATCCTTCCCGGAAAGACTCTTCTCGAGGCTCTTAACACAGACCTCGTTTGCGATGCTATCAACACCGCAATGAGAGAGCTCTTCCTCCAGATCGTTTACGGTAGATCTCAGTCCGCATTCTCTGAAGGCGGTCTTGTTATCGGCGCAGGTATGGAAGACCTCGGTAAGGGCGAGCGCTCCATGGTTGGTACTATGTACGGCACAAAGGCAAAGGGTGTTCGTTACCTTGAAATGACAGAGGGCTACTGCACAAGAATGGCTCTTGACGAAAATAACGAAGTTATTGGCTACGAGTTCGTATCCCTTGGCAAGATGACTGACTTCATTAAGAAGGGTCTCTCTCCCAACGAAGCATACGAAAAGGCTAAAGGCACATACGGAAGATTCAATGATGCTGCTAAGTACATTGACCCCCGTAAAGAATAATAAGGAGGTAGCGTACAATGGCAAAATTTGAAGGTTACGAAAGACGCGAGGCGAAGATCCTTGCGGCTCTTAATGAATACGGAATCAATTCTATCGACGAATGTAAGGACATCTGTGATGCATACGGCATCGATCCTTATAAGATCGTTGAAGAAACACAGCCCATCTGCTTCGAAAATGCAAAGTGGGCATATACAGTAGGCGCAGCAATCGCAATCAAGAAGGGTTGCACAAAGGCATCCGATGCAGCTGCAGCTATCGGTATCGGACTTCAGTCCTTCTGTATCCCCGGCTCCGTTGCTGAAAACAGAAAAGTTGGTCTTGGCCACGGTAATCTTGGCGCAATGCTTCTCTCCGAAGAAACAGAGTGCTTCTGCTTCCTTGCAGGTCACGAATCTTTCGCAGCAGCTGAAGGCGCAATTAAGATTGCTCTTAACGCAAACAAGGTTAGAGTTAAACCCCTTCGCGTAATCCTTAACGGTCTTGGTAAGGACGCAGCTTATATCATCTCCCGTATCAATGGTTTCACATACGTTGAAACAAAGTTCGATCCTTATACAGAAGAGGTTCACGTTCTCGAAGAAAAGCCCTTCTCCAATGGTCCCAGAGCTGACGTTAAGTGCTATGGCTCTGATAGCGTTCCCGAAGGTGTTGCTATCATGAGACTTGAAAACGTAGGCGTTTCCATCACAGGTAACTCCACTAACCCCACAAGATTCCAGCACCCCGTTGCAGGTACATATAAGAAATGGTGTACAGAAAACGGCGTTAAGTACTTCTCAGTTGCTTCCGGTGGTGGTACAGGTAGAACACTTCACCCCGATAACATGGCAGCAGGTCCTGCTTCCTACGGTATGACAGATACACTTGGTAGAATGCACGGCGACGCTCAGTTCGCAGGCTCTTCTTCCGTTCCTGCTCACGTAGAGATGATGGGTCTCATCGGCGCAGGTAACAACCCCATGGTTGGTATGACTGTTGCAGTTGCGGTTGCTATCGAAGAGGCGAGCAAGTAATTTGGTGAAGAAAACCTTGATAAATCAAGGGATTTTCACATTTTTGATATGACTAAAAAGGAAGTTTTTAAGAAGTTTTTTACATCTTTTTTACATCTTTTTTACAAGAATCAATATATAAAGAATGAGACACATCATTTTGGACTTTTTGTCTATGATGTGTCTCATGTTTTTATGGAGGTTTTTAAGGTGAAAAAGATTAAAATGAAGCAAGAAAATTCCCTCTCTTTTGAACAAGGTTGCGACCTTTACTTGAACAACTGCCGTGAGAGAAATCTGAGGTAAGGAACGGTCAATCACTATAGGCAAAGTTACACACAATTTTATAATTTTTTTGACAGAAATATTTTCGCGAATTTGTTTTATCATTCCCCCCCACACAAACAATACTCTCTACATTTCTTAAGTGAAATTTGGGCTGTATTTCTTGTTCTTCTGTGATCTTATAGCATAAAAACACCCCTTAAAGTAGTCTTGAAAACTTTTTGTTTTTCAAGTGTCTACCCTAAGGGGATTATATTAGGGGGGCATGTTATACATCAGTATAATTTTCTTGTTTAGTTTAGTCGCTTACCACATTAAAAACACTTAAACTGGGTAACACCTTGCCGTTATACGTAAAGAACGTTTGATTACCCCATGTGCATCTTGTTAAGCTATCAGCCCAACCTGCTCCGGAAACGGGTAACCAAGCTCCTTCCCACCAGAAAAGACCGTATCCGTTGGGACTGTCTGCAAGAGCAGCTATTACATCTCGCAAGAAGTTTGCCTGTCCCGAAACACTAACGTCATATCCTGACAATGCCCATTCAGTATTAAAGCTGTTTGAGGCGTGAATTGAGCTTGTATAAGTAAATGCGTATGACGTTTCGGCAATCGTGACCAATTTATCCGGAAATTCTTGATATAAAACATTTAATGCGTTTTTCAAATCACTGATTTTTCCTTGATACTTAGGATAATATGATAAACCAATAATATCAAAATCAAGTCCGTCCAAATCATGATAAAAGTTCTTCATGAAATCAGTACCGGTCATACCTTTTGAAATGTGAATCATAGTTAATATATCTTCATCCACTTCGTTAACCGCGTCCAATCCGGCTTTTAAATATTTGCGGAAATTAGTTGAATAGGCATATCCTCTAAGATTTGCATTCAAGGTATATGAATTTGTTAAATATTCCGCGTTTGAATCTCCCGTTAATTTGTCACTCTCTTCACCTGGGTGTCTTGTCATCATACCGTTTGTAACTTCGTTACCGACTTGAACCATATCGGGCAATGCATCTACTTCTTTCAAATCCAGTAATACTGATTTTGTATATTCGTAGAGCGCGTTTGCCACTTCATCACTGGTTTGATATTTCGCCCAAGCTTTAGGCATTACTTGATATGTAGGATCCGCCCAAAAATCACTATAATGGAAATCCAACAACAGTTTTAAGCCCGCGGCCTTTGCCTCTCTTGCCAATTTAATAATGGTTTCCCTGTCGCAAGTACCACCGCCATAGCTAACCTTTTCTCCGGTTGAATAAGTATTATATGGATCGTGCCATAAACGTAATCTAACATAATTAACGCCGTTGTCAGCTAAAATTCTGAATACGTTTTGACGCTTACCTTCACTATTATAATACTTACCACCATTTTGAATAACCTGATAAACCATGGACATATCGATTCCCAAAGGGAAGCTGTCATCTATTTTATTGGTTAACGGACTAACGGAAATAGGATCTAACCATCCCTCACTTGTCTCCTGAGATAACGTCGAGGAATAATTATCCTCTTTTACTGTTACTTTAAAAGCAGTTGATACTCCCGAGGCGGTAGTGGCTGTAACGGTTGTTGTAGTGCCGCTAAGCATACCTTGAATTTTATTGTCATATATCCAGATGTTTTGATTATCATAGGTATATGTAACGGGTTCATTCTCCATATTGACAAACTTAACACTTATTTGCGTTGCTTCATCAACCTCAAGAGTATAACTGTTTATAATAATTCTTCGATTATCCGAGGGATTTGTGCTTGATGTAGTTATGGTTGATTGAGGAGAGCTATTGGTAGAATCGGTATGACTATTGGTAGGATTATTAATTGTACAAGCTGAAAAAATAACAACTAAAATCAGTATCAATATTAATAATTTCTTCACGCTTGTTACCTCCTAAAGCATATTATTTTCTTGCAATAGCAACGTTGTCAATTGAGCCCCATGCCCAAGAATAAACGTTAATTGTAATTGTTATCGTAATTGATTCAGTACCTTCAGCAACTGTGAAATCGTATTCCAAATCTGTTGAAGTTGAGCTTGCTCCGTCACTCCAAGTGTTTTTATACGTATCGAATGTACCAATAGTTGTTCCATTAATGCTTACAACGATGTCAGCACGGTGGAACCATGCGCCTGCAAGCATACTCAAGGTATAATCTCCTGCTTCCAAGCCTTCCACTGTGGTTTCCAATGTAACTACATATGTTGAATTGCTTTGATTATCAACTTCATAACGATGATTGCTGGTTCCTGTTTCAAGCATTATTTTACCAACAGTGCCTGTTGTTGTAAATGTTTTTTCTGAATTTTCAAATGTTCCGATTTCGTTAAATCCATTAATTACTTCCAAAGTTGTATCTGTAACGTTAATAACGGTAATAGCAATATCCTGAGTAAAGTCAACACCGTTAACCTTGCCTGTAACTGTTAATGTAGCGCTTCCTTCTTCAGCAGCTGCTACCAATGTATTATCAACGATGGATGCTGAGCCTGCAACAGAATATGTCAAATCTGTCAAGGGAAGATCTGCAGGTGTTGTTTGGTATACCAAATTAGCCAAATCAAGCTGCTCGTTAACCTTCAAGGTAATGGGACTGAATGCTATATCGGGATCATTAACCACGCCCTTAACGATTGTCAAATCATCCATACTTGCCCAAGGCTGTTCAGTACCTACTACAGTAATAGTAATAACGTTTGCTTCTGCATTAGGAACAAATTCAACAACGTAACGGTCAAAGTTTCCATCTTTCTTATACCATGTGGGAACGTATTCTTCGCCGTTAATTGTAATTGTTACATTAACTGTTCCGGCTTGCATAAAGTAATAAGAAATTGAATGAGTTTCAGCTTCAATTCCGCCCAAATTAGCAGTCAAGGATACTGTGAAATCCAAGCTTGTTGAAGTAGCATCGTCCCATCCGCCATACAAACGCAATGCATTTGCACCTGAACGGAAATCGAGTGCTGCGCTAGCTGCAACGTTTTCGTCAGTAACAACCCATTCCAACTGATTGAGAGAGGATTCAAAAGCTCCCATCAAGTTGAACTTTTCAATAGCTGAAATTCTTTCTATTGCGTTAACTGTTACGTTGAATGTGCAAGTAACACCTGATTCAGAAGTTACTGTAACAGTTGTTTCACCCGCACTAAGAGCTGTCAAATAACCGCCACTGATTTCTGCAATTTCAGGATTTTCAACCGCGTATTCAACTGATTCTTCGATCATATCAGTGAAGTTTACAATAATCTCAACGCTGTCTTCCTCATCTATGATGATATCATCAACAGAGATTGAGGGCTCAGGCTGTTCAACAACGTCATCAGGCTTTGTGGTTGTTGTGGGAGTTGTAGGAGTTGTAGGAGTTGTAGGAGTTGTAGTATTTCCCCCATCACCGAAGCATGATACTAAAAGTGACATGCTTAAAACGAGAGCTAAAATTACTAAACTTTTTTTCATTTTCTTTTTTCCTTTCTTTTTTTGTTTTTTATCCTTTTACTGCCCCTGAAGAAATTCCTTCTACCATGAATTTCTGCAGTGAAATATATAATATTACAATCGGAACTGCAATCAATACACTTCCGGCAGCAAACATCGTAAATTTAGTAGTAATAGTTGACTCTAAGGTCATATTGTATAAGCCTACTGCTACTGTATAAGTTGAGGGGTCTTTTAAAACAAGACCTGCTAAAATATAATCGGTCCACGGCGCCATAAAGGCTGTTAAAGCCGTATATATTAAAATAGGTGATGCTAAGGGCAAGAATATTTTGAAGAATATTACAAATTGATTAGCACCGTCTAAAATAGCCGCTTCGTCAATGGATTTAGAGATCGTATCGAAGTATCCTTTGCATACAAAGAAACCTAAACCCGAACCGGATACATAGACTAATAGCAACGCCCAAATGGATCCAACCAAACCAATCATATTTAAAATGATATAAACCGCAATCATTGCCATAAATCCGGGGAACATACCCAAAATTAAAGTTATATTCATTAAAGGCTTACGGGATTTGAATCTAAATCTTGAAAAACAATAACCTGTTATCATCGTAAAAAATGTTGATAAGATCATATTTAATACTGCAATAACAAAGGTGTTTTTCACCCAACCCAAGAATTCGGTTTGTTCTATTAATTTAACATAATTGTTTGTGGTTACTTCCGTTGGGAAAAATGTTGGTGAAATCACCCCCGCCTCCTGTTTAAAGGAAGCTGCAATAACCCACACAACGGGTATTAGCCAAATAATACACAATACGTACAATAATAGATTTGAGGAAATTGCGTCAATTATTTTTGCTTTTTTATGACTTATATACTTTGACATTATTGATATTCCTCCTCTCTATTGTAAGCCGCACTCCTTCTGTAAATAATCAATGATAGGCTTGCAGAAATAATAAACATAATGATACCAATCGCCGCCCCAATATTATATTCAGGGTTATGCTGCATCGTTAGTTTATATAGCCATGTGATAAGAATATCAGTTCCTCCTGCGCTACCACCCGTTCCTAAACCGGTAGGGCCACCGTTAGTTAAGAACCAAATTACATTGAAGTTATTAATGTTACTAATGAAATTTGTAATTAAAAGAGGAGTCGTCATAAATACAATGTGAGGCAAGGTAATCTTGAAGAAAATATGTGTTTTGCTTGCACCATCAATTTCAGCAGCTTCATAATAATCCTTTGGAATATTAATCAGCAATCCCGAAATCAGTAGCATAAAATAAGGAATACCAACCCACATATTGATTAATATTATCAACGTTTTGGCAATCAACGGATCATCCCAAAAAGCTATTCTTTCCGTTATCAATCCCCAATCCAACAGTATCGTATTAATCGGACCGTATTTAGAAAACATTGTGTTCATAACCCTCAGTGATAAAAACTGAGGAATTGCCATCGTAACAACAAATACAGAACGGAATAAAGGCTTTATTTTAATAGATTTTTTATTTATTAATAAAGCTAACAAGAATCCACCAAAATAGCAAGTAAACGTTGCTAAAAATGCCCATATTATTGTCCATCCGAAAACATTTTTTAATGCTTTGAAATTTTGAGAATTACTAAATAAGCTTTTAAAGCTTTCAAATCCTGTCCAAGACAAATTCTTAACGTTCATTATTGGTATTGTACCGCTGGTGCCGTAATCCGTGAAAGCAATACAAATCATAAACACAAGCGGCAAAACCGTGAACAATAATGCTCCAACAATAGGAATAGCTAAAGCCGTAGCATAGAATTTTTCATTTGCTAAGGATTTCAAATCATCTTTAAAGCTCTTAAGCGGCTCACCCTTGATGATTTTTGAAGCATTATTATAGGTAAGTTTAAGATTTAATAAATAACAAAATACAAAGAATGCCGTTATAATTATAGCCAGAATGCCATATAACAACGAAAAGTTGGATTGGACGTTGTGCACGTTCAAGGTGAAAAATCCCATCAGACTTTCAAAACCGCTACTAATCATATATAGCAAATAAGCCGCTTCAATTAATAAAAACATAATTCCGCGAACAAATTGCTTTTGAAACATTTGCCCAAGTCCCATTATAAAATAAGTTAGAATTAATGATATTTTAATTGGTAAAGAGGAATTGCAATATATGGATTTGTATTTTTCAAGCAGAGGTTTTTTCATTGAAATCACCTCCGATTAATTAATCCTTTTTAATGAGAGATTCAGCACTTTGTAATTTTTCTCTGATAATATCCTTTGTTATAGTGTCTCTTGTGTTCCACAATTCGGTCATTACATCCTGCATAGGAGACCAATAGCTACCCATTTTTAAAATATTGGGCATTGTGATTGAATTATCCAATGATTGTTTGAACACCTGCAAGGATTGGCTCTTTGAAATATAATTGTCAATTCTTTCACTTGAAACAGTTGGCAAATATTCCTTTTCAACTAAACGCAAGTATTGAGCCTCTTCGCTTGACAAATATTCAGCCAACATATGAGCAATCGTAGGATTTTTGGAATAACGGTTTACACCGTAGCCCTTATATCCTGAGAAAGGTCTTTGGTTTTCTCCGTTTATAGAGGGGAGAACTGCGATAGCGGCATTTGCACCCAATGCATTTTTAACGTCTGCCCACAAATACGGTGAAGAGATAATGCCTGCAACCTCACCCGTTTGCAACAATGAGAAGCCCTCGTTAACCGTAGCATTTTCAATCACACTTGAATAATCCTTATAGAAGGAATACAAATTATCAACCGTTTTAGTGGTATCCAAATCAATTATATCCTTCTTTGTGCCGTCCTCGCCAAACAATACGGAGTCTGTAAACAAGCCAAAGGGATAATATCCTGAGTTTGTGTTGGAAACTGTCCAAGCAAGCTTTTTATTAGCTTTCTTAATGGAATCAAAGCTTGCCAATTCTTCTGCACTGATCTTTGATTTATCATACATAACGGTAAGTGATTCGGCTGTTATCGGGTAACCGTACAATACACCTTCAAAGGTGAATGCATCTAATGCATCCTGAGACTGAATTGTTTCTAATTTTGCGGCATTGATGTTTTCCGCAATCAAGCCTGCATTAACCGCTGTTCCCAAGGTATCGTGAACGAATGCAAAAATATCGGGGCCGTTACCCGCAGGTCCTGCAGTTTGCAAGCCCTCAACTGCGCTTGCCTCTGCTTGAGCGATAATTTTAATTTCAATTTTGGGAGCAAGTGGATATTTTTGATAATAATCAGCCAAAAAATATTCGCACAATGTACTAACCACGCTTATATTTGATTCGTCTTCCCAAATAGTAATCGTAATCTTGTCACTTGTTGAACTTGCGGACGAATTATTAGAGCATCCACTAAGTGTGAGTAATCCCAAAATGCTTACAAGAAGCAAAACAAAACATACTAATCTTTTCATTTTTATTTTTCCTTCCATTTCTTATAAATCTCTAAGCCCCTTAGAGCTTTGCCTTGGTAATCAAACAGTCCTTGATTTGACCATTCGTTTCCACCGCTTTTGTCAGCTTCATTAATATACACCCTTGCTTCATAAGAAGCCCAGCTGGTATTTGGAACCGCCAGCCAGCCCGGTTCCCAGTAGTATAAGCCCAATAGATTTATTTTCTTAGATAATTCAAATAAATCATCTAAAAAATCTCTTTGCCCTTCTATACTGATCGGATATTCGAGCTTTACGGGCAACTCCTCGACGCTTTCTGCGGTAACAACCAAATTACTATTGCTGTGCTTTTCCAACGTAAATCCGTACGATGTTTCAACAATCATAATATTTTTGTTAAAGGTTTTTTGAATATCAGTTAAATTATCTTCCAAATCACGCAACGTACCATGCCAGTAAGGATAATATGAAACACCCAATATATCAAATTCAACCCTTCTGTCGGTGATTTCCGTCAACCATTTTCTATATAGCTCGTTATCTCCGCTACGTTCTAAATGCAATATGGCTTTAGCAGAAGGAAAGACTTCCTTCAAAGCACTAATGCCGGATTTCAAAAACATAGCCAAATTGTCCCATTTGTAAGCCGTATCGTCTAAATGTCCGTTTGGCCAACACATACCGCCCGTTATTTCGTTGCCGATCTGAGCATACTTGATATCAATGTTTTCTTGCTTGAAGCACATCAAAACATCTTTGGTATACTGATAAATAGCATTCTTTAGAGCCATGTCATCATAATCCTTCCAAGCCTTTGGTAAAAATTGCTTTCTGGGATCTGCCCAAAAATCACTGTAATGAAAATCCAACAGTATGTTCATACTGTGATCGACTGCTCTTTTTGCCAATTTTATAACTCTGGGTAAATCACAAGTTCCCGCAAGATATGGATTTCCGTCTTCATCATACGGATCGTTCCACAATCTCAATCGAATAGAGTTGATTCCGTGACGTTTTATTATATCAAATAAATCTTCCGACTCTTTTGAATCAAAATCAAAAAACAGCCCATTGTTCTCTTCGATTTCTAACAATGTAGAAACGTCCATTCCATATTCAAACATTATTCATCAAACTCCGTAATTCTTGTTAAGATATGTTTGTAACGAAATCGGGCCATTTGATTTTTTTCTAAAACGTCTTCTTCGGTACCGCGATAATTACAACGCAAGCAATAAAACTCTTTTTTGTCTTTATCAAAAAACATATCGATATCGATATCTCTCATAAAGCACGACGGGCAACGGTAATTCAGTTTGCCTTTTCCAGATTGAGCCATGATTCAAAGACCTCCTTATTTTTGAGTTTTTTCTTCAATCCCAATGTAAACATTGGAGAGAATGCATACCCTTCGTTTGCATATCCGTAAGCCTTGGATTTACTATACAAATTTACATTTGTTTCAATATCGGGAATTACAGCCGATACAGAAGACACATTCTCCAAAGAAACGGAACGGCACTTATAAGCGTACAAAATTTCGTTTGTTTCTTTTTCGTTAGTTACTCTTAATGTAATATGTGACATATCCTCCGGATATTCGGTAGTACCATAACAAGCTGTCATATATTCATTAATTTCAACCTCTTTTGAAGGATCGCTCATTTCTAAAATTTCACGTTTGAATCTTATTGAGCTTGAGCCCTCCTCGAAAATAATAGTAGTTTGCAACTTAACGGTTAAATCCTTAAATTCAATATCTACAGGTTCTAAAGTAATTATCTTTGAATTATCGGTTTGAGAAAAATGAGCCTTTGTTCTGCACAAACACAAGTCCACCTCTTCTCCCTCATAGCTTATCTTACATGACTTAATAGTTCCTTCACCAGCGTAATGAGTGAAATAACCGGCGCGGTAATTTGCTTGTATTAAGAATGGATAAGAGCAATCCTGAACGTGCTTGGTTCCAATTCCAACCGGCCAATACAGCTTTGCCACGTAAGGTCTTAAATCTATTAATGCACCTCCTTGGTTCATATCTACGCAAGTGCGAAGATATGGGTCTACATACCAAAATAGCTGCTTATCTCCACCGTATAAAATATCCTTCCATAACGCGACCTCGGGCATTTCATAACGATGTGTGCTACGATAGTAATCCGCAAATTCACTCATAGTTAAGTCAATCAGCTTGCCTTCGTTTTTTAACTTTGCATAATAAGCCATACCATCTTCATAGCTCTTTAAAAGCAATTCATAGGGAGCTTCCCAGCGCCCCATTTTGTTCATCCAGCCCGGACCAACAAACATCATATTGTATGAATAACCATTATTGAACTTGGCTAAATGACGGTACTGATCAATCAAATTATACAAATAGGGATACTCTCCGTCTTGATAAATCATACCTCTTAATACGTTTTGAGGATGTGTACCAAAGTTAGAGCCGTTACCGTCAAAGCAAGCCAATAAATCTCTTGATAGATGCGGTATAGCGACAATTCCACTGTCCTCATCCAAATTAGCTGCGGGTGCGTGAGAATTTTGCTTTGACGGTATCCATGGATTCCAAGGACCTCCGTCAAACAGGGTGTACCATGAATTGTTACAAGTATGGTATGCCTTCGGTCCTTCCTCCCAGCAAGTAGCTACTGCGCATTTAACGGTTGGATATTTATCCTTGATATAGTTGATAAGATCGGCATCCATAAAATAGGAGCCTGTTGATTCCGGATAAAAACCAAATTTTTCATAGAACAATTCAAAAACATCATTAACAATTGATATTTTATCCTCCATACTAAACATCCAAATGCAGAAATCTTTAGTTTGGTATTTATCGCGAAACTCCTTACAAGGCAATCCCAACAGCGTTAAAGCTATTTCATCTCCGTACTCCTCGTGATGCGCCTTTGCCAAGGATACTGCCTCGTCGTTAAATAAGCTTGCATAAGTCATTTGAATAGTAGTTTTAATTCCATTTTTATGAGCAATGCTTTGTTGAATCTTAAAAATATCCAAAGACTCAGTCAACAAGCTCTCTCTTGTTATATTTTCCTTTTCACCGTGTCCCGTAACCTTTTCCGCGTATTCGGGAACCATTTCCGGTCTGTGAATAACATTTAAAACCATTTTTGACATCATTACATCCTACTCTCTTACCAATGACCAGTCGTCAAGATGTCCCCAAACACCGCTTTCGGCAGCCACTCTAATACCTATCTCGGCAGTGCTTTCGGTAATAACGATATTGGATATTGTGGCTTTGACATAATAATTATCCTTGCTGCCCCAACCTTTTACTTTATCCTTAAGGTCATATACTTTTTCTTCGCCATTGTTATATTTAATGTAAATTTCTAATTGTTGATGTTCCTTGGTCTTAGGATCAATCGCCATACAATATACCTCCAAGGTATAAGTTCCGGGAACTAAACCGTTGATTGTCTGTTTAACGGTAAACGAATAATCCCCTTGGTCATAATACCAGTTCATATCGGTAGTTCCTGTTCTGGTATCGGTTTTACGGTCCAATTTAACGACCTTTGTTCCCTCGGGAGTTTGGCTTTCAATAATCCAAGGAGCACCTAAAGCATCAGTAGCGCCTTGTTTTTCATACGAGGAGTCCAAAATATAATTTTCTATAACTTTAACGTTAGCCACAACGTTATATTTATTAGCCACCAATCCCTTAACTTGATAGCTACCAACGTTAGAAAGCTGTGCCAAATCCTCAGAATCCCAAACGACCTTCATATCTCTGATGGCATCCAAATTAGTTTCCACAGGATATGTATTCGGCAACGTTTGTTTTTCAAAAAGATTTATAGTCACGTTGATACTGTTAGCATGAACAGCCTTTGCTACCTCGGTTTTATTGTTGGCACCTGTTCTTATCTGCTTGAATACCGCCAATGTGGGTAATGCCTTGCCCGTATAAGAGAACAATCCCTGATTGGACCACGTAGCCTTACCGTCTTCTGCCAAATTTGTTTCAGTATTGACTTGTCTGCCACTAACAGCACTTGCCCACGAAGCACCTTCAATAGGCAACCAACCGGGCTCCCAATAGAAAACTCCCAAGCCCAAATTATTAGGCACGTTAGCTACAGTTTGGATAACATCTCTTAACGCGGTTGCTTGACCTTGCAAGGAAGTTAAGTATCCGCCAACCTCTTCAAAGGTTGAATTATATGTATTGGAAGAAAATTCGTTTTGTGCCTCGGTATAGCCGTAAGAGGTTTCAACTACAACCACAGGTTTATTAAACTTTTCACTTATATTATTCAAGTTTTTACTTAAATTTTCCAAGGTTCCCGACCAATATGAATAATAAGAAGCTCCAATTATGTCATAATGAACTCTACGTTTATCAAGCTCGGTAAAGAAAGCTTCAAATTCATCAAAGTTACCACCGTTTGCCAAATGAACCATTGTATAAATTTCGGGATAAACTTCCTTTGATGCCTTAATTCCCGCTTTCAACAATTTAGCAATGATATCAAAGCTCGTATCGGGATCATTCCAACTGATTTTACCAACAGGCCAACACATACCGTTGTTGATCTCGTTACCGATTTGAACCATGTCCACTTCCAAGCCCGCATTTTTGAATTCAGTCATTGCTTCCTTGGTGTAATCGTATAATTGCTTAGCCAAATCATTGACATTATCAATACTAGCCCACTTGACAGGTAAATCTTGAGTGTCAGGGTCAGCCCAAAAATCGCTGTAATGGAAATCAAGCAAAATCTTCATTCCCACAGCCTGAGCTCTTTTTGAAAGGCTTATGGCTTTTTGAATGTCGCTGTCTCCACCGCCATAGCCTTCCTTGAACATATTGTAGGGGTTGTTCCAAATTCTAACACGGAAGGCATTTACGCCATCATTTGCCATAATTTGAAAGATGTCTTGCTCTTTGCCGTCCTCGTTATAGTAGACGCCACCCAATTCTTC
>JAZLBH010000107.1:0-2864 GCA_045613605.1 Eubacteriales bacterium
AGTCGGTGCAGTTTCTTTTCACCGAGTTTACCGACGAAATTCTCGAGAACATAACACGCGATAAAATGGATATCGACGTTTATTACAAGGCTCTCACGAAGGAAAACGTGAAGATGCTTCACAAAAAGGGCTTTAAGATCAACTGTTGGACAGTCGATGACCCAAAGGCTGCCGAAATGCTCGCAAAGTGGGGCGTAGATCTCATTACATCAAATATTCTCGAGTAAAAGTGGAGATCTTTTTACAAAACACGCATCTTTTATACTTAAAAAGTGGAGATACCTGTTCGGTAATCTCCACTTTTGTTTTTGTTTTCAATTTTCACGTGGACGGCGGCTTGCTCACGCTGACAAGTTGAAAATTGAAAATGGAAAGTTGAAAATGAACGCAATGCGGTCTCTGCGTTCTTAGGCTCCCTGCGGAGGTAGCGAAGCGGCACGAGGGTATTGAATGACAGTCCGGTGGACTGTCAGACCCCGAGTGTGCCCGAGCCGCAGCGAGAACGCTGTCGAGCGGATGCGAGACTGAGGGAGAGTGCGTAAAGATGAAATTTGTGCAATGTTTTGACCAACGCAATCTCCTTCAGTCTTTTGCTACGCAAAATCCAGCTCCCTCTCGGAGGGAGCCTAAAAACGGCGGGAGCAAGCCCACCGCCCTACGGAAATGCCTTTTCTTTTTCATGCCGCAGGCATTTCACGATCGCAAGGCGATCATTTCAAGACCGAAGGTCATTTCAAGAATTCGCAACGCGAATTCATTTCATCGCGGCTCGGGCACACTCGGGGTCTGACAGTCCACCGGACTGTCATTCAATACCCTCGTGCCGCTTCGCTACCTCCCGGAAGGAGCCTAAAAACGGCGGGAGCAAGCCCACCGCCCTACTCTCGGAGGGAGCCAAGATGCGAGCAAGCCTTCTTTGCAATTTCCCTTCCCCTTTGGGGCAATATCATTAAGTTAAGAAAAGCGGCAAAAGAAGAAGATGCACTTAACGAGGCAAAAAAGCTAAGATAAGTGTATCTTTCTTGTAAAAAGGCGTGACGAAAAGACAGGCTTGAAAGTCTGTCAAAAAAAGTATTGCAAAAAAGAATAAATTATGGTATCCTGTAATTGAAGCTTGGAGCTACTCTTTGAGATAATCGTCGACGTTTAGTGGATGTAGGGCGAGTAGGTAACAAATGCTGTAGCAAAAGAGCTTCAACAACCGGCGGAGATATATTTTTCAAGAAGAAATCGCGGCAAATATGTACTGCAGCAGCGAAGTTAATTCTGTAAGGATACTTTCTGTTTTTCTGCTTAACGACTACGTGCGAGGTAATCAGTTCAGCAAAGTTGTACATAGTAAGTCTTGCAAAGATCTCTTGGAGAATATACTCCGTTTTTTTAGAGTGAAGATAAGACAAGCCTAACGTGTATTTCAAATTTCTGAACGAGGTTTCAATACCCCAACGCATAGCATAAAGCTTTTTAAGTTCATCAATGCTGAACTCATTTTTATCGAGGTTCGTAATGAGAACCTCGTATCTGTTTTCGGTCAATCTGAAACGAACAACCCTGAATTTTAAATCATATGGCTCAATAGGAACATGTTTTTTGCAGGAGGATGGCAAATAATCAAATACACATTTCGCGGACAGAGGCTTTAGATTTGGATCGTTAAATGCTCGTTGTTTTCTGGTTAAATGCAAAGTTATCTCTTCGTCGACTTCATCTTTTTGAGGTAAATTTAATGAATAAACAATACCACCATAGGAGAAATCTTTAGCTCTAATAATAAATTTCTGTCTTTTTTCTTGAATATGAGCCATATTGTTGTATGCTTCATATCCTCTGTCAGCAATGTATATTGTCGGAACAGATGAGGGGTCTCGGTCAACCATAGAAACAAACGCTTTTACTCCGTTCTCCTTGCGTTTTCCTTCTATGGAAATGTCTGTATATATTTTTCTTCTGAGATCATACAGGGCATTGATGTGAATGAGATTGTACGGTCTTTGGTTGGTTGCACCGGCATAGAAAGATTCCTCTTCGCTTTTGTTTGTAGGAACATGCAAATCCGATGCATCAACTGCGAGCAGACGGTAACCTCTGTATAGATCCTGCTCGTCGACGGAACTAACAAAATTCCGAAAAAGAGTTTCAAAAGCTTTGTAATGAATTTTGTTTCTTTGTTGAACAAATGCAGAAACGGTAGGCATATTTAAATTTAAGCCAAAGCAATCCATAAGTTCTCCGCGAATGGATTTGCCTGTCATAGACAAAACAATTTTCATCATTTGCTTGAAAGGCAATTTTCGTGTTCTTGAAAAGTCCTTAGCGGGATTTTTTGCAAACAATTCCGGGGCATTAGACAACTCGTTTATGCAGCGTTTCAAGACTCTTTTAATCTTTTTTGGTGTGTAATTCATTTTTTTCTCCTTGTCAAATAGCGGATTTACCTCTATTAACAAGGGTCGATTTTATTAACCACGGTTAATAAAATCGACCGCACACTTTTGCCTATTTGTCAAGCCCTTTTTGAAAAATTTATTTATTTTTTTGCAAAAAAAGAGCCAAGTCCTTTGTTTTGAACTTGGTTCTTTTTTAACTTAATGATATTGCCCCAACGGGGAAGGGAAAAACAGCGGGAGCAAGCCCACCGCCCTACGTCATTTGCTAGAGGGGCATACAATCCCTCCGTCACGGCAAGCCGTGCCACCTCCCTTTACACAAAGGAGGCATTCGGCGGGAGAAAGGTCTCGCTGCGGCTCGGTCACATCAAAGGCTCCCTCCGAGAGGGAGCTGGATTTTGCGTAGCAAAAGACTGAAGGAGATTGCGTTAGTCAAAACATTGCACAAATTTCATCTTTACGCACTCTCCCTCAGTC
>JAZLBH010000108.1:0-4389 GCA_045613605.1 Eubacteriales bacterium
AGAACGAAGTTTTGTGAGCGCAACGAAGTGAAGCAAGCAAAACCAAGCGTGTGTAACACGCGCAGGAATCTATAAACAAGTCTTTGTGACTTTCTTTATAGGAGTAACTTTTAATACGGATTAAAAA
The DNA here is from genome assembly GCA_045613605.1 of Eubacteriales bacterium. GTDB lineage: Bacteria > Bacillota > Clostridia > Oscillospirales > CAG-272 > RGIG4608. The sequence continues at coordinate 128 of JAZLBH010000108.1, forward strand.
TATTACTTTCACTAAAAAAGTTACGTAAAACTCCATCGTAGATCCCTCTGCAAGCAGAGGTTTTGCTCGGCTCGTTATACTCCCTCGCAAAACTTCGTTCCACTCAGGATGACGAGCTGGTTTGTGTTTGTACTTACTCCGTAGGGGCGCACCGCGTGCGTCCGCGTTCAAATTTTGATTTATCGCACAAAAAGCCACCCTTTTACAAAGGGTGGCTTCTCTATTTTTCAAATTAAAGTGTAGAACCAAAGTCTGTTACGATGGACTGACCTGTAATAGCTCTGGATTCATCGGATGCAAAGAACACGAGCATATTAGCAACGTCATCGGGGAAACAGGGCTGACATTTAAGATCGTTGTGCTTCATCATCTGACCGAAGATATTCATATCCATATTAGCTGCGCTCATGCCTGCAACCATAGGTGTAACGATTGTACCGGGGCAAAGTGAATTGCAACGTACGTTTGTACCTGCAAAACGAAGAGCTGTGTGTCTTGTAAGACCGATAATAGCAGCCTTTGATGCAACGTATGCAGCGCCACCGCAGCCCATAACACCCGCAACGGATGCAACGTTAACGATTGAGCCGTAGCCTGTCTTTGCCATTTCCTTTGTAACCTCACGAGTCATACACATTGTTCCCTTTGTGTTAATGTCGATAACTCTATCCATATCCTCGTCAGTTACACTGTCGATTGCCTTAAGACCGCTGTCAAGAACGCCTGCGTTGTTGATAAGAATATCAATCTTGCCGAATTTAGCCATAGTTTCAGCAACAACTCTTACTGCATCCTCGGGCTTTGAAATATCAGAGCAAATGGGAAGAACCTCACCGCCAAGCTCACGAATTTTTGCTGCAACCTCTTCAAGCTGAGCCTCGCGACGAGCTGTGATAACAACCTTTGCGCCTTCTTTAACAAACTTTTCTGCAGTTGCCGCACCAACACCGGAGTTTCCGCCTGTGATAATGGCAACCTTTCCTTCTAAACGATTCATTTTTATATCCTCCAAAAATGTAATATTTTTTAACCTTGTGAATTATATCACAATCATTTATGTATGTCAATACATATCAATATATTTTTACGGCAAATCACCTTTTGGTCAATGATTCCCCGTCAGTGATAAATACTATCGAGCCCTCCTTATCGGTTCGGTAAACGCTTGCCCCAATGCTTTCAAATCTATCAAGCACCGCTTGGTGTGGATGTCCGTATTCGTTACCCTCACCGCAAGAAATAACCACGTGGCTTGGCTTTGCAAAGCTCAATAGCTCCACTGAATTTGACGTTTTAGAGCCGTGATGCCCTGCTGAAAGCACGTCGCACTTAAGCTCGGTCGTATAGGATTTCAAAAGGCTCTCTTCCCCGTCCTTTTCGGCATCTCCCGTCAATAAAAACGAACGGCTTCCATAAACCGCGTGAATAATCAAGCTCGCATCATTCCACTCGTCCGACTCAACAAGCTCGGCGCTCGGACCGTAAATCTTCAGCTGAAGCGCCCCGAGTGTGATCACCTCACCAACCACAGCAATATCGGTCGGTATGCTCTTTTCTTCAATGACGTCAAGCGCCTTGCTAAAGAATTGAGTGGACTTTTGTTGACCGTTCATTATAAAATTATTCACCTTAACGTTTTCTAATACGTAAGCCGCACAGCCCATATGGTCGGAGTCGGGGTGCGTGATAATAAAGTATTCAAGCTCCGTAACCCCCTGGGCGCGAAGATACTCAACGACCACGTCGCCGTATTCTTTTTCACCGCAATCAACCAGCACACTTCCCTGCGGAGTTTGAAACAGTGTGGAGTCCCCTTGACCAACGTCAATAAAATGCACAGCCATCTCATCACCGTTAGGATCTATCGGTGATATGGCAGGAGCTTTCGTTGAAAATATTCCAAGTCCATCAACAAAATTATGAAATGGATTGCTATATTCATATAAACAAGCACCAACAAGCCCAAACAATATCAGCAAAAGTATTATCAATGCGAACGACTGACCGACAATTGCCTTTGAAATTTTCTTTTTCAGTTTTTTACTTGCTTTTTTCGGCGCTTTTTTATCGTTTGATTTCGATGCTGCCATAAAAACCTCCCTTGTATCATAGTATATATAAATTATATCAATTTTCATCTTTAAAATCAAGTGGCATAAATATATTTATTTGTTGAAAAATTATTGCATTTATCAATTAATTTTGTTATAATATAAGGAGTATGGTGTGAATACACTTAATTTGTATAAATTTTGCTTTTTAGGAGGCACTTATGAAAATAATTAAGGTAAAAAATTATGATGAAATGAGCGAAGAGGCTCTTAAGGTAATTCTTGACGTTGTAAAAAACAACCCAAAAGCAGTGCTTGGACTTGCAACAGGCTCAACACCCTTGGGACTTTATGCAAAAATGGCTGAGGATCACAAAAGCAACGGAACCTCCTACGCGCAGTGTAAGGCGGTAAACCTTGACGAATACGTTGGACTTGATATAAACAGTGACCAAAGCTATGTTTATTTTATGAGAGAAAATCTCTTCAAGCATATTGATATAAAGCTCGAAAACACAAATATAGAAAACGGAAAAGCCGACAATAAGGAAGAAGAATGTGCTCGTTATAACGCACTTCTTGACGAGCTTCGTCAAGACCTTCAGGTGCTTGGTATCGGTTCAAACGGACATATCGCATTCAACGAGCCCGGAACATCATTTGATTCCGTAACACATATAGTTGACCTTGCAGAAAGCACGATCAAGGATAATTCACGCCTTTTCAATTCTATCGACGAGGTTCCCCGCCAGGCATTCACAATGGGACTTTCAAACATTATGAATGCAAAGAAAATCCTTATTCTTGCAAATGGTGAAGGTAAAGCAAATGCAATCAGAGAGCTTGTAAACGGTGAAATCCGCGAGGAGGTTCCCGCAACTATTCTTCGCAATCACCCCGACTGCATTCTTATCTGTGACGAGCTCGCAGGAAAGTATATATAAATATAAAGGAAGTATAAAATGGCTCAATCTAAAATTTTGCGCGCTATGACAAGTGACGGAAGCGCAAGAATTCATATTATTAATTCAACCGATATCGTTAATCAGTCAATAAAATATCACAATACCACTCCCACCGCAAGCGCAACTCTTGGCAGATTGCTCACCGCAACCTCAATTATGGGCTGTATGCTTGGTGAGGTGGAAAACAGCATCACCGTTTGCTTTGGCGGTGACGGCCCCGCAGGAAGAGTTTTGGCAGTGGGCGATTACTATGGCAACGTTCGTGGATATATTCAAAATCCCGACGTTGATCTTCCCTTAAAATCAAACGGCAAGCTCGACGTGGGTGGCGCAGTCGGTAACGGATTGCTCAACGTTATTCGTGACACCGGTGCCGAAATTCCCTTTTCCGGCTCAATCAAAATAGTAAGTGGTGAAATTGCCGAGGATATTGCGCAATATTATGCCGAAAGTGAGCAAATTCCAACGGTTTGCGCACTCGGTGTGCTTGTTGAAACCGATTTTACTTGCCGCGCGGCAGGTGGTGTTCTCATTCAGCTCCTTCCCTTTGCGGATGATAAAACGATTGCCGCAATAGAAAAGAATATTCCAAAGCTTTCTAACGTTTCCGCTCTCTTTGAAGCAGGACTTTCAAACGTTGAAATCGCTGAAATTGCTCTTGAGGGCATCGAATACGATCTTTTTGACGAGCTTGACGTCGATTATCTTTGCAATTGCTCAAGAGATAGAATGGAGCGCGCGCTCATCTCCCTTGGTAAAGCCGAGCTTGAAAAGATGCTCCAAGAACAAATTGATGAGGGAAAAGAGGAGCATTTAGAGGTAAATTGCCGCTTCTGTAACAAAAAACACCTCTTTACACGAGATGATATTGAAAAAATGTTTGAATAATTAAAAAAATTTTCAAAAAACTATTGACATTTGTAAAACACTGTGTTATAATTACCCTTGTCGTTGAGAAAACGACAAGGTATGGAAGCATAGCTCAGTTGGGAGAGCATCTGCCTTACAAGCAGAGGGTCATAGGTTCGAGCCCTATTGTTTCCACCATTTTTTATAACCGAGGCAAGAGCCTTGGTGTAGGAATATGAGCGAGGGATACCTCGACCATTCCAATTGAGGCCCGGTAGTTCAGTTGGTTAGAACGCTAGCCTGTCACGCTAGAGGTCAGGGGTTCGAGTCCCCTTCGGGTCGCCACAGTCTCTCAAAAGAGGGGCAAATGCCTCTGTAGCTCAGTTGGTAGAGCAGG
>JAZLBH010000109.1:0-2824 GCA_045613605.1 Eubacteriales bacterium
TGCGAAATTATAGAAAATATCTCCTCACATCACGAGTGATAACAATAAAATCTCGCACTCTCCTCCACCGCTTCGCGGAGCCCCCTCTCGGAGGGAGCCTATTTTCGCGTTTCAAACTCCCCGATAAATCAAAATTTGAAATACCAATACAATAAAAAAGGTTGCCACTTTTGGTGACAACCTTTATAAAATCAAATATTAGAGAGCTTTTACAAGCGCTTCTGTATCCTGTGCGATTACAAGCTCCTCATTTGTGGGGATCATGTAAACCTTAACCTTAGAAGAGTCAGTTGAAAGCTTTGTAAGACCTGTCCAGCCCATTGTATTAGCGTTAACCTCTTGGTCAAGCTCAATACCGAGGAATTCAAGTCCTGAAAGAGCGCCTGCACGGATCTTAGGTGTATTTTCACCGATACCTGCAGTGAATACAACTGCATCAAGACCACCCATAGCTGCTGCGTAAGAACCAATGTACTTCTTGATCTGATATTTAAGAATATCAATAGCAAGCTGAGCTCTGTGGTTACCTTCGTTGATTGCTGCTTCAAGGTCACGACAGTCTGATGAAACGCCAGAAACACCAAGGAAGCCGCACTTCTTGTTGAGGTAGCTGTTTACTTCGTCGATGGAGTAGCCCTTCTTTTCCATAATGTATGTTACAAGAGCAGGGTCGATATCACCGCAACGTGTACCCATAATTGTACCTGCCAAGGGTGTGAAGCCCATTGTTGTATCAATGCACTTACCGTCCTTAACTGCGGAGATAGAAGAACCGTTACCAAGGTGGCATGTAACAATCTTTGTGCCTTCTGCGTTGCCGCCGAGAAGCTTAATCATTTCACCTGCAACAAAGCGGTGAGATGTGCCGTGCATACCGTAACGACGGATGCCGTATTCTTCATAAAGGTCATAGGAAACACCGTACATATAAGCTTCTTCAGGCATTGTCTGATGGAAAGCTGTATCGAATACAAGTGCTTGAGGTGTACCGGGAAGAATATCAAGGCATGCCTGAATACCCTGAAGAGATGCGGGTGTGTGAAGAGGAGCGAGGTCGCGGCACTTCTTGTCAAGAATGTCATATACCTCATCAGTAAGGATAACGGACTGTGAGAAATACTGACCGCCGTGAACTGCTCTGTGACCAACTGCCTCGATTTCGCTCATGGATGCGATGCAACCGTGTTCTGCGTGAACGAGCGCATCAACAACTGCCTTCATAGCTTCTGTGTGGTTGGGCATTGCGATATCTGCGGAATATGTGATTCCCTTAACAAGCTGCTTGTGAGTGAGCTTGCCGTCGATACCGATTCTTTCGCAAAGACCCTTTGCGATAACGTCACCGTTTGTGGTGTCAAAAAGCTGATATTTAAGCGAGCTTGAGCCCGCGTTTACAACGAGTACATTCATTAAATGAACCTCCAATAATTTTATTAACAGAATTATTATACACTATATTTTATATAATTTCAATAGATTTTCAAAAAAAGGGGAATTAAAATGGCTTTTGGAATAGTTTGCGAGTATAATCCGTTCCACAACGGACATTTGCACCAAATCAACGAAATAAAAATAGCATCAAATGAGCCTATAATTTGCGTTATGAGTGGCAATTTCACTCAGCGCGGAGAGGTGGGTATTGTAGATAAATATGCGCGAGCTAAGATGGCGCTTTTGTGTGGTGCTGACCTTGTAGTTGAATTACCCGTGCCGTTTTGTATGGCAAGTGCGGAATATTTTGCTTCGGCATCTATAAATATTCTTTCGCGTTTGGGCGTGGACAAGCTTTCATTTGGATCGGAAAGCGGAGATGCTGAAAAAATAGAGAAAATTGCCAAAATTGCCGCCTCCGACGAATTTAAGATAGAATGTGCTTCACTTTCAAGAGAAGAAGGAAGCGTGGGCGCGTATTTTGAGCTTTTAGCTAAGAAAAGCGGAGAAGAAAATATACTTTCAAACGATATTTTGGGTATTGAATATACAAAGGCGATTATTAAAAATGGCTATAATATGCAAATTTTCCCCATAAAGAGAGAGGGAAATGCATACCGTGATACTAGGTTATCTCTTGGCGAATTGCCTAGTGCAAGCGCGATAAGGGAAACAATTTCAAAAGAAAATATTAACGTTATTTCAAGCTTTGTACCCAGCTCAACACTTGATATTTTGAAAGAAAACGAGCTTGCCGACCTTGATTATGCAAAGGATGGAATTTTATTTGCCTTGCGTTTGATCGATGCGGAAAAATTAGACGTTGCGATAAGTGACAAAGGACTTATTAACAGAATCATTTCAAGTTCGCACGAATGCACATCCTTTGATGAATTTGAAGAAAAATTGCAAACAAAGAAATATACCAAAAGCGCAATAAGACGCGCCATGTTGTATATTTTGCTTGGCATAAAGCAAGATGATCTTGAAAAAATGCCCGAATATACCATTTTGCTCGGTGCGAGTGAAAAAGGTAGGGAATATCTTTCGTCGATTCGCAAGAATGAAGACGCAATCAAGGTTGTAACCAAGCCCGCAGATGCCGACGGTACACGTCAATCCGAGCTTTCGAAAAAAGCCGACGCGCTTTATACTTTGTGCTTTGAAAATAAAAAAGAAAGCGGATTTTATATCAAAAAGTCACCCGTAATTTTGTAGCTTGTATTTCAAATTTTGATTTATCGGGATGTTAGCACAAACCAATTCTATAAAAAGTTTTGCGGAGCTTTTTCAAAAAGCGACCGAGGGTACGGGGCGAGTAGCCCTGTATTCGGCATTTCTTTTGTTAGCTTTTCTTTGTGCCTATTTTGGCAAAGAAAAGCGGCTAAACCTT
>JAZLBH010000110.1:0-8886 GCA_045613605.1 Eubacteriales bacterium
CAAACCAATCCATAAAAAGTTTTGCGGAGCTTTTTCAAAAAGCGACCGAGGGTACGGGGCGAGTAGGGGTTCCCCGAAGCGAATGAAATGAGCTTTGGGGGTTTCCGTAGTAGCCCTGTGTTCAGCATTTCTTTTGTTAGCTTTTCTTTGCGCTTATTTAGTCAAAGAAAAGCGGCTAAACGGCTTTGCTATCAATACTTGTTAGACGCTTTTTCTTTTGAAACCATAGGCACAAAAGAAAAAGCTTTGCAAAAAGAAAATGCCGTGATGCGCTAGCGCCGCGCGGGCGACCGCTTTTGAAAAAGCGGTGCAAAACTTTTTATTATGTCCAGTTCGTGCGAACATAGTGCGCGATAAATCCCAATTTATTATTATTTTGCCAAGAGCAAAATCAAAAGCAATAGCAGAGTGGTATCGTTGGGATTTTCTTGGTGAATAACGAGCATAAGGCCGAGCAAAAGGACGTCCTCGACTGAAATATCACTCAAAAAAGATGGCAAAATTGAACATTTGGACTCGGTTTTGGTATCGTTTGCATCAATTTTTGTTGAGGGAGCCTCGCACTGATTTGTCGGAGAGTGGAGAGGCTCCTTTATGTAATTTCTTTCACTTTCATCGATTACGCGAAAGGTGTTTCCGCTATAATTTCGAGGCACGGAAATGCCGTTTGAATGATTTTTGCTATAATACATTTCAACCCTCCTTTGCGTTAAATTTTTGAAAAATCGCACCCAATTTGTTCATTTTGATAAAGGTATCAATCAGCTCTTTTCTACGCTCGGAAAGGTAGGGACGAATGGCTAAAAGGAGGGCGATTTGTTGCTTTGTAACAAGCAAATTTTCGTCTTTTGATGATGAAATTTCAGATAAAATTCCGGGCATTTTTGAGAGAATGGTTTCTAAATTGAAATCTTGAAAGGTGGGGGAGATATTGTTAATTATTGAAGAATTGTTGCCATTATTTTCTTCCAAATCTCCATTACTTCCTTGATTATTGCTATCAAGTGGGGAATTGTTGCTGTTTTGAGTGTTGTTCAAATTTGATATAATGCTGCCCATTTTCGTTAAAATTTCGGGGTTTGAAATAAGGCTTGAAAGCAGTGCTGATAGATCGGGTGAGCCGCCCCCTGTCATTAATTCACTCATTGCTTTTTGCCCCCGAATTTTGTTATGAGATTGGCTATATCCTCTTCACCTGCCATACTCAAAAACATTCTGATTTTCAGTATATCCGATTTTCCTATCTTCAAGGAGTCAGCATCTATACCTCCCTCAGTGGCTATTTCCTTGATTACCCTTACCAACTCCTCATCATTCAAAGCAAGGAGCTTATTAAGTGATTTTTTGTCAAAATTCATAAAATGCCTCCAAAATATTCATAAAATTAACAAAATGTTTTTTATATATAATATATGTTGTAAAATAAAATAGTTGACACGAATAGAATATTGTGATAAAATTAAAATTAGAGAAATGTTTGTTTATATGAATTATAAGAAAACGAGGTGGATGTTATGAAGCACTTTTTTATAATGAATCCTGCAGCAGGCAAGGGAACCCAATTCCATAGCCTTATTGATGAAATACATAAGGTTTGTGATAGAAGAAGGGTTTATTATGCCGTGCACGTTACAGAAAGAATGGGTGAGGCAACCGAGTTTGTTAAAAAAATATGTAAAAGCTCAGATGAACCAATAAGATTTTATGCTTGCGGAGGGGACGGTACTATTAAAGAGGTCGCTCAGGGTATGATTGGATTTGACCATGCGCAGCTTGGCATTATTCCCATGGGAACCGGAAATGACTTTGTTAGAAATTTCGAGCATAACGAGCAGCTTTTCAACATTGACGCTCAGCTTGACGGTGAAACAAGAAAAATAGACCTTATCAAATATAACAATAAATATTCAATAAACGTTATCAATACCGGATTTGACTGTGAGGTTGCGAAGCAGGTTGCCGTTAACAGAAGAAGCGTGTTTCTTCCCTCAAAGCTTGCGTATACTGCGGGTATTGTGCAAAAAATAACGCAATTTGACACCGCTATCGTAAACGGAAAGATATATTTTGACGGTGTTCCTCATAGAGGGGATAAGTTCCAGGCTTGTGTGTTTGCTAACGGATCCTTCTACGGTGCCGGATATAAGGCGGCTCCTGCCGCTCGTTTCGACGACGGCTTGATAGACTGCTGTATTATAGATAAATTGCCTCTTATGACGTTTGTAAATATTTTAAGCAGCTATAAAGCAGGTACGCATCTTAACGATAAGAGAGCAATTCCTGTTCTTGCATACAAAAAATGCCAGAAGGTTGAGCTTATGTTCTACCGTCCAACGGATATCTCGGTTGACGGCGAGATCGAAAGAGTCAAGGGAAAGGTTACTTTCTCTGTGGTTAAGGATGCCGTAACTCTTTCACTTCCGAAGGCTTGTCAGCCCATAGAGGTTGACCCCTCAGTTGCCAAGGCGGCAAGAAAGCTTAATAAGAAGAACTACAATGCGTGATATATTGATTGTTTCAGATACCCACGGCAGAGTGTCTCGGCTGAACGAGCTTATCGAATATAGGCAAAGCCTTGATAAAAGCGGCAATCCGTTAACCTTGATATATCTTGGAGATGGATTAACCGATTTATTTTCTTGCTCTCAATACGATAATATTATTTGCCATGCCGTTAGGGGTAATTGCGATTTTTCAATTACTGACAGGACCTCTCCCTACGGTGAGGAAATGCCGATATGCAGGCTAATTTATGCCGATAAATACAAGATATTTATGGCTCACGGGCATACGTTTTCGGTTAAAAGCGGTTATGAAGAGATTTGCCGCGCGGCGTCTATGATGGGGGCTGACATCGTTCTTTTCGGGCACACGCATTTACCGACGCTTGAATATATTAAAAAGGGAAGCATTAGAGGTGTTATGAGAGATTTGGTAATCTTCAATCCCGGATCTCTTGGCGATATGATGGACGGATCGTTTGGAAATTTATCAATATCGGAAAACGGATTCTTGCTTTCTCACGGAAAATATCACAACATAATAAAAAACAAATAAAAAACTGCCACACCGTACGGTGTGGCAATGAATTGTAATTATATTAAAGAGCTTCGCCCTGTTCAATGCTTGCAAGTGCTTCAAGCTCAGCATCATATGCTGATTTAACAGCATCTTCAAGAAGAGCACGGAACTCGGCATTAATGGGATGAACGATATCACGGTAGGTATCATCGGGATTTTTGCGACTGGGCATTACTACGAAATATTTTTCCTTTGCGTAAATTATTTTAATGTCATGAACCACAAGCTGATGATCAAAGGTTACGGATGCGATTGCTTTCATGGGACCTTCGGTAAATGTTTTTCTGATTTTGATGTCTGTGATTTTCATAATGTTCTCCTTGATTTAGGATAATATCAATTTATCCATTATAACTATCTTACACACAAATTGTGAAGATTATGCAAATCAAAAATTATTATTTTAGAAACATTTTGTAAACAAGTAAAGACAAATTGTGAACATTTTTATTTATAATTGAAAGGATTGACTATGGCTACTCCCAACACTCATTTTGGAGTTGAAAATATACATTTGATGCTGCAGAGCTGCAAAAGCATCTACTTCATCGGTATAGGCGGTATAAATATGTCATCGCTTGCGCATATCTCACGCTTGCGTGGATATCGCGTCGGCGGCTCTGACCGAGAAAAGACAACGTTGACCGAGCGCCTTAAGGCGGAGGGCATTGAAATTTATTATGGGCACGCTGCGGAAAATATGGAAAGCTATGACGCGGTGGTCTATACCGTTGCGATTTCCCCCGACAATCCCGAATATGCAAGAGCGCTTGAAAAGGGAATTCCCTGTATTTCACGCGCGGACTATCTTGGATATTTGATGCTTGGATATAAAAACAGAATTGGCGTTTCGGGTATGCACGGAAAAAGCACCTGTACCTCCATGTGCGCGACTGTATTTATGGAGGCTGACGGAGACCCCACAGTGCTTTCGGGCGCGGAGCTTGACGCGATGGGCGGAGCTTATCGCATAGGCCACAGTGAGAATTTTATTTTTGAAGCGTGCGAATACATGGATTCGTTCCTTGATTTCAACCCCTCGACTGCTATTATTTTGAACATTGAGCTTGATCACGTTGATTATTTTGACAGTATTGAGCAGGTCTGCTATTCATATGCGAGATTTGCCGCTATTACAGGGGACAAGGGAAGAATTATTGCAAATATTGACAACGAATATATTCCAGGTGTGCTTGAGGGATACGAGGGTGAGATAATTACTTTTGGCGTTATAACCAAGAGCGCGGATTACGTGGCTATCAACATTAGATATCCAAACGGATGCGCCGAGTTTGACGTTATGTACAAGGGCGAGTTCCTTGCTCACGTTAAGCTCTCTGTTACCGGTGAGCATAATGTTTACAATGCTCTTGCGGCATTTATAGCGGCTCACGCTTCGGGCTTGAACGTTGATAAGATAGTTCGCGGACTTTTCAAATTTGGGGGCGCAAGGAGAAGAATGGAATACAAGGGCACTGTTAACGGCGCGCTTGTGTTTGATGATTACGGTCATCATCCGACCGAGGTTGCCACGACCCTTAACGGTGTGAAAAAGCGCAACGATATTCAAAGGCTGTTCTGCGTTTTCCAGCCCCACACCTATACAAGAACGTATACTCTTATGGATGATTTTGCAAAGTCGTTTGACTGCGTGGATCAGGCTTATATTGCCGATATTTATCCCGCGCGAGAGACTGACGATCTTGGTATCAGCGGAAAGACGCTTGCTATTCGTATAGGTGAAAAGGCGGAATACATTTCGGGCTTTGAAAATTTGGCAAATGAGATACATTCAAACCTTTTAGAGGGTGACGTGCTTGTAGTTATGGGTGCAGGAGATATTTATAAGTTATTTGATTATTTGGACTTTGATGAAGAATAATTCCGCTTTTTCTTTAGCAATATAGGTACAAAGAAAAAGCTTGGCAAAAAAAATGCTGTAGCAATAAAAATTAAGGATACAAAAATGAACGAAAGACAAAAACACATTAGAAACTTTTCAATAATTGCTCACATTGACCACGGAAAGAGCACGCTTGCCGACAGAATTCTTGAGGCAACGCAGACTCTTACTAAGCGTGAGATGGAGGAGCAGGTTCTTGACAACATGGATCTCGAAAAAGAGAGAGGAATTACCATCAAGGCGCGTGCGGTAAAGCTTGACTATACTGCGCCCGACGGTGAGCAATACGTTCTCAATCTTATCGACACTCCCGGTCACGTTGACTTTAACTATGAGGTATCACGTTCGCTTAATGCGTGTGAGGGTGCTCTTTTGGTTGTTGACGCAACACAGGGAATTGAGGCGCAAACACTTGCCAATGCATATTTGGCGGTTGATGCAAATCTTGAAATTGTTCCAGTTATTAATAAAATAGATTTGCCAAGTGCCGACATTCAGCGCTGTCGCGATGAAATTGAGGACATTATCGGTATTGAGGCTCAGGAGTGTCCTGCGGTTTCCGCAAAGACGGGACTCAATATTCAATCGGTGCTTGATGCGGTGGTTGACCTTATCCCTGCGCCAAGCGGTGACGAAAATGAACCTCTTAAGGCTCTTCTTTTCGACTCTTACTATGACTCTTATCTTGGCGTTGTAGTTTACGTTAAGATCATTGACGGCTCACTTAAGATTGGCGACAAGATTAAGATGATGAGCGCAGGTCAGGTATATGAGGTTGTTGACGTTGGTACTATGGAGCCCTTTGGCCTTAAGTCCTCAGGTGAGCTTAAGAGTGGAGAGGTAGGTTATTTCACTGCCTCGATCAAGAGCGTTGGTGATACAAGAATCGGTGATACGATTACTCTTGTTGACAACCCCACAGGTGAGGCATTGCCCGGCTTTAAGGCGGCACAGCCCATGGTTTATGCAGGTATTTATCCCGCTGACGGTTCAAGATACGGTGACCTTCGTGATGCTCTTGAAAAATTGAAGTTGAATGATGCGGCTCTTACCTTTGAGCCCGAAACGTCCATTGCTTTGGGATTTGGTTTCCGTTGCGGATTCTTGGGACTTTTGCATATGGAGATCATTGAGGAGCGTCTTGAGAGAGAATTCAATCTCGACCTTATCACAACTGCACCGAGCGTTATTTATCGCGTTAAGAAGAGAAACGGTGAGGAGGTAATGGTTGATAACCCATCAAACTACCCCACTCCCGATGAAATTGAGGCGGCTTATGAGCCACTTGTTAAGGCGTCCATTATTACTCCTACCGAGTACGTTGGTGGTCTTATGGATCTTTGTCAGGATAGACGAGGAATCTTTATTGATATGAAATATATCGACACAACCCGTGTTGAATTGCACTATAAATTACCTCTTAACGAGATAATTTACGACTTTTTTGATGCTCTTAAGAGCCGTTCACGCGGTTATGCTTCCCTTGACTATGAGCTTGACGAATACAACAAGAGTGATCTTGTTAAGCTTGATTTCTTGCTTAACGGAGATCAGGTTGACGCGCTTTCTTTCATTGTTCACGAGGAAAAGGCATACTCCCGTGCGAGAAGAATTGCTGAAAAGCTCAAGGAAAACATTCCGCGTCAGCTTTTCGAGGTGCCCATTCAGGCGGCCATCGGCTCAAAGATTATTGCGCGTGAAACCGTTAAGGCAATGAGAAAAGACGTTCTTGCAAAGTGCTATGGCGGTGACATTACCCGTAAGAAGAAGCTTCTTGAAAAACAGAAGGAAGGTAAGAAGAAGATGCGCCAGCTTGGTTCAGTTCAAGTATCTCCTGAAGCATTTATGGCGGTTCTTAAGCTTGATGACAATGATTGATTTTATTAAAAATAATGAAAAAGCCCCAAGCAAATTGGGGCTTTACATACATATTCCTTTTTGCAGAACAAAGTGTCTTTATTGTGATTTTTGTTCATTTGTGAGCAGGAATGAGGATGAGCGCGAGGAATATGTTTGCGCTCTTTTGCGTGAGATAGCGGCGCGCGGTACCAAGAAATATATGGTTGATACTGTCTATTTTGGAGGTGGAACACCGTCTATTTTGAGCGTAGAGCAGATTGAAAGAATTTTGTTTGCTGTAGGAGAGAATTTTGCGCTTATCGATGATGTTGAGATTACCTTGGAGTGTAATCCAATGACGCACCTTAACGATGGCAGGGAATATTTTTCGGCTTTAAGAGCTATTGGCGTGAACAGATTATCACTTGGTATTCAAAGTGCTATTGACGGCGAGCTAAAGCTGATAGGCAGACGACATACCTTTGAAGAAGCTAAAAAGACATTTTCTGATGCTCGCGCATCGGGATTTGACAATATAAGTGTTGACCTTATGTTTGGCATTCCGTCACAAACGATTGACAGTCTTGAGATTTCGGTGAATGAGCTTGTGTCACTTGGTGCTGAGCATATTTCAATTTATTCTTTGCAGCTGGAGGAGGGGACTCCTCTTTACAAAATGCGCGAAAAATATGATATTGCCGATGATGATCTATCTGCCGATATGTATGAAAGGGTTGTTTATTTGATGAAAAATGCCGGATATGAGCATTATGAGATAAGCAATTTTGCAAGGGTAGGAAAGGAAAGCCGACACAATTCAAAATATTGGCGACTTGACGAATATCTTGGCTTAGGTCTTTCGGCACATTCGGATTTTTCTGGAAAAAGACTTGAAAACACCAAGGATATAGCAAAATATCTTTCGGGCAAGTGGGTCGAAAATGAGATTTCAATTAGCACTAAGGAGAGGGAATTTGAGTTCCTGATGCTTGGTCTTAGAACGAGTGCTGGCATTTCAAAACCCGAGTTTTTTGAGCGCTTTGGCGTTAATTTTGATGAAAAATACGGCAAAAAGATTGAAAATCTTGAAAAAATGGAATATTTTTTGCAAAATGACGAGAGAGTTGTGCTAAATGAACGAGGATTTGAAGTGAGCAATATGCTTCTTGCACAAATTTTGGATTTTGATTATTAATCTATTGACAAACGAGTATAAATCGAGTAAAATAATGTTACAATAACAAAGGAGATTTGATTATGGAAACTAACAATACAGAAAGAGAATTTTTTACTCTCGTAGACGAGGAAGGCGTTGAAAGAGAATTTGAGCTTATCGGCGCTGCTGAGCTTGACGGCAATCAGTATTACGCATTCATTCCTGCAGAGGATGATCCCAATAAGGAATTTTGCGAGTACACAATTTTGAAGATCGTTGTTGAGGAAGGCGAGGAAACACTCGTTTCTATCGACGATGACGCTGAATTTGACAAGGTTGCTGATTATTTTGATGACCTTTTCGCAAGTGAGATCGATTACGACGCTCAGTAATTAACAAAAAGTAAAAATCCTGCGCAATTTGTGATGTCGGGTCGATTGAACCTACACTTGATTAAAGGAGTCCGAAATTAATTCGGCACCGGTTTGCAGACCTCCCGCTTTTCTTCGAGTTGACTTGTCCTCCAAGAAATGACGGACGTTGGGAGCAGTAAAGGTGACGATAGGACACCGCCCTGAACTACAGGGTTCTATGTTTCTCGACACACGGTTGGGTGGGGTGAAAAAAGCACACTTCGGTTTTGAAGTGTGCTTTTTTATTATGTACTGAAAGGGTAAATTGGGATTTGTCGGGGATGTTTGCACTCGCTTTGTGCTGCGTTTTGTCCACTTTTTCAAAAGTGGCTCTCCACGAGTAGTGGCGCGGTCAAGGGCGCAGAGAGGTTCCCCGAAGCGAATGAAATGAGCTTTGGGGGTTTCCGGGGTTGCACTTGCTACAGCGTTTCTTTTGTTAGCTTTTCGGATGGGGTTCCCCGAAACGAGCAAAGTCGAGTTTTGGGGGTTCTCGT
>JAZLBH010000111.1:0-22578 GCA_045613605.1 Eubacteriales bacterium
CCTTATACCAATCCGAGCCGCTAAAGCCCTGGTATGGGGGAAGGATGGAAACACCGCCAAAGGTCCTGTCAAGATCCCAAGGAAGTCCGTTTCCTATGTATTCATTGAGTACGAGGGGTTGATACTGGGTAAGAACACCAACGGTGTCCAAGCCGGAATTTATGCAGTTTGAAAGCGGAAAGTCAATAATTCTGAACTTTCCTCCAAATGAAACTGCGGGTTTTGCGGTTTTCTTGGTAAGTGCGTAAAGTCGTGAACCTTGTCCGCCAGCGAGTAGCATAGCGACACATTCTTTTTTCTTAAACATATCAAGCTTTCTCCCTTCAATATAGTTGACAAATCATATATTTAATTATAGACATAGTCATACATTGTTATTATAGTACAAAAGTAACATTTTTTCAAGTGTTTTTTTCACTTTTTTGGCTTTTTGTTAGTTTTTCACAAAATCCGTTTGTTTTCTTTCCATTTGAGCTCTTTTATTCGCATTTTTTTAGCATTTTTGACACTCTTTAACCTATTGACAGTTATTTGATTTTTTGATATAATAACTGTGTATTGCTAAATAGGAGGTAAAGTATGAAAAATGAGCATTTGAACATCATTGGAAACGACGATCTGTATAATTATTTTACCTCTTGCGCAAAAGCCAATTCCCTTTCTCACGCATACATTTTGCTTGGTGCAAGGGGCACGGGAAAGCATACCCTAGCCAATCTTATTGCCGCGGCAATCAACTGTGAAAAAAGAGCTGACAATGATGATGCAATTCCCTGCGGTATATGCTCATCCTGCAAAAAAATTCTTGCTAATAATTCGGCAGACCTCATCTATATTTCACGCGAAAAGGATAAGGCGTCAATCGGCGTCGATCCAATTAGATTTATAAAAACTGACGTCTCGGTTTTTCCAAACGACGGTGATTTCAAGGTTTATGTGATTGATGAAGCGCACCTTATGACTCCTCAAGCGCAAAACGCCCTGCTCCTCACTCTTGAAGAGCCCCCATCCTACGTCGTTTTTATTCTTCTTTGCGAGCATACCGAAACAATATTGGAAACGATCAAAAGCCGTGCTCCCATTCTCAGAATGAAAATACCTCAAAAGAGCGAAGCAGTTGAATATCTTAAGGAGCATCATCCCTCAGTAAGAAATTTAATTAACAGCTCTCCCGAGGATTTTGATGAAATTTATATGGCTTCAAGAGGAAGCATAGGAAGAATTTTAGAGCTGACAGCTTCAAATGAAAGAAAGCAAATATTGCAAAACCGTAATCTTGTTTCGCGTCTTGTACAGGCAATCGCGCATCGCACGGTAGCAAGGGATTTTGCTGAATTATTTTCGCTGTTTCCTCAAAAGCGAGAGGATCGCGAAAAAATCATATCAATACTTTCTGAATTGGAATCCGCGCTTCGCGACCTTATGATAGTCAAAAAGGCAGACGAGTCAACTATGATTTTCTTTAGGGACTATGCCTATGCCGAAGAGCTTTCTTATAGCATTTCAGTTCAAAAAATAGCGGAGATAATGTCCTTGGTAGAAGGCGCCCGACTTGCTCTTTTGCGAAACGCAAATATAAAGCTAACACTAACCAATCTTCTTAGCAACTTGATTTAACGGAGATAAATATGGAAAATAACAATCAAAACAAAAAGAACAACAAAAAAAGATATCACAAGTATCACAATAAAAACAAAAAAGCAAATAATAACGAGCTTACAGAGGCTCCAATTTTAGAGGAATCAAACGATATATTTGAGGAAGATGAAGAAAATCTTGAATTTTTAGAGGATATCGTCCCCGAAGCCTCAGAGCCAAAGCCCACCGTCCATCCTAAAGAGGACGAGGAAAAGGTTGAGGTTATCGGAATAAGATTCAAAAAAGTGGGTAAGGTATATTACTTTGAGCCCAACGGAATCAAAGCCGCTAAGGGTGAGTACGCAATAGTTGAAACCGCACGCGGACCCGAATTCGGTGAAGTATTTGTGGCAAATAAATTAGTTGGAGTTTCCGAAACCGTCCCCCCTCTTCGTCCGGTCATAAGAATCGCTACGAAGGACGACGTTGCACACAATGAAGAAAATATAAATAAGGAGAACGAGGCATTTGACATTTGCTTAAAGCAAATCGAGAAGCACGAGCTTGATATGAAGCTCGTTGACGCGCAATATACCTTTGATAACAGCAAGCTCCTTTTCTATTTCACGTCATCGGGACGAGTTGATTTCCGTGAGCTTGTTAAGGATCTTGCCGCCGTTTTCAGAACAAGAATTGAGCTTCGTCAAATAGGAATCCGTGACGAAGCAAAGCTTATTGGCGGTCTCGGTGCTTGTGGCAGACCACTTTGCTGCGCGACCTTCCTTTCCGATTTCGTTCAGGTTTCAATTAAGATGGCTAAGGAGCAGGGCTTGTTCCTTAACTCTTCAAAAATTTCGGGCACCTGCGGACGTCTTATGTGTTGCTTAAGATATGAGCAGGATACCTACGAATACGAAATCGCACGAACGCCCGCCGTGGATACGATGGTTAAAACCCCCGACGGTGTTGGCACCGTAATTGAGTCCCATCCCCTCTCGGGACTTCTCAAGATTCGCATTGGCGATAAAGAGGATTCAACTGTTAAAATCCACCACAGAGATAACGTAAAAATCATTCACAGTAATAAAAACGTAAATAAGGAATAAATTTTTATAATTATTTTCACATAACCCCTTGCAATTTGGCAAGGGGTTATGTTATAATAACCGTATCAATACTTATGGAGGTATTTATCATGGCTTATAAGATTACTGACGCTTGCATCGCTTGTGGTGCTTGCTGCGACGCTTGTCCTTGCGGTGCTATTTCCGAGGGCGACGGCATTTATGTAATTGATCCTGATGCATGCGCAGATTGCGGCGCTTGCGCTGATGCTTGCCCTGTAGGAGCTCCCGTTCAGGAATAATCCATTACATCTAAAGATACGGAGCAGGTTTGCTGCTCCGTGTTTTTACTTTTGAGGTGCTTATGAATAATATTTTACTCGAAAATGAAACGTTGACCGAAGTCAACGAAAGCATAAAATTAATACAAAAGAAGAATGGACTCACCTTTGGCACGGATGCATTTTTACTTGCCTCCTTTATAAAAGCGCAAAAAAACTCAGTTGCCGTTGAGCTTGGCGGTGGCACGGGCATCATTTCCCTGCTTTGTGCATCTCGTGATAAATTCAAAGTGATTTATTGTGCAGAGATCCAAAAGGACTTTGCCGAAATCATTGAAAGAAATGCGCAATTAAACTCTCTTGATAACAAGGTGATTTCTCTTTACTCCGATATCAGAGATATAAAAAGCTCCGCCTTTGGCTTCGAGATCGACGCAGTGTTTTCCAATCCACCTTATATGAAAACGGATAGCGGAAAACGTAACGACCACGATGAAAAATATATAGCGCGTCACGAGGTTTGCGGTGATATAGGCGATTTTTGCGCCTGCGCAAAGCGTCTTTTGAAGCACGGTGGATTCTTCTACTGTGTATGGCGCCCCGACCGACTTGCCGATCTTATTTGCGCTATGAGAAAAAATAATCTTGAGCCCAAGGAAATGTGCTTTGTTCACGCGAATACAACGAGTGAGCCCTCAATGGTTCTCGTTAAAGCAAAAAAAGGCGCGTCATCGGGTGCAATTATATATAAGCCCTTGTTTTTGAATGAAGACGATAATCCTAAGACCTTGACCGAAAGAGCAAAAAAGATATACGAGGAATGTAATTTTTAATGAAGGAACTAAAACGAATTTTAAGCTATACAAGACGCGCTGTTGACGACTATGCGATGATAGAAGAAGGTGACAAGATTGCCGTTGGCGTTTCTGCCGGCAAGGACTCCTTAGCACTTCTCTACGCGCTTGCCGAAATGAGAAGATTTTATCCCAAGAAATATGAGTTGATAGCAATTACGGTAGATATGGGCTTCCCCAACACAAGCTTTGACGGAATCAAAAAGCTTTGCGAGGAGCTGAACGTCGAATACCACATCGCGCCAACTCAAATTTATCAAATCATATTTGAGGAAAGAAAGGAAAAAAGCCCCTGCTCTCTTTGTGCAAAGATGCGCCGTGGCGTGCTTTATAACACAGCAAAGGAGCTTGGTTGTAACAAGGTAGCACTTGGACATCACTTTGACGATGCCATTGAAACCTTTATGCTCAATCTTTTCTTTGAGGGCAGAATCGGTTGCTTCTCACCCGTAACCTATCTTTCAAGAATTGATTTGACCATGATTCGTCCTCTTCTTTACGCGAGTGAAAAGAGCGTTCGTCAGTTTGCCGAAAAGGCAGAGCTGCCCGTTGTAAAATCCACTTGTCCTGCTGACGGAAATACGGAGCGTGAGGAAATGAAGCAGCTTCTTCACGAGCTTGATAAACAGCACAAGGGACTTCGCTACCGTATCTTCGGTGCAATGCAGCGCGGAGAGATAGATGGCTTTAAGATCGCCTCCTCAATGGACGGAATCAAGGATTACGATGGAGAAAATAACGATGACTGATTTTTATTATTCCAAGCAAGATTTGAAAAAATTGCTCCCTGAAAGACAAGAAAATTCTAACAAGGGCTCTTGCGGTCGGGTTCTTATTATCGGTGGCTCACCTTGTATGTGTGGCGCACCATATTTCAGCGCAAAGGCAGCTTATCGCACGGGTTGTGGACTTGTTGAGATATTCACTCACGAGGACAATAGAATTATTTTGCAAACTCTTATCCCCGAGGCTATTATAAGCACTTGGAATAAAAATGTGGATTTTAACAAGCTTGAAACATCAATACAAAAGGCTGATGCAATAGCCATTGGAATGGGACTCTCTACAAGTGAAGCTATGCTTGAAATTCTGCTTTTCACCCTTGAAAAAAGTAAATGTCCAATAGTAATTGATGCAGATGCTCTAAATTTAATATCAAAAAACAAAAATATTTTCAAATATATTGATCACGATGCTATCATAACTCCCCACCCTCTTGAAATGTCAAGGCTTTCGGGAGTTAATGTTGAAGAAATAACAAATGATATATCATCATTTGCTCAAAAATTTGCAAATGAAAATAAGGTTATTTGTGTATTAAAAGATCATAACACTGCGGTTGCAAGTCCAGATGCAGAGTATATCTACATCAATCAAAGTGGCAACAGTGGAATGAGCACGGGAGGCTCGGGTGACGCACTTGACGGAATAATCACAGGACTTTTAGCGCAGGGATGTGAGCCCTATATTGCAGCAACACTCGGTGTATACATCCACGGTCTTGCAGGTGATGCCGCAGCTGAAAAGCTATCACAGTATTCGGTTATGACAACCGATATAATCGATGCTTTACCGGAGATTTTTAAGAATATATAATAGCAAACCCGACGGAAAAATCCGTCGGGTTTGTTTTGATTTAATATTAAAAAACGTCTTCTTCAAGCCAAATATATATTTTCGTAAGCACATTAAAAATACCGGTTTCTTCTAAAAACTCATTCCAATAATTTCTGTTTCTGCAGTATATTTGTATGCTTGAACCGTCATTTGTATAGCCTACGTTAATAGTATAAACTCTTTTGACATCCACAAATTCAAACGAAGAATAGCCATATTCCTCACTTCGATATGTCTCCTTAAATCCGACCTGAGTCAAGGTATTATGAAATTCCTCGTATGTGGAATTGATAGTTAAACCCCACAATGTAACATCGGGATCAGTTATAATTATGTTACAAATCCTATTCCTATTCATCAAACCGATAGAGGTCCTTGTCGTTTCGTAATAAACGCAATTGGACACATACCCGGAATTTCCCTCTATATCTTCAGATCCCGGTGCTAAATATCGTTTATACGAGCCATCCGACTGAAGCAAAGTCAAATTTTCTTCATTCGGTTTATCAAACAGCCAATATTCGAGATTGGTATCCTCAGGCTTTTCTATTTTCGAGCTTCCACACGACGAAAACATAAGCGTGAGCATGGACAATAAAAGCAATAAAGCAATTAATTTTTTCATAAAACACCTCCTAAATTTGTTTTCCTATCACATTATAATCCCTGATTGTGAACAATTTATTAACAAACAAAAAAGTCAAAAATGCGGCCTGCCATAGACAGGTCGCATTTTTTGATTAAATTACATACAAGTAACAATTATCTCACCGCCACTGATATTAAGGTGTACCTTTGTGATCGTGCGGTTATAGTCCGCAATTACCTTTTCGGCAATTGCATCCTCGATATGAGTTTGAATAAATCTTCTCATATTTCTTGCGCCGAATTTAGCGGAATATGACTTTTCGCCAACGTGCTTTAAGAGTGCAGATGTGTAGGAAAGCTCAATTCCCTTTTCGGCAAGCGCCATTTTAAGCTCACCGAGCATAATTTCAGCAATCCTTTCAAAATTCTCCTCAGTAAGAGAATTAAAGGTAATAATCTCATCAACACGGTTGATAAATTCGGGACGAAGGAATCCCTCAAGCGCCTTCATAGTGCGCGCTTCTTCAAGAGAATTGCCCTCGGTCGAAAATCCTGCTCTACCCGCAGAGTTGGTCGAGCCGGCATTCGTCGTCATAACCAAGATCGTATTTTCAAAATTGATAGTTCTACCCTGCGCGTCGGTAACTCTGCCATCGTCAAGAATTTGCAAAAGAACGTTCAAAACGTCGGGGTGCGCCTTTTCAATCTCATCAAAAAGGATAACGGAATAGGGTCTTCTTCTTATCTTTTCGGTAAGCTGACCCGCCTCGTCATAGCCAACGTATCCGGGAGGCGCTCCGATAATCTTAGATACGGAATGCTTCTCCATAAACTCGCTCATATCAAGGCGAATAAGCGTTTCGGGAGAATGGAAAAGATCGTTTGCAAGCTGTTTTACAAGCTCTGTCTTACCAACACCCGTAGGACCTGCAAATATGAACGATACGGGCTTTCTCTTATAAGAAATACCTGCTCTGTTTCTCTTTATAGCGCGGCAAATTGAATTTACCGCCTTATCCTGACCTATAATGTGTGTTTTAAGTCTATCTTCAAGCTTGTCGATTTGCTCATATTCGTTAGCACTTACCGTGAGCGCGGGAACACCCGTCCAAACCTCTACTACGTCCGCAAGTTCTTCTGTTGTAAGAACGATGCTCTCGCATTCGCCCTCAAGCATCTTCAATTCTTCAGCAAGCTTGATTTCCTTAGATTTAAGCTTTGCAATCTTTTCATAAGCATCAGCATTATCGGGAGAATCGGGCGGAGTCGCTTCAAGCACCTCTCTATCCTTCTTTATTGTCAAAAGCTGCTCTCTGATTTCAATACTCTTATTAAGTGAGGCGGAATTAAGAGAAAGATTTGCCGCAGCCTCATCAAGAAGGTCAATCGCCTTGTCGGGCAAATATCTATCTGTGATATATCTTTCGGAAAGCACAACCGCGCTTCGAAGAATTTCATCAGGTATCTTAATTTGGTGGAATGTTTCATAATAATGCTTAATTCCCTTAAGCATTTCAAGTGTTTCCTCAACCGAAGGCTCCTCAACCTTAACAGGCTGGAATCTTCTTTCAAGCGCGCTGTCCTTCTCGATATATTTTCTATACTCGTTAAGTGTAGTTGCGCCGATAACCTGAATTTCCCCACGGGAAAGCGCGGGCTTGAGCATATTTGCCGTACTCACACTACCCTCACTGTTACCTGCACCAACGATATTGTGTACCTCGTCGATAACAAGAATAATATTACCTGCTTCCTTAACCTCCTTAAGAAGTCCAAGCAAGCGGCTCTCGTACTGACCTCTGAATTGTGTGCCCGCAACGAGTGCTGTAAGGTCAAGAAGATGAAGCTCCTTGTTTTTGAGCTTATAAGGAACGTCACCACGAACGATTTTTTGAGCAAGAGCCTCCGCAATAGCGGTCTTACCAACACCCGGCTCACCTATAAGGCAAGGATTGTTCTTTTGTCTTCTCGAAAGTATCTGAATAACGCGCGCAAGCTCCTTTTCTCTGCCTACGATAGCATCAAGCTTTCCGCTTATCGCTTCGGCATTGAGATTTTTACAGTACGCGTCAAGGAATTTTCTGTTTTTATTTTCTTGCTTTTTATCATCAGCTGCCGCCTTGCCACTCTTATTATTTGATGAGTTAGCAGACTTATTTCCGCCGCCGAAAAGCTTTTGAAGATCAATGGCAGGTGTGGTCGCTTCATCAAGATTCATCTCCTCACCCACTATGTCGGGCAAATTTCCGCCCTCTTCCATAAGCTTTGCCATATCATCCTCCATACCCGCAAGCTCGTCGGATGAGATGCCAAGCTTATTCATCATATCGCCAAGCATATTGTCAAGAGGAAGTCCAAGCTCCTTTGCACATGTAATGCAAACGCCCTCGTTCTTCTTCTCTCCGTTTTCAAGCTTGGTGATAAATACAACTGCCATTCTTTTATGGCATCTTGAACACATTAACATATAAATACCTCCTCGGTATTAAAAAGTAAATAAACCAATATTGTAGATAATTCTCGTCACCATCGTTCCGTCGATAAATTCATATCCGAACAAAATAGCAACTATAATTGCGATCGTACTCGTTGTAAAATATGCACTTACTATTCCGTAAAGCACCCCTGCTATGGTATTCACCCATTTGAGCATGGGGATTTCAACCATTTTTTCGATAAAGAAAATAGCAACGGAGCAAATAACAAACGATAAAACAAATGCCAAAACGTAGCCAATAACGTTAGAAACCATATTTGTTGCCGTTTTTTCTATATAGCCTCCAATAGCTCTTGCATTATCAAGTGAAGAGCCTGAAAGACCGTTAAATTTTTGTTCCATTTCATCCATTGGAACAAGCTTTTGAATTATAGTTGGAACGCCCGCCTTAACCGTTTCAAAGGTAAGCTCACTGTTGCCCTGCTCCACATGTTCAACAAGCTTGGCACTGATTTTTCCATCAAACATTTTGGCAACAAATAAATTTTGACAAATAGTAACCATCAAAGAGCCGATAAGCAATGTTACGATAATAACAATGATCAGCTTTGTGCTTTTGAAAAAGGATTTTGCACCGCCTCTAATAACACCCAAAACAAG
This sequence comes from Eubacteriales bacterium, assembly GCA_045613605.1. Lineage (GTDB taxonomy): Bacteria > Bacillota > Clostridia > Oscillospirales > CAG-272 > RGIG4608. Next base: position 9,080 of record JAZLBH010000111.1, read on the forward strand.
TGAAATTCCGATTACAAGCACCATTAAAATATCAAGTATAATTTGAAAAATGTTCATTAATTTCTCCTTACACGTTAAATAAAATTATTTCAACTCAATAAACTTCGCGTAATATTCGTTACAAATGACAATTGTGTCCTTATCTATGGGAATCATCTTATATCCGCTAGCGCTGTGATTGATTTTATATGACTTACCGTTTCTTAAATTAAGTCTTGCAAAGCCAGATATATCCTGATAATACAAGCTATTTTCAAGCATTGAAATATCAATTAATCTCTCGTCAAAAAGATATTCCTTATCAACTCTTCCTCGTTTATTAAGAAGCACTACGCGCGTTTTACCGTCAGTTGATGAAACGTCAGCAATTGCAATTTTATCTTCTCCAAAAGAGTAACGATATATTTCATTTTCACTCAAATATTCACCCGTTAAATTAAGACTTAAGTTAAATACGTTAACTCCGCGTGAGCCAACCACGAAAATTCCCGATTCAAGAATATTCACCGAATAAGGCACACCGCTAAAGCTTATGCTCTCACTCTTAAAATCATCCTTACCCACGTTATAAAGGCGAATCTCGGTGCTGATTTCACTACCGCTTGAATGCGTCAAAAGAGCAACAAGCTGCTTTCCGTTATCAGAAAGCGCAACCGAAGAAACAAGACCTGATGAGAAGCTATAGGTATATATTTTTCCGTTTTGCTTATATACCTTTATGACCGAATCGTATTTTTCGGATTTAGTGATAATAGCAAAATCTCCGTTTTCAGCCATATCCGCACCGTAAATAGCATAATCAAGCTTTTCTTCATTCACCTTGGAAAATGAATTATAAAGAGAAAACTGCTTGCCACCAACGTCGTAAAGAAGCACATGCTTATCACTAATTGCAAGCGCGGGATTACCGTAATTGTGGTTAGATGAAAACAATTCTCTTCCACCAGCAGAAAAGATAGAAAGCTTTTCTCTGCTGGCAACCGCAAGTCCGCCTCTGTAAGAGGCAAACACCTGTGAATTACCTGCATTGTAGGTTATGGTATCATGAACGGAATTTACATAATCACTAGCAAGCTTAATGTCCTTAGTAAGATAAAATATCTTATTGTAAGACAAGCTTCCCGAGAGTAAAAAGAATGCAACGACCAACACCAAAAGCACGCACAAAACACGCTTAACGTACGCATATCTATAGCTCACCTTAGCAAGATATATGTCCGTTCTTCCGTCATAATCCTTTTTTACGGAATTGGGGTCATATTTGAATTTTTCTATTATTTTGCTTATATCAAATTTCATATTTCCCCACTTCCTTTCTTAGTATTCCACTTTATTCAAATAAAGTCCGCACGCAGGGGCGGTTGACCCTGCATTTTTTCTATCCTTACTATCTGTTATTTTTTCTATATCAGAAGGATTTATTTTCCCTTGAGCTACGAGCAACAATGTACCCGTCATAATTCGCACCATATTGTACAAAAATCCGTCAGATGCGACCTTAAAGATAATGAAATCGCCCTCTTTGTAAACCTCGGCATATTTCACTTCTCTGACAGTATCTACGATTTTGGAGCCCTGTGCCATATACGAGCAAAAATCGTGCTTTCCACAGTAATACTGCGCCGCTTCGTTCATTTTTTCGATCACTTCATCGGAATATTTTTGCGGTATGTGATATGCTCTATCCGCGCAAAAAGGATTTTTTATCGGATTATTCCAAATCTTATAGATATATTCCTTATGCTTAACGTCATATCTCGGATGGAATTCATCATCCACCATTCTCGCATCTAAAACCGAAATATCATCGGGCAAGACTGAATTAAAGGCAAGCGGAACCTTATTCATAGGAATAGTACATTCAAGTGAATTTTCCGCCTTTTTAGAAACGCAAACGAAAAATTCATTTGCGTGCACTCCGCTATCGGTCCTGCTACATCCAACGATATCACAGTCAAACCCGAAAATGCGATGAGCCGCTTCATTCATTTCTCGTTGAACGGTTGGTTTATCGGGTTGAACCTGATAACCGTTATATCTCGTTCCAACAAAGCTGATTTTAAGTAGTAATTTCATCTTTATTTCCTCTTAAAATGGCAAAAACGGTGATGCAAATATATTGATGCAAACAACGGATACACCAAGCGCTATAACCAAGAAAAGCGCAAAAATATCACTTGCTCGGCACTTTAATATCTTCATTCTGGTTCTTCCCTCTCCACCCTTGTAGCAACGGCATTCCATAGCGGTCGCCAAGTCAAGCGCATGTCGGATTGACGATGAGAAAAGAGGAATGAGAATGGGAACAAGCGCTTTGGCTCTCTGAATCAAGCTTCCGTTTGTAAAATCGGCACCTCTTGCCTTTTGCGCGCTCATAATTTTGTCCGCCTCTTCCATAAGAGTAGGAATAAAACGCAAAGCAATAGTCATAATCATTGCAAAATCGTGAACGGGCAATCCAATCTTTTTCAAGGGTGAAAGCAATCTCTCAATTCCATCGGTGAGAGCAATCGGAGTTGTCGTATAAGTAAGCAAAATGCTACTTCCGATTATGAGCATTATAATTCTAACAATAAGGAACACTGCATTAACAATGCCCTCCGTATATACCGTAATAAAACCGATATCAAGAAGAGGCTCTCCCTCTCCGGTTGTCCAAAAAACATTTATAATACCGGTGAATGCAATAATAAACGCTATCGGCTTTATTGATTTTAATACTATTTTAATCGGTATTCTTGACAATGCTATTATAACAAAAGCCGAAGCAAGTAAAAGCGCCATTGAAAGTATATTTGAGCACAAAAATACTATAACGATATACAAAAGCGCAAGTACTATCTTAACTCTTGGGTCAAGACGGTGTATTGGTGAATCGACAGCATAATACTGTCCTAAAGTTATATTCTTCATTTGTTACCTTTCAACAAGGCCGCAATTTCCTTAGCCGCTGCCTCTTCAGTATAAATTCCATTGTTGACCTTGATTCCACGCGCGTTCAATTCGTGCATAAGCAAGGTGATTTGCGGAACTGCAAGTCCGATTTTTTCAAGCATCTCGGAATGTGAGAAGACCTCGTCACGAGTTCCGTGAAGAACGACCTCCCCGTGTGAAAGCACGATGATATCGTCACAAAGGCGCGCCATATCCTCCATACTGTGACTAACGATAATAATAGTTGCGCCCGTCTTTTCACGGTACTTGAAAATACCGTTCAAAATAACGTCGCGTCCCTGTGGGTCAAGTCCTGCCGCAGGCTCGTCCAAAACGAGCACCTCAGGGCGCATAGCAATAACACCCGCAATAGCAACGCGTCGCTTTTGACCGCCGGACAAATCAAACGGATTCTTTTGAAGCACCTCGGGATCAAGTCCAACAAAATCGATGGCTTCTCTTATACGAATTGATATTTCTTCATCACTAAGTCCCATATTTTTAGGGCCAAATGCGATATCCTTTTCAACTGTTTCCTCAAAAAGCTGATATTCGGGATATTGCATAACAAGTCCAACGCGAAAACGCACCTTGCCGATTTCCTTCGGCTTTTCCCAAATGTCAACCCCATCAAGATAGACCTTGCCCTCGCTTGGAGTTGAAAGTCCGTTAAGGAGCTGAAGCATCGTGCTTTTTCCGCTTCCCGTATGACCGATAAGACCCGTAATTGAGCCCTCTTTAACCTCTATATTAACTTTTTTGAGCGCTTCCTTGCAATATGCCGTTCCCTTTCCGTAAAAGAACGAAACGTTCTCAAGTTTAATCTTTACCATTATCTTTTATTAAGTGCCCTCTCAATTGCATCCGCACAAGAAGTGGGGGTGTGGCACTCTCCTTCAATATTGATTCCTTGTTTTTTAAGTGTATGAAGAAGACGAACGCACTGCGGCACGTCAAGTCCGCATTTTGACAGCTTTTCGTCCTCTTCGAATATTTCCTGAGGCGTACCGTCCATAAGTACCTCACCGTCGTCAAGAACAACTATTCTGTTTGCTCTTGCAGCCTCATCCATATAGTGAGTTATCATAATTATCGTAATACCGTGCTCACTGTTGAGCTTTTCAATGGTATTCATAATGTCTCGTCTTCCAAGAGGGTCGAGCATTGCCGTAGATTCGTCAAATATCATACAGTCGGGCTTCATAGCCAAGATACCCGCAATAGCAATTCTCTGCTTTTGTCCACCCGAAAGTCGAGCAGGCTCACTTTTTGCGTGCTGGCTCATACCAACAACCGCAAGTGCCTCGTCAACTCGACGGCGTATTTCACTCGGCTCTACTCCAAGATTTTCAGGACCAAATGCAACGTCATCCTCAACTATTGTGGCAACGAGCTGATTGTCGGGATTTTGAAACACCATTCCCACCTTTTTTCTAAGCTCAAAAACATCCTCTTCTGTCATTTCGGGGTCGGTGATATCCTTACCCTCAATATATATCTTACCCGAATCGGGCTCAAGTATCATATTCAAAAGCTTTGCAAGAGTTGATTTGCCCGATCCGTTATGACCAAGCACAGCAAGATATTCACCCTTTTTAATATCAAGAGAAATATTCTTCAAAACGCTTGTTTTAGCGCCGTCATCCTCTTCATAGCTTGCACACAAATTTTCTATTTTAATGTAAGAATCAGAATTCACTATGTGTTTTCCTTTCTTTTGTTTTTATTTGCTTTCCTGCCATCTTGCACTTGCTCCGCAAGGCATAAATCCACCTGTGTATTTTACAGGAAGCGCAATTTCACTCGCCTCACATTTGCCACCGTAAACCTTGGATATACGAAGGTCAACTATGTAGCTCATCGTAAGAGGAGAAAGTCCCGTTGTATAAGAGTTGATAAGGAAGAACAACGGCTTATCCGAAAGCACTTTAGAGGTAAGCGCAACGAGATCGTCAATGCTATCCTCAATCTTCCAAATCTCACCAGAAGGACCTCTACCGTAAGATGGTGGATCCATAATTATGGCATCATATTTATTTCCGCGTCTGATTTCACGTTCAACAAATTTCTTGCAATCATCAACGATATATCTAATGGGTGCATCTTCAAGTCCTGAAAGCTTAGCATTCTCCTTTGCCTGTGCAACCATTCCCTTTGCCGCGTCAACGTGACAAACTGATGCACCTGCCTTTGCAGCCGCAACGGTTGCGCCACCCGTATATGCAAAAAGATTAAGCACCTTGATGGGTCTGCCTGCATTCTTGATAAGATCTGAGAACCAATCCCAGTTAGCCGCCTGCTCGGGGAAAAGTCCTGTATGCTTAAATCCCATAGGACGAAGCACAAATCCGAGTTCACCGTAAGTAATATTCCATTCTTCAGGAAGATTTTTCTTAACCCATTTGCCGCCACCGGTGTTGGCTCTGCGATAAATTCCGTCAGCGCGCTTCCATTCGGGCGCATTTCTTTCGCTATGCCAAATTATTTGTGGGTCCGGACGAATAAGTATGTATTTTCCCCATCTTTCAAGACGTTCTCCATCAGATGCATCAAGAAGCTGATAGTCTTTCCAATTATTTGCACTCCACATATTAATAAACCTTTCCGTAAGTTTGCTTTTTGTTGTAATATTTTGAAATCTTTGACGATCCCGCATGCGCATGGCAAATTGCAATAGCAAGTGCATCCGCAGCGTCGTCGGGACTTATTTTTTCCTTGATATTAAGGAACATTTGCACCATTGTGATTACCTGATTTTTTTCAGCTCTGCCATAGCCAACTATACTTTGCTTTACCTGAAGAGGTGTATATTCAAAAATCTCCACGCCCAAAAGCTCTGCGCAAAGAAGAATAACACCTCTCGCTTCAGCAACGGCAATACCCGTCTTTTGGTTGGTGTTCCAGAAAAGCTCCTCCACCGCCATAGCGTCGGGATGATACCTTTCAATTATTTCTTTAAGCTCACGATAAATTGTGGCAAGTCGTTTTTCAGTATCCGTATGCGCAGGCGTACGAATAACTCCGTAATCAAGTGTGCGGAATTTTGAACCGCTATATTCAATTACTCCAAAGCCCACGATTGCAACACCAGGGTCAATTCCAAGAATTATCATAGCATCCTCCTTTGCATACTTTATCAATTTATCATTATAACATATATTTTAATAAAAATCAACTATTTTTGTATGTATTATATAATAATATTATTAAAAAAATATGTGAAATTACCATTTACTTGAAGCACTTTTTGTGATATAATAGTTGTGTATATATTTTTTCACGGAGGCAAGTTATGAAAATAATAAAGCTATTCGTTGGCGACGTGGTGGAAATGAAGAAAAATCACCCCTGTGGCTCCAATCAGTTTAAGATAATGCGAGTTGGCTCAGACGTGCGCGTTGTATGTTTGGGATGCTCACACGATATGACCCTAGACAGAATAAAATTTGAAAAATCAATAAAGAAATTCATTGTTTCAAACAACCCCGAAGCAATTTGATAAGGAGAAAGAAATGAAGCTTAAAAATCCATTTGCAAAAATAAAAAGCAATCAAAAATTGCTCAGCATAAAAAATGAATACGGATATCTTGGATATTCGTTTATAATTCCCGCAGTATTGATGCTTGCAATATATCTCGCGCTTGGACACAAGCCATTTGGTGATATATCTGTATTAACCCTTGACCTTAATGCTCAATATGTTTATTTCTATGAAGCATTGAGAGAGTTTTTGTGTGGAGATGCTTCTTTGCTTTATTCCTTCTCACGCTCACTCGGTGGTGAATTTATGGGAATTTATGCATACTATATTGCAAGCCCCCTTTCCTATATTGTTATTCTGTTTCCAAAATCAATGATGCTTTGGGCGCTTTTAACAATAATCATTTTCAAAATAGGTCTTTGTGGTCTTGCCTTTGGATTTTATCTCCACAAGCAAACTAAAAATCCCAACAAGACAAATATCATTATATTCTCGCTTATGTACGCGCTTTCCGCGTATGCAATAACATATCAAAACAATATAATGTGGCTTGATGCCCTCTTCCTTTTGCCCATTCTCACATACGCTATTGAAAGATTGATAAAGAATGGCAAATACCTTCTCTTCATCGGCACGCTTGCACTCGTTATGATGACTCATTATTATATCGGCTATATGCTTTGCTGGTATACTCTTTTCTGCTTCTTCTTCACCTATCTCAAGGAGCAAAAAAATATCATTAATCCAAACGGTGAGAAGTACCACTTTATAAAATCACTCTTCAAAATCGGTACTTCAAGTGTAATAGGTATCGGTATTTCCGCATTTATAGTTGGCGCAGCATATTACTCACTTCAGTTTGGAAAGAGCGATTTTACCGATCCAAATTGGGATTTTGTTGCAAGATTTGACCTGTTCGATCTCTTTCCAAAGCTTTTGCCCGGTTCTTATGATACGGTAATGCACGAGGGACTTCCCCTTCTCTATTGCGGTGTTCTTGCACTCTTTATGTTGCCCATATATTTTTTGGCAAAACGCATTAATTTAAGAGAAAAGGCATTCTACGGTGGATTTGTTCTCCTTTATATTTTGATAATGGTTATAAATCCCACGGACCTTGTAATGCACGGGTTCCAAATGCCAAACTGCCTCAATTACAGATACAGCTTCATAGTTATCTTCTTGTTGCTAATTATGGCATACAAGGGCTTTTGTGAAATTGAGGAGCATTCAACCAAGAAAATTTTCGCAACCGGTGCAACACTTTTTGCTCTCATATTGATAGCACAAAAGATGACATTTCCTAATTTTGTAAACCAAGATACCGAGGAATACAAATTCGGCTTCATCGCGGGTGAGATTCCGTTCTTGTGGGTGGTTGTATTCTCAATAATCGCTATTTTTGCTATTGGTGTAATACTTTGCTATCTAATCAAATCTGCAAACAAAGAAAAAATGAAGCGCGTGCTCTTGATTGCAATCTGCATTGAGCTTTTAGCTAACGGAATCGTTACCTTTGCTTCTATGAGATACGATATCGGTTGGGGCACGTATTCTTCCTACTACGATTATTTCAAGGATCTTACACCCATTGTAGAAAACGTTCAAAATCAAGATAAGACCTTCTACCGTTCCGAAAAAACAACACACCGTTGTACTAACGATAATATGACTCTTAATATCAAGGGTCTTTCCAACTCAACGTCCACTCTAAATCAAAAGGCGATCGATCTGCTCAATTACCTTGGCTTCTATGCAGACGCGCATTGGACGCAGTATTATGGCGCAACCGCCGTCACAGACTCCTTGCTCGGCATAAAATATATCTACTCCCCCACAGAAAATCCCTATAGCAATGAAACGTTGCTTCAAAACGAATTTATGGATAAATATTTTATAAAGGTTGCCGAGGACGAAAATTATTATGCATATCAAAATCCGTATGCATTGGGACTTGCCTTCGGTGTTGATAGCTCTATAAAAGACCTTGAAACGGATCTTAAATACGATTTTCTTACTGACGACGGACTTAAAAATCCATTTGAAGTACAAAATCTCTTACTAAATACGTTGCTTGGCAACGACGAAGAAAATTCTGTCGACTTCTTTACCCATATCCCCATTAGAAAGAACCAAGAAATCGTAGGATCTCTTGGCACGGTAGGTGGCGGAGTTGAATATTCCGCAACTGCCGATAACATTGACGAAAACACGTTTGAATTCAATTTTACAGTAAAGCAAAGCGGACCTCTCTATCTCTATTTTCCCACGGGCTATGAGCGTTCATTTATAGTTCACATCAACGGTGAAAGATACGTTGAGGTTAGCAATTATTCACGAATAGTTTTCCTTGGATATAGAGAAAAGGGTGAAGAATTAGAGCTTGGTTTCCGCGTGCCCGAGGGAAAATTGTATTTCTTCAAAAACACAAATTACATCTATACGCTTGATATGGATGAATTCGAACATGCTCTTGAAAATCTTGCTCAGTCATCACTCGTTACAGACGAAAAATCAACCGATGACCACATTTACGGTTCTCTTACAACCTCCCAAGACAACAAAACCATTATGACAACTATCCCCTATGACGAGGGATGGAGGGTATACGTTGACGGAAAGCAGGTTGATACCTACTCGGTTTACGGTGATTCACTAATGGCATTCGATATTGAAAATGCAGGTGAACACGACATTGAATTCAAATATATGCCTAAAATCTACGTTCTTACAGGAATTATTTCCGCAGCTTCAACGGTTGTATTTGCATCTTTAATAGCTTTTGAATGTGTTAAAAGCAAAAAACGCGCAAAATCCAACGAAGCAATAGAAACAGAAGGAGAAAACTGATGTTTTACTATATTGAGGGCAAGCTTGCCCACCTTGATTACGGATTTGCCGTAATCGATGCCAACGGTGTTGGCTACAAATTAACTATCACACAAACGACATATGAGGCAATGCCACCCCACCTTTCGGTAAGCGAGGCGCCAACGGTTCGTCTCTATTCTTATATGGCTGTACGAGAGGACGGAATTGAGCTTTTCGGATTTGCAAGTGAAAGTGAGCTTGAAGCGTTCAAGCTTCTTATCACGGTTTCGGGTGTCGGTCCTAAGGCGGCAATTGCTATTTTGTCCGTATTCTCATCGGACAAGCTCTTTGTTACGATTATGAATGAGGACACAAAGGCGATTGCAAAGGCAAACGGAATCGGTGCAAAAACCGCCGCAAGAATTGTGCTTGAGCTTAAGGACAAGATCTCAAAATCTTATAGCGAAAGCATTTCCGCACCTCAAAACATACCCACAGGACGCAATACAGCACCCGCAGGAAGCTCAAAGCTTTCCGACGCACAAAGTGCTCTCTTGGTACTTGGCTATACCAAGAGCGAAATCGTTGCGGCTCTTCGCGGAGTTGATATTTCAAACAAAGAAACTGACGATATTATTCGTCTTGCACTTAAAAATCTCAGTAGATAAGGAGGAAGAAAAATATGCGTTACGAAGAAGATTTTGATTTTGAAAACAATTACGAGGAACGCACAGTTTCTCCCTCTATGACGGGTGACGACGCGCGTGAAAACGAGCTTCGTCCTCAAAGCATCGACGAATATATAGGTCAGGAAAAAGCAAAAGAAAACCTTAAAATTTATATTGAAGCGGCAAAGCTCAGAGGTGACGCGCTCGACCACGTGCTCCTTTACGGCCCCCCCGGACTTGGTAAAACAACCCTCTCTCACATTATCGCAAACGAGATGGGCGTTAATATTAAAATCACCTCCGGCCCCGCTATCGAAAAACAGGGTGACCTTGTTGCAATCCTCACAGGACTTGAAAATGGCGACGTGCTTTTCATTGACGAAATTCACCGTCTTTCACGTTCCATTGAAGTGGTGCTTTATCCTGCCATGGAGGACTATTCCGTTGATATTATCATCGGTAAAGGCCCTGCTGCAAGAAGCATTCGAATCGACCTTCCCAAGTTCACTCTTATCGGTGCAACAACACGCGCAGGACAGCTCACAACTCCCCTTCGTGATAGATTTGGCGTACTTTTGAAGCTTGAGCTTTACACCCCCGAGGAGCTTGCAACCATCATCAAAAGAAGCGCAAATATCCTTGGCATCAGTATTACCGAGGACGGCGCGCTTGAATTAGCATCTCGTTCACGCGGAACACCCCGTATTGCAAACCGCTTGCTTAAACGTGTGCGTGACTTTGCTATAGTTATGGGTGACGGAATTATCAACTGCGAAATCGCAAGATATGCCCTTCAAAAGCTTGAAATCGACGAGCTTGGACTTGACAACCTTGATAGACGTATGCTCGAAACGATCATCCGCTTCTATAACGGCGGACCCGTTGGCCTTGACACCATTGCCGCAACGGTTGGTGAAGAAGCAATCACAATTGAGGACGTTTGCGAGCCCTACCTCTTGCAAATCGGCTTCCTTTCCCGTACCCCAAAAGGCCGTTGCGTAACTCCCCTCGCCTATGAGCACCTCGGCATCCCCTACCGCGCAAACGGTAAAATCGACGCAAACCAAACAACAATAATTTAACGTAAAAAACCGCTTGGAATCCAAGCGGTTTTATTATTTGTTTTATTGTAACGATACCGTACCGTCTGAGCAGATAACCTCCGTTGCAGGTATCTTATCATACCAATACGTTCCCTTTTCAATATTTATCCACTCAGCCTTAGTTCCCTCAAAGCTGATAGTCGCAAGTGCGGTGCACTGACTGAATGCCAACTGACCGATATTTGTCACAGAGCTTGGGATAGTTACGCTTTGAAGCGAGAAGCATCCCAAAAAAGCCATCTCACCAATGCTCGTAACCGAATTGGGTATGTAAACGCTTGTCAATGAAGCAACCCCCTCAAACGCAAAGCTTCCAATAGAAGAAATATAGTCGGGAATTTCAACGCTTGTAACAAGCTCTCCGTCAAAATATAGGTCCGTAGCGTATTTCATCGGATTTGAATTGTAAGGATAAAACTTAATTTCAGCCCAATTGTCAATATCCCCCGTGTAATGCACCTTGCTTAAATTCTCACATCCGTCAAATGCCCATGCGCCAAAGCTTGTAAGTGAATAAGGAATCGTTATCTCCTCAATTTCCGTGCAGTCTGCAAAGGCATATTCTCCAACGCTTGTTACCGAATACGGAATATCAATGCTTTCAAGCGAGTAACATCCCTTAAAGGCATAGTCACCAATGCTTTTGACAGTGTTAGGAATGGCTATGCTTTCAATCAGATCGCAATCCATAAACGCCTCATAACCAATGCTTGTTACAGGAAGTCCGTCAATTTTGCTGGGAACAGTAATATTTGTTTCGGTGCATGTGCCTATTCCTTTAACGTAATAGCTATCACCGTCAATATTCAAGCCGTATTCAAGCCCCTCAGAGCCATCAAGCTTATTTTTGCAAGAAGCAAAAGTACACAAAATAATAATGACAAGAAAAATTGATAAAATTTTCTTCATAAAACTCTCTTTTCATAATTTTATTGTCAAAATTATAGCATAATTATGTAAAATTGTCAAGAAAATCTCCACCAATTGACCTAACCAACGCAACAACTTCAAATTTTGATTTATCGGGGAGACGGGCGATTCGTGAATCGCCCGCCCCAAAGATAAATCCCAATTTATCAAAAATGCCCTCTCCTTTTTGGGAGAAGGCATTTTTTCAGTTTGCTGAAAATTTTTGCTTGAGCTGTGTCACTTTATCTTGCTGTGCCATCTCGGGTGCGTACCAGCCCTTGTCCTTCATCTTGCTGTAAATTTGATTTTGCACCTGCAAGGATTGTTGCAAAGCCGACGTGAATGATGAAAACACATTTTGATCACTTGCTTCAATCGCTCCGTGCATATAAAGGTCGCACGCACCCTTTTCAAGAAGGAGAAGGTTCTCCATCACGTTTCTGTCATTCGTATTTTCGTTCATTTTTCTTCCTCCTTCATTAAAGCAACTGATAAAAACCGTTAAAGATTTCACCATGCTTTTGTGTTAAATCGGTTACAAAATTTTTAAGCTCTCCGTCCTGCAATTGTGCTGAACATTCCTGACATTTTGTCTTGAAATACTTCTCGTGTCCGAGAGCATCTTCAATGTAAAGTAATTCCTTATTTGTCATCTATTAAAACTCCTTTCGACTTTTGGTAATTTTAGTATTGACAAGCCTTCAGAACAATATTCAAAAATAAAAAATCGGCGGGAGCAATCTCCCGCCAAAAGATCTTTATTTAATATTTCTAACCCTCTTAAGCACTTCAACTGCATCATTGAGATAATTCACATCCATATCCTCAATTCTACCCGCATCAACAAGGGACGCAAGAGATGGATCTATAGGCATTTTAGCAAGAAGCGGATATCCGTATTTGGTTGCAATCTCTTCAATATGGCTCTCACCGAAAATCTTGATTTCCTTGCCGCAGTCGGGGCATTTTACAAAGCTCATATTTTCAACAATTCCCACAACGTCGACCTGCATCATCTTCGCCATATTTGCCGCCTTTTCAACTATCATTGAAACAAGCTCCTGAGGAGATGAAACGATTACGATTCCGTCAAGAGGAAGACTTTGGAAAACTGTGAGGGGCACGTCGCCCGTTCCGGGAGGACAGTCAACAAACAAATAGTCGAGGTCACCCCAAACAGTGCCACTCCAGAACTGCTTTACAGTACCCGCAATAACAGGACCGCGCCATACAACGGGATGCGTTGCATCGGGCAAGAGGAGATTTACACTCATTATTTTAATTCCGGTTTCAGTAACGGGTGGGAACATTCCGTCATCGTTCCCCTCAACGCCCGCTTGAATTCCAAATGCTTTAGGAATAGAAGGTCCCGTAATATCGGCATCAAGGATACCAACCTTGTACCCTGCTCTTTGCATAAGAGTCGCAAGAGTAGAGGTAACCATTGATTTACCAACGCCACCCTTTCCGCTAACAACTCCGATCACGTGCTTTATGGATGATTTTGCGTTAAGCGGCTCCAAAAAATCCTGCTTTGACTTAGTTGAGCAGTTGTGTGAGCAGCTACCGCAATTGTGAGTACATTCTGACAT
>JAZLBH010000112.1:0-8908 GCA_045613605.1 Eubacteriales bacterium
GTTTCAAAAATAAGCGGTCCGCTTCTTGACAGAATTGATATTCAAATTGAGATGCCTTCCCTTTCCTATTCCGAAATTTCCTCGGGTGGTCAAAAGGGTGAACGAAGTGAGACTGTTCGCAAAAGAGTTGAAAATGCACGCGAATTTGCATCCGAGCGAATGAAAAAGATGAATTTTGCGCCTAAACCAAACGCGAATTTGACCTCGTCTGAAATTAAACAGTTCTGTGAAATGGACGATAGTGCGCGTATGATTTTGAAAACCGCTTACGATAATCTCGGACTTTCCGCGCGCGGACACGACAGGGTTTTGAGGGTTGCGCGCACGATTGCCGACCTCGATAAGAGCGATATAATTTGCGCTCAGCACATTGCCGAAGCAATTCAGCTTCGTTCGCTGGATAAGAAATATTGGGGTTGATTTTAAAAAAACAATTGACTTTTCCGCTTTTTTTGTGCTATAATTATTTTTAGAGAACTATTAAATAACTTTTTTATAAAAAGGAGAACAAAATATGGGATTTTTAACAGGTAAAACAGCCATAATCACAGGCGCAGGCTATGCTACTCTTTCCGACGGCAGATGCGGCTCCATTGGTTACGGTATCGCTACAGCTTACGCAAAGGAAGGTGCTAACCTCGTTATCACAGGTAGAAACGTTGCAAAGCTTGAAAAGGCTAAGGAAGAACTTGAAAAGGCTTATGGCATCAAGGTTCTTGCAATTTCCGCTGACATCAGCGCAGGTGAAGACAACGAAGCAACCGCTAACATGGTAGTTGCAAAGGCAGTTGAAGCATTCGGTAGAGTTGACGTTCTTATCAACAACGCTCAGGCATCCGCTTCAGGCGTAACAATCGAAAATCACACAACAGAGCAGTTCAATCTTGCTATGTATTCAGGTCTTTATGCAACATTCTACTACATGAAGGCTTGCTATCCCTACCTTAAGGAAACAAAGGGTACAATCATTAACTTTGCATCCGGTGCAGGTCTTTTCGGTAACTACGGTCAGTGCTCTTACGCAGCTGCTAAAGAGGGTATCCGTGGTCTCTCCCGTGTTGCTGCAACTGAATGGGCAAAGGACGGTATCAATACAAACGTAATTTGTCCTCTTGCTTGGACAGCACAGCTTGAAAACTTCCAGAATGCATATCCCGAAGCATTCAAGGCAAACGTAAAGATGCCTCCTGCAGGACATTTCGGTGATTCCGAGCTTGAAATCGGTCGTGTTTGCGTTCAGCTTGCACATCCCGACTTCAACTACCTCAACGGTGAAACACTCACACTTGAGGGTGGTATGGGACTTCGTCCTTAATTTCAAATTAACAATAAAGAAAAAGTACCCCTCACTCAAACGAGTGAGGGGTATAGTTATTTAATTACATATAATCTTCTTTTTCTGATTTTTCAATAGCGCCGTCTTGACAGCGTATCATGTAATTAACAGTTTTATTGTCCCAAAGGGGATCCTTTTTGATCTTTTTCCATTGCTTCTTTGTTCCGGCATACAAAATATCCGTGAGATTTGAGCAGCCACTGAACACGTCGGCACCGATCTTCTTAATGCTAACGGGAATTTCAACTATCTTAAGCATTGACCAACCCTCGAACGTATTGTTCTGAATAGCGGTGGTCTTTGGTGAAACTCTAAGATACGAAACGTATTCCTTTGGATGAACAACGTATTCGTAGTTTTCAAGCTCGGGATATACTGCGAAATGTCCCAAATAGCCAAGAGGCGCCTTTTTGCTCTTGGATTTCTTTTGTTGCTCAAGCAACGCCTTGGTTATGGAGCCGTCAACACAGCAAACGATATAATTACCGGAATCGGAGTCCCAAGAGCTGCTTCTTTCGATTTCAAACCAGCTGTCCTTGTTGCCAAGGTAGATGATATGAGAAAGCTTGCGACAGTCCTTGAATGCCTGACTGCGAATCTTAGTAACGTTTTTAGGAATGATAACGGTCGTAAGATGCTTTTGATCCTCAAATGCCTCTTTGGGAATTTGAGAAGCGTCATCGGTGATGATCGCGTGTGTAAGGTGACCCTTATCGTCAAACGCATATTTTGCAAGATCGGGATACTTAATAGCCTTGATCTGCTCGGGATCGGAAAGCTTGTTGGTGAAGTTTCCTTTAGAAGCCTCAATGCTTGATTCCTGAAGCTCCTTGCTGTTCTTAGAAAGAACGCCGTCGCTACACATAATTCTGTAGTCTCCGGTTTTTTCGTCCCAAGAGCCGCTCTTCTTAATATCGAGCCATTGTTCCTTAGTTCCGTGATAAATGACGTTAGAAAGCTTTATGCATCCCTTGAAGGCGTCGCTGCGAATTCTTTTTACGCTTGCGGGAATTTCAACGGTTGCGAGAAGCTTTTGATTCTCAAATTCATTCTTAGGAATTTCAGAAATACTGTCAAAGATTATAGCGCGAATGAGGCTTCCGCTTCTGTTAAGCGTGTGCTTTGCAATTTTTCCGATAGTTTCCTTGCCAAGGTGATTGTAAGCATTGATTTGCTCTTTTGAGATCTTGTCAGAGGGCAATTCGATCTCGTTTTCAAGGAAATCGCCGTGGCAGTCGGCATTAAGCTTAAAGAGAACACCGTCAAAGCAACGGATCTTGTACATACCCGTCTTGCTGTTCCACGAGTCGCTCTTTTTGATCTGATGCCACTGATTCTTTGTTCCAAGATAGATAATATTTTCCAACACCTCGCATCCCTTAAAGGCATCCTTGTCGATGGATGTTACGCTTGAAGGAATGATTGCCGTTGAAAGCAGCTTGCATCCTGCAAATGCTGACTTGGGAATTATTGAGATCTCGGCTGAAATAAGAAGGCGAGTGATGTGCTCCTGATTTTTGAATGCACCGGGTGCAATATTTGTAACCCTTACGTTACCGATATATTCGGGAATCTCAAGGCTGTCCTTGGGATATTTTCCGTTGTTATAAACGCCAACGATTGAAAGCGTTTTCTTTTCGGGGCCGAATTCAACGACGATATCGTCGCTTGTCGTATACGCTCCGTCGGGGCAGTAATAGAACAACGCGTCACCTATAACTACCTCGTAGTTGTTCAAGTGGGTGTGAGAGAATTTATCCTCATCGAAATCAAGAACGATGGCAAAGCCGTAGTAGCAAAAGCCCTCATCCTCAATGGTTTTGTGTGAATTCTGCTCTGAAAGAACGGAGCGGTCAGCATCCCAGCCCATGTGACAATATATCTTGTCCCCTATGGGATCATAGTCATACGCGATGACTCCGTGGCCTTCCTCATCTTCATCGAAAGCGCCCAACAAAACGGGATAACCCTTTTTGATCTGCTTAATTATGTATTTTCTGACTTCCTCACTGTATTTACGAGCATCTAAAGCCTTGCCGTAATCTTTAGATTCGAGGATCTTTTGTGAGTTGTCTAAAACGCGAATATCATATTCTGATTTTTTAACGTTGGCAATGTTTTTAAGATAATCGTCAAGAATATCCTTTATGATTTTGGGATCTGAGCCAAAGTCAATATTAGAGCCATCAATTATATCGTGGTAATTTTTCTCGATTGCTAAGCTGAGAAGCTTTTCGTGGAGATAGGTGTTCTTTGCCTTATTTACAACCGCAACGTAATCCTTGTGGTTCATCTCCGCAGGATTGTATTCGAATTGATAGAATCTTGATCCGGGTGACTCTGTGAAATCGGGATCATCGTGGGACATAGAGGGCTTTTCAAACTGTCTTGGAACGATCTTATCACTGAGGATAGTATCGTAGTAGGACAAAAGCATTGCCATTGCAACGTATCCGCACGAGCCCTTTTTGTTGTTGCCAAAATTGGAGAGAAGGTTTTTGAAATAAGTTATTCTGTAAGTATTTTCGTTTGAGTTGACCTTGCCCTTGAATGAGAAAATGTCCTCAAAATTAGCCTGAGCATTAAGACCTGTGCTCTTTCTGAGACCGTCTGCAAGCTCGTCCTTCTTTTCATATACCATACCTGAATCGGAATTGCTAAGCTTCTTGATTGCAATAAGTATAAGAAGGGGAACAAGAACGAACGCGCTCACGAATATCCAATACAACAATACGCAGAGCAAGTATTCAAGAATCGTGATGCCGTCCCCTGTTGACAAGAAGAAATTGTGAACTGCTGAGTAAAGGGGAATATCGCTTTGAGAGTGGCGGCTTATGTCAAACAAGCTAACCTTGTGGCCGGGGAAAATAAGGTGTGCCACCTCGTTAAAGGATATTGCAATGCCCGAAACCATTATAAAGACGGGCACGGCTCTGTAGAACGTTGCCATCTCGATTCTAAGTTTTTCTGAAGCGATGATGAGAACCGACAAGGCGATAAATGCGCTATAGCAAAGCATGTGGTACACGTTCACACCAACGGTGGATACAAACACGTCGGGATTGAACAAGCCACCAATGCCGGCAAGTAAGCCGAAGGTCGCAAAATATGAAAGGAAGTGCTTGTTAATGTTTCCGGACGTTACGCCGATAAAAATACCGACACACAAGGGAACTGACAAGAAGTTCCATGGGAAGTTGGCCCAGTCATAAGCAAACTTGATTGCACTGTCATATTCAAAGCTCAAAACCACCTGCTTGTATATACCAAGAGCAAGAAGAACGAGGGAGGTAATAAGAATTACCTTATCGGGCTTCTTGATTTTTTCTTTTTTCCAAAGTACCCACAGGCAAACGGATGCCGCTATTGCGATCAATATCCAAATGATATGGAATAATCCAAAATATTTGGGCGTTGCCGCCTGTGTATCCAAAAATCTCAGAATTTTTTGAATTATCATTTTTTGCTCCTTTTTATATACGAATATAGATATAATTTACCATCATCTATTTTAACACTATTTTATTAAATATGCAAGAGTTTTTTTGAAAATATCAAAATTATATTAACAATTTTCACACTTCGACCGTTTTTTTGCAACGTCGAGTGTAAAATTGAATAAAACACATAGAAAAAGGACATATAAAAATGGAAAATCGGGAATTTGTAAAAGAAAAAGCCTCCAAAAGCAGGGAGGTCAAAATAAACAAGCGAGAGCTTATTTCAGAAAGCGTTGGTGCGATTGGATTTTTTGCTCTGTCGGTTTTACTCGGGACAAGAAAAATGGTATTCGACACCTACCCTCTTTTGTTTGCTCTTTTGGCGGCGGGAGGGTGGCAGACACCCTTTATCTTGATTGGCGCGGTGGCAAGCGCGTTTTTGGGTACAAAAATATCCTTGATGAAAATAGTTGGCGCGTGCACGGTCGTAGCGCTCAGAATTATTGCACGGCTCTATCTTGATAAAACGAGTAGTGAGCAAAGCTCAAGGGCGTCCGAATCGTCGGTGCTTTCAATTCTTTTTTCAGAGCATACCTATCTTAGAATAATGAGTGGCGCGCTCGGAGTTTTCGTTTTGGGACTTTGGAGAATAGTTGAGGGCGGCTTTAGATTTTACGATCTTTTTGCGTCGATTTTTTATTTGATCTTAACTCCCATTGCCGCGTGGATATTCAGCTGGTGCTTTAATTTCAGTGAGCGCAGAAAAAGAGAGGGCAGGGTGTTCTCGGCAACCCTTATGCAAGGGAGAATGTATGATATTTCTCGGCTTGCGCTCTCCTGCGCTCTCGTTTTTGCTCTTGATGATGCGAGCGCTCTCGGTGTGAGCTTGCCCGTGCTCGTTGCGACGTTTTTGACGCTTTACGCGTGCAAAAGGGGAGCGCTTTGCGGCATTCTTGCGGGACTTTTGCTTGGTGTGTCCTATGCTCCGATATACGCCCCCGCCTTTGCCTTTTGCGCCATAGCATATGCTTCGCTTAGAAAATTATCCATATTTGGCGGAGCGGTTGCCGCCTGCATTTCGGCACTGATTTGGACGGTATACACGGGTGGAATTATGACCGTTGGAACGGTTTTTCCTGCACTGATGGCTGCGTCAATGACGTTCTGCACGGCTGAAAAGATCAATGTCCTTGAGGATATTGAGAGCTTTTTTGAGGGTGGTGCTTCGTTCGATGATTCATACCCGATAAAAAGTGTAATAGGGGATCAAAAAAGCGATTTGCAAAAGGAAAAAATAAGGTCAATTTCCGATTCATTTTCGGCGCTCTCCGAGGTTTTTTACAATCTTTCATCCAAGTTGAAAAGACCAACGGTGCTTGATTTGAAATCCATATGTGAGCACAGCTTTGAGAGGCACTGTGAGGAGTGTGATGGCAGGGAGCTTTGCCTTGGAGCCAAGTATGATCACACGCTTGAAATCATGAAGGAAATTACGCTTCAGCTTCACGCCTCGGGGGTGGCAGACGAGACTAAGCTACCCGAGGAGTTTAGAAAAAGGTGCGACAGGATCACTGCCATATGTGAGGACGCAAATCGCTCCTGCGCCATTGCAACCAAAAAAGCATTTTTGAATGAAAAAACCGAGATTTTTGCAATGGATTATGATGCAATTTCTAAGATTTTGAATGACGCCATCAGTGAAAACGAGGAGGAGTTTGAAATCAACGCCCCGATGAGTAAAAAAATCGCGCTCGCCATAGCGGAGGAGGGGTACGGAGACCGCGACGTTACCGTTTTTGGCAAGCGCAAGCTGAAAATTTTTGCGCGCGGACTTGATTTGACGGACAGGAGTGCCGACGTTTCCGCCTTGAGAACGAGACTTGAGGAGATAACGCGCTCCTCACTTTCGGAGCCAACCTTTGAGCTTGCTTTCGGTAGCGTGAATATGCACCTTGAATCAAAAAGGGCGTTTTCAGCCGACGCGGCTTTCGCAACCGTCGCGTGCGAGGGAGAGGGAGTTTGTGGAGATACCGTGAGTGTATTTGAAAACAAAAACGACTATCTTTATTCTCTTATAAGTGACGGAATGGGCGCGGGCAACGCCGCCGCGTTGGCTAGTGAAACCTGTAACGTTTTTCTTAGAAATATGCTCACCGCGGGCAATAAAATGGAGACCTCACTTCGAATGCTGAACAGTGTTCTCAGAGCAAGGGGGTCTAAAAGTGAGAACGAATGCTCGGCAACGGTGGATCTGCTTCAGCTGGACCTTTATTCGGGGGCGCTCACCTTGGTAAAAAGCGGAGCCGCGCCCACCTTTGTGATAAGAAAGGGAAACGTCTTTAAGCTTGCCTCACCCAGTCTTCCGATAGGTATTTTACGGGCGCTTGATGCAAAGCAATTGGATATTTCCTGCGAGGACGGTGACGTTGTGGTTATGGTTAGTGACGGCGCAACGCGTGACGGTGACGATTGCTCCTATCTTGCCCAAATGCTAAAGGAAGACGAGCTTGTAAACGAGAGCGCGCGAAAAATTGCCGATAAGATTTTGCGCCGAGCAAAATCTGAAATTGACTCCCCGGCTGATGATATTTCAGTTATCGTGATTAAAATAAAAAAAGAAATTTGCAATTGGTAGTAGATAAATTGGGATTTATCGGTTAGTTACAAAGAAAAGAATTTTCGCTTTTTTGAAAAAAAGCTCGCAAAAAACTTTTTAACCCCTTGTTGTGTAGCCATAGAGTTTGTACTAACTCCACTAAACTCCGCGCAAATTACGGCACTCGATTCTGGAAGCACTCGTGCCAATTGTTTTTGTTCGCAAACGAACAAAAACTGTAATTTGCTACTACCAAACATAGCCATTTGCTATGTATATGGCTATTAGTTAAACAGCAAATTTTAGATTTTCGAGCCGCCTGTTAAAATGGCGAGAAAATCGTTATGTGTTATTGTGCTTTTAAGTACAATAACACAATTTGCGTAACCCTTTGCCGCGAAGCTCTATAAAAAAGTTTTTGGTTCTTTTTTCAAAAAGAACATTATTCCTTAATAAACTAACTATTAGATAAATCAAAATTTGAACACAAAAAGGACGAAGAATTTTCTTCGTCCTTTTGATTTTGTTTATTATTTTTTATCCTGTTCGATAAGCAATTTAATTGCTTCGACTGCAACTCTGATTGCCGCTTCGGTATCGATATTGTGAACGTCATCGGTGTCAAGTCCTGCATCGTATCTTTCTTGGTTCCAAACAACTGAGAACACACCGCCTGTGCGAACTCTAAGGAGTGAGCCAACAACGAAAAGTGTGCCGGATTCCATTTCACTTGCCTTTACGCCAAGCTTTTTCCAAGCGTCCCACTGTGCGAGAAGCTGAGCGGACGTGGGCATTTTAGCAGGTCTGTGTTGACCGTAGAAGGAGTCCTTTGCCTGAACAACACCAACGTGAACGTCCTTGCCTGCTTCACCCTTTGCCGCCTCGCAAAGCGCGAAAAGAACGTCTGTTGTGGGAACTGCGGGGAAGATGGCAGGGGCATATTCAAGGGACGTTCCGTCCTGACGAACCGCACCGTTTGCAATAACCACGTCACCCGCTTTAACGTCGAGGTCGATACCACCGCAGGTGCCAACGCGAATAAAGGTCTCAACACCTACCGCGGTAAGCTCTTCAACAGCGATTGCGGTTGAAGGACCGCCGATACCCGTTGAGCAAACGCTAACCTTTTCACCGTTGAGATAGCCGTTCCAAATGCAATATTCACGGTTTGTTGCAAGATATGTGGGGTTGTCAAAGAATTTTGCTATTTTTTCGCATCTTCCGGGGTCGCCGGGAAGAATACAGTATTTGCCCACTTCACCGGGGGCCGCGGGAATGTGATATTGTTTACCTTCTGTCTGAAGCATAGCTTTTACCTCACTTATTAGTCTTTTTCTTGTTGTTTTTCTTCTTTTTAGCGGTAGAAAATCCAAATTTGCCAATTTTTTTGCCGAGCTCGTAATATTCTCCGTGCATATATGAAATTAGATTTGCCTTTTCAAAGTGCATTTTGCCTTCTTTGTCGAAAAGTTCTTCATCGACGTTTATGCAAAGAATATCTGCCATAAACATATCGTGCGAGCCGAGCGGAATAAT
>JAZLBH010000113.1:0-4376 GCA_045613605.1 Eubacteriales bacterium
TGCAAAAAGAAAATGCCGTTTTTTGCGCTAACGCCGCGCGGGCGCCACCTTTGAAAAGGTGGACGAAACAATAGCACAAAGCGAGTGCTAACAACTCGACAAATCCCAATTTATCAAAAAAACGCGAGGATATTATCCTCGCGTTTTTGATATTTTATTATTTATTTTTCACTCAAAACTGCAGAGAGCACCTCGAAGAGTCTTCCGCAGGAGTCAAGGTCGAGCGCTTCGTCGGGAGTATGGATATTTCTCATATTGGGTCCAACTGAAATGATATCCATTTCGGGAATTCTCGACTTGATTATACCGCATTCAAGACCTGCGTGGATAACTACGGTTTCAACGTCCTTGTCCATAATTTCCTTGAATTTTCTAACGTAGGTATCTCTCAAATCACTTTCGGGGAGAAAATCCCAGCCGGGATATCTACCCGTATGGCGCACGTTTGCAGAAAGCTCGTTAACAAGTGCATTCACCTGCTCAATGGACAAATCAATCTGCTCCTCCTTGGAAGAACGTGAGGAATAAGTGATATAAGCGCCGTCCTTATTTACCTCGATAACACCAAGGTTTCTTGAAAATTCAACGAGTCCCTCAAGGTGGGCGCTCATTGAAAGCACGCCAATCTTAAGTCCGCCGATGAGGGTGAGCATTTTTGTGCCCTCAACGAGAGTTTCAACATTTTCAACGTCGTTTTCAACGTCAACGGAAATTTTAAGACCTGCATCTGCCTCGCAAAGCGTTTTACGAATCTCCTCGTCGAGCTTTTCGATAGTGTCAACTGCCTTTGATGAATCCTCAACAACAAATTTTGCCTCGCACATACGGGGAATGGCATTATCCTTTTCACCGCCAACTAGGGAGATGAGCGCCAAATCCTGCTCGGAAGCTATTTCGTTGAGCATATTTACTGTCATAAGAATCGCGTTTGCGCGTCCGCAGTTAATTTCAACACCGCTGTGTCCACCGAAGAGTCCGTCAACGGTAAGTGTGATAACGTCACCGTTAGATATCTCAAGAGTAGGAATGAAATCTATTTTACTTCTAACACCGCCTGCGCATCCTGCACAAACCTCGTTTTCACTTTCGGAGTCGAGGTTTATCATTTTATGGGCAGTTACTACGGAATAATCAAAGCTTTCGGCACCGCCAAGTCCTGTTTCCTCCTCAACTGTGAAAAGGCATTCGAGAGTGGGGTGATTTTCAAGCTCACCGTCGAGAAGTGCGAGCATAAATGCAACTGCGATTCCGTCGTCACCGCCGAGGGTTGTACCGCGAGCGCGGAGCCAACCGTCCTCCATATAGAGATCAAGCGCGTCCTTTTCAAAATCGTGGCTTGATGTGGTGAGCTTTGCACACACCATATCGGTATGACCCTGAAGCAAATATGCAGGCACGCTTTCATAGCCCTTAGTTGCTTCTTTTCTTATAAATACGTTATTATTCGCATCTCGAATAACGAAAAGCTCCCTCTCCTTTGCAAAATTTTCAATATATTTTGCAATTTCTTCTTCATTTCCCGAGCCGTGAGGAATTTTGCACAGCTCTTCAAAATATGCCAACACCTTTTCGGGCTTATACCCCTTTGTAATTATTTGTTCTACCATAATTTATCTCCTTTAGTTGTTTCCAAAGCTACCTAAAAATCCAAGAACTCCGCTTTCAAGTCCTTCAAGAGATTTTCCCGTTCCAAGCGCAACGCAGGAAATGGGATCCTTAGCTACGAATGCTCGAATTCCCGTAGTCTTTTCAATCAGCTTATCCAAACCTGTGAGCTTAGAGCAGCCACCCGTCAGCACAATACCGTTCTTATATATATCGGCAAGAAGCTCCGGCGGTGTTCTTTCGATAACCAAGCAAATCGTATCAATAATTGCCGTTAACGGCTCCATAATAGCATCAAGCGTTTCATTTGAGTGAAAGGTAACCATCTTGGGCAATCCCTTTACAAGACATCTTCCCTTAACACTCATTTCGGGCGGCTTTTTAGTTGGTACGTCCAAAACCTTGCCAACCCTTATTTTAATTTCCTCTGCCGTGCGCTCACCGATAAGCACCTTATATTTTTTTCGCATATAGGACATAATTGCTTCATCAAGCTCATTTCCGGCAATTCTTATCGATTCCGAAACCACAACGCCGCCGTATGAAATAACTGCAATATCGGTGGTTCCACCGCCAATATCAACAATCATATTTCCGCTCGAGCCGTTAATATCAATTCCTGCTCCTATTGCTGCAGCTACCGGCTCTTCAATAAGCAGGGTTTGACGCGCTCCCGCTTGGTTGGTGGCATTAATGACCGTCATTTCCTCAGCCTCACTGATTCCTGACGGTACACAAATCATAACTCGCGGACGAATAAGCGTTGGACCGCACGCGTGCGAAATAAAATATTCTATCATTTTAAGAGTAACGCTGTATTGACTGATAACTCCATCCTTCAGGGGACGAATTATAGAAATGTTTTCAGGCGCTCTTCCAAGCATTTGCTGTGCTTCTCTTCCAATACGAACAATCTTGTTTGTATTATTATCAATAGCTACAACACTCGGCTCCCTTAAAACAATTCCCTTTTCCTTGACATAGACGAGAACGGAGCTTGTTCCAAGATCAATGCCGATATCGGTGGATATAAAATTTTTCTTAGACATTCCGTTCACTCCCTTCAAGTATATTATCCTAATATTTTTATTATATCATAAGACATAAAACAAATCAATGTTTATACCTCATTTTTTTACTATTTTTTCGGTATAACCAAGGCACATTCCCATCACGGCATACGCACCCATTGAATAAGCAAGTCTGGCGCAGGCAGCCATTGAAGAGCCCGTTGTTACTATATCATCGACAAGTATGACTGTTTTTCCGTCAATTTTATCTTCAACGCTTCGTGGCTTATATGCCGAGCTCATATTGAGTCGTCTTTCATAGACGTTCAAATGCTTTTGCTCGTCACTTTTCAGCCTTCTCTCAAAGCAATTCACAAATTCAATACCCGTTACAGAGGACAGCGCCTTTGCAAGTCTAAGGCTTTGATCAAAACCGTCATTTGCCTTGTTTTTGTGAGAACGCGGTAAAAAGGTTATCACACAATCTTCAGGCAAAAGTCCCGTTGCACGCATCTCTGCAATAAGTGGCTTTCGCATTTGCTCGGCAACGAAATCAAAGCTCACACGATAATCACTGTGCTTTATCGAATATACGAAGCTTCTAATTTTTAAGCTATCATCATTTGTGCGGTAGGAGATCAGCTTTAAGAGTGCCGTACACTGCGCCTTGTCCATATTTTTGGGCATACAACGGCAAAATTCCATAGCAAGACCGCAAGCATTACACTCCCTTTGCTTCTCTGCCTCATAATGTGATCGGCAGGCAGGACAAAGCGCGTCTCTGTTTTTCTCCTCAAGCTTAATATCCAATAGCTCGTTGCAATTTGCGCATTTGGGTGGGAACAATAAATTAGATATTACGTTATTTATTTTCATTTTTGCCACCCAACAATCGTGAAAGTCCGGTATGTCTCAAGGTCTGCTTGTTATTTTCAACCATGGTTTTTACAATACCGTCATCACCAACTATAATTACCATTTTTTGCGCTCTCGTTACTGCAGTATAGAGCATATTTCTCGTCAATAGCATCTCGGGAGCACGGTAGGCAGGTATAATAACGATGGGATATTCGCTGCCTTGACTTTTATGCACCGTAATCGCGTACGCGTGCTCAAGCTCCTCAAGATAGGAGAAGTCGTATTTAACGCTTTTGTCGTCAAAAACAATCTCCATTGATTGGTTTTTGTGGTCAATATCGAAAATAAAGCCGATATCTCCGTTGAAAATTCCATTGCCCTCACTTCCGTCGTCCTTGGTCCAAGAAATATCGTAGTTATTCTTGGTCTGCATAACTCTATCGCCCTGACGGAACGTGATTTGTCTGTATTTATATTCTTTTTTACCAAATTGCTCGGGATTGAGCATTTTTTGAAGCAAAACGTTCAAATTTTCAGTTCCCGCCTCGCCCTTTCTTGAAGGAGATATAACCTGAATATTTGCAGTCGCCTTCACTCCGTAAGCCTTGGGCAAACGGTTTTTGCAAAGATCGGCAACGGTGTTTGCAATTTCCACGTTGCTTTTTCGCGGAAGGAAGAAGAAATCCTTATCCTTCACAGACAAATCGGGCATTTCTCCCTTGTTTATCGCGTGCGCGTTGGTTACTATCAGACTCTCACTAGCCTGTCTAAAGATTTCATTCAATTTGATAGTTGCAAATCTTTCGCCATCTATCAAATCTCTCAAAACGTTTCCTGCACCAACGGAGGGAAGCTGATCGCTGTCACCGATGATTATAAGTCGTGCACCGGGCTTTATCGCCT
>JAZLBH010000114.1:0-16405 GCA_045613605.1 Eubacteriales bacterium
GAGCTTGAGGATAAGTATCCTAATCTTTCTCCAAAGGAGAGAGAATATGCGATTTGCAAGGAGAAAAAGGCAGTTTTCCTTATGCAAATCGGTGGAACACTCAATTCGGGGGAAAAGCACGACGGAAGGGCGCCCGACTATGACGATTGGACGTTGAACGGTGATATTCTTGTGTATTATCCTATACTTGATATTGCACTTGAGCTTTCGTCGATGGGTATTCGAGTTGATGAGGAGGCGATGAGAAAGCAGCTTGCGCTTAGCGGTTGTGAGGAAAGAGCTTCTTTGCCGTTTCACAGGTCATTGCTTGCAGGAGAATTGCCGTATACCATTGGTGGTGGTATAGGTCAATCCAGAATGTGTATGTTTTTCTTGAGAAAAGCTCACATTGGTGAGGTTCAATCTTCTTTTTGGAGCGAAAAAGACCATAAATTTTGTGAAGAAAAGGGAATTAATATACTTTGATTTTATTCAGGTGCTTCGTTGCAAAAAGCACCTGAATTTTTTTGTTAAAAAGCTGAAAAACTATTGACAAAATTTAGGTTTGTGTTATAATAGTTAACGTGTTAATTATTTTATAAGGGAGTAGCTCATGGAACAGGATAAATTTGAAATATATAAGTCAACTATGAGGAAAATGATGCGAATTTCCAGATTGCACAGAATGTTTTTTGAAAGAAATATTTCTCAAATGGGAATTCATCACAGTCAGCATCATCTTTTGATGTATATAGCAAAAGAGGGAGAAATCACCTCGCAAAAGGAAATAGCTAAAAAGTTTGGGATTTCGCCTGCAGCGATCGCTAGGACATTAAAATCACTCGAAAGCGAGGGCTTTGTGGTGAGGGAAAATCTTGAGGATGACGGACGCTATAACCGTATCACAATAACTGACAAGGGTAAGCAAATAGTAGAAAATTCCCATAAAATGTTTCAAGAAACAGACAGCAGTATCTTTGAAGATTTTAGTGAGGACGATTTACTTGAATTCAATCAGCTATTGGATAAAATGCAATCAAAATTGATATCAAAAAATGAAGAATATTGTTGTGTGAGGAAGAATGATGAAAAACAAGCAAACGATTAATTGGTGGAAATATATAAAGCCCTATTTACCGTATTTTATTTTGGGCCCTCTTTGTATGATTATAGAGGTTATTGGTGAAATACTTATGCCGAGACTTTTGGCATATATTATCAATCTGGGCATTGACGGTAAAACGGAAAATATGCCTAAGATAATACTTTGGCTATATGACAAAATAGGAAATAATGCCTTCTTTATAGTTGCTATAGCTGTAGGTATGATATTAACAGCTGTACTTATGATGCTTGGTGGTGTTGGCGGTGCATATTTTGGCGGCAAGGCGTCCGTTAATTTTGCTGCTGATCTTAGAGCGGACATCTATAAAAAAATTCAAAACTTCTCATTTTCCAATATTGACAAGTTTAGCTCTGCATCACTTGTTACAAGGCTTACAAATGACGTAACACAGCTACAAAACTTTGTTAATATGATGCTTAGAATGTTTTTCCGCTCACCCGGAATGTTGATCGGTGCTCTTGTTATGGCAATAAATTTGAATCCTTCATTGTCAATAATTCTTGCTGTTGCAGTACCGATTTTGCTTATTTCGATTGCGTGTATTATAGTTCGCGGTTTCCCATTATTTGGAAAAATGCAGACCAAAATTGACGGTCTTAACTCTACGGTTCAAGAAAATTTAACTAACGTTAGAGTTGTTAAATCGTTTGTAAGAGAGGATTTTGAGGAGAATAAATTCAAGGCTGCAAATGCTGATCTTAAAAACACAGCGGGCAAAGCTATGAAAAATATGATTCTTATGTCTCCCGTTATGACCTTTATTATGAATGCTACTGCAATCACGGTGTATTGGTTCGGCGGTCAGCAGGTGTTAGGCGGACAGATGAATACGGGCGATTTTGCTTCTTTTGTAACTTATATTACTCAAATTTTGTCATCACTTATGATGGTTACGTTCCTGTTTATGATGTTTTCAAGATCAATGGCTTCTGCAAAGAGAATTGCGGAGGTTATGAACGAAGAAATTGATATTGTTGACGCTGTGGAAGGTTCTGATCATATTGTTGAGAAGGGTGAAATTGAATTCAGAAACGTTTCTTTCAGATACTATAAGGACAGTGCTGAAAAGGTGTTGGACAATATCAATTTGAAGATAAATTCAGGTGATACGGTAGGTATTATCGGTTCTACCGGATGTGGCAAAACAACTCTTGTTTCAATGATTGCGCGTCTTTACGACGTTGATGAGGGCGAGGTTCTTGTGGATGGTGTTAACGTAAAGGATTACTCTCTCTATAATTTACGTGAAGGCGTTGGTATGGTGCTTCAAAAGAACATTTTGTTCTCGGGTAGCATAATCGATAATCTTCGTTGGGGTAACAGTGATGCTTCAATGGAGGAGATCAGAGAGGCTGCTGATTATGCGCAGGCAGATGGATTCATTACAAGCTTTACTGATGGATACAATATGGATCTTGGTCAGGGCGGTACAAATGTTTCCGGTGGACAAAAGCAAAGACTTTGCATTGCAAGAGCTTTATTGAAAAAGCCAAAAATATTGATACTTGACGACTCAACGAGTGCGGTCGATATGGCAACCGAAGCAAAAATCAGGGAAGCTTTCAAAAACAGTCTTAAGGATTCAACTAAGATCATTATTGCGCAAAGAATCAATTCCGTTAAAGATGCGGATGAGATAATAGTTCTTGATGAGGGAAAAATAACCGGTGTTGGTACACATGACTACTTGCTTGAAAATAACTTGACATATCAAGAAATATACTACTCACAAATGGATAAGAAGGAGGATAATAAATAATGGCTGCAAGAACTTTAGAAGAGCTTCAAAAGCAATATGGCGGCAAATCCTCCAAAGGCAAAATGATGGGTGGCGGACACGGACCCCGTCGTGGAGGCGGACCCGGTGTCAGAGCAAAGGGAAAGCCCAAAGACACTAAAAGAACTATAAAAAGATTGTTATCTTACGTTGCAAAATATAAGTTCCGTTTAGTTTTGGTGCTTGTGTGCATGCTCTTTAACACATTATCCTCCTTAACTGGTGCTTATATTCTTCGTCCGGTTATCAATGCCTTGGTAGGACAAACTGAGCTTGTGTTTATGGGCATTATGTTTGACAATCCTCTTGAATATCTTGCATTGATACTTAGCGTTATTGCTTGTGTTTATCTTTGCGGTATATGTGCAAATTATCTTCAGGCAAGATTAATGCTTTCAGTATCTATGAATGCAATAGAAAATCTTAGAAATGACTTGTTTAAGAAGGTACAAAAGCTTCCCGTAAGGGCATTTGACAGCGATAGTAACGGTACTATAATGAGTAGCTTTACCAACGATATTGATAACATTGATATGATGCTTCATAATACTGTTGTTAGCTTGATTTCGGGTTCTATCACTCTTATTGGTACACTTTGTATGATGATATACACAAATATTTGGCTTACTCTTATAACAATAGTATTTATTCCGATATTTGCAATTCTTGCAGGACAGATTGCCATGCGTTCATCCAAATATTACGTTGGACAGCAGGCGGCGTTGGGTGCCATTAACGGTTATATTGAAGAATCGGTATCGGGACAAAAAGTAATTAAGGTATTTAATCACGAGAAGATTTGTGAAGAAGAATTTGATACCTTAAACAGTGATATGAGAGACAAGCAGTTTAAGGCACAGTTCTTTGGTGGTATTATGGGTCCCATCCTTGGTAATACGAGCCAAATTACCTATGCTTTTACTGCAGGTATTGGCGGTGTTCTTTGCGTGCTTAATGGCTTTGACGTTGGCGGACTTTCGGTTTTTGTTAACTATTCACGTCAATTTTCAATGCCTATTAATATGATTTCTCAGCAAATGAGCACGATCTTTTCTGCTCTCGCAGGAGCGGAAAGAGTGTTTGAGCTTATGGACAGAGATCCTGAGATCGAAAGCATTGGTGAGGTTCATTCTGCTGAAAACATTAAGGGAGACGTTGTTCTTGAAAACGTAACATTCGGATATAGTCCTGAAAAAACAATTCTCAAAAATATATCCTTGTATGCACATCCCGGTCAAAAAATTGCTTTCGTAGGATCCACGGGTGCAGGAAAAACAACTGTTACAAATTTGCTTAACCGTTTTTATGATATTGAATCCGGTAAGATAACTATCGACGGTATTGATATCAAAGAATATAATCTTTCTGACCTTAGAAAAAATATCGCTATGGTTTTGCAGGATACACATTTGTTTACGGGTACAATTATGGAAAATATCCGTTACGGCAGGCTTGATGCAACAGACGAGGAGGTTATTGAAGCGGCAAAAACTGCAAGTGCACATAGCTTTATTATGAGGCTTGCTGACGGTTACAATACTGTTATTGAGGGAGATGGCGCTAATCTTTCACAAGGTCAAAGACAGCTTCTTAATATTGCACGAGCTGCGCTTTCTAAGGCCCCCATACTTGTTCTTGACGAAGCGACAAGCTCCGTTGATACAAGAACTGAGCGCCATATTGAACACGGTATGGATAGGCTAATGAAGAATAGAACCACCTTTGTTATTGCGCACCGTCTTTCCACTGTTAGAAATTCAAATGCTATTATGGTGCTTGAGCACGGAGAAATAGTTGAGAGGGGAACTCACGAGGAGCTTCTTGAGATGCAGGGAAGATACTATGAGCTTTACACAGGTAAAAAAGAATTAGATTAAATAGAAAAAGCCAACGTTAAGTTGGCTTTTTCTCATATGTGAAATAATTGTTTTGTTGCTTTAATATCTTGATTGATCTGATATTTTAATTCATCTATGTTATTGAATTTAGATTCATCTCGCAATCTTGAAATAAATTCAACCTTAACCTCTTTTCCGTAACAATCCCCGTGAAAATCGATTATATGAGTTTCAATATTTTTATGATTGTTATTGTCAACGGTGGGGCGGGTGCCAATGTTGGTTACACCATAGTATTTTTTGCTATCTATTGTACAAACGGTTGCATAGATTCCGTTTTTCAAAATCAGTGATTTACTTTTTATGTTTTGATTAATTGTGGGCAATCCAAGCTTTCTTCCAAGCTGCTTGCCGTAAACTACGGTTTCAGTGATGGAATAGTTATTTGCAAGAAGTGTATTGGCTTGTTCGATATCTCCATACGCCAAAAGAGATCTGATGTGTGTTGATGAAATGACGGTATTATCTTTTGTGAGCAATGAGATGATGCTGGCATTTCCGTTCATAAGCTCAAAGAGAGTATGACTGTCACCCATTGCTTTGGTGCCAAAACGAAAATTTTCGCCACATACAGCATGGACACAGTGACATTGATCAATTAGAATTTTATGTGCAAAATCTGCCGGGGAAAGAGCTTTCATTTCTTCAAAATCGGCAATTATTGCATAATCGAGCCCCAAAGCGGTGAAAACCTTTAGCTTTTCATCTAATGAATAAATTTCCTCTGTGTTTTTATAGAAATTTGAATCGAAGAACCAAGCTCCGCTAGCAACGTTGGAATAGCTTTGCTTTAGAGATGACTGCTTTTCTATTACGGCATCAACAAGTTGACGGTGTCCCAAATGAACACCGTCAAAATTGCCCAGGCAGAGAACGGTGGGCTCAATAATAGAAGACGTCTCTGTCTTGGTTTTTAGGTTAATAAATCTCATTTTAAATTTCAAGATAATTCTTCAACAAGGTAGAAAGCAGCTCATCTCTATCGAGCTTTCGGATAAGCGCACGTGCATTGTTGTGATTAGTGATGTAAGTGGGGTCCTCGGAAATAATATAACCAACAATTTGATTGATTGGATTATAACCTCTTTCGCTTAAAGCATTGTAGATTTCTTGAAGTATTCTTTTTGTTTCGTCTTCGCGCTCGCTGGGAACACGGAACATTTGAGTTTCACAATCTCTTCTTGCCATTTTTGAACTCCTTTTTAGATGAATTTATTGATTTATGTATATTATATAATATTTTTTTCAATTTTTCAATACTGTGACGACATTTTTTTTGAAAAATATTAATTTTGTTGACTTAGCAATATTTTTCAATGAAAACGTGCATTTTTTTATAAAATGATATTGCATAAACTGTTTTTTTGTGTTATAATATTTACACTTATGTAGATGAACTTTTAGCTACATTATTATGGAGGAAAATTCTATGAAAATGACATTCAGACATTACGGTCCCAGCGACCCCGTAACTCTTGAACAAATTTCTCAAATTCCCGGAATGTACTCGATCGTTTCTGCGGTATATGATGTGCCTGCAGGCGGCGTATGGAGCGAAGAAAGCATTAATGCTATTAAAGCAAGTGCTGAAGCTCACGGATTGAAATTTGAGGTTGTTGAGAGTGTTCCGGTTCCCGAGGATATTAAACTCGGTAACGAAAAAGCTCCTCAGCTTATTGAAAATTATTGTGAAAATCTTAGAAGACTTTCTAAAGCAGGTGTTAAATGTGTTTGCTATAACTTTATGCCCGTTTTTGACTGGCTTAGAAGTGAGCTTGAGCATCAGGCTCCCGACGGTTCTAACAGCTTAGCATATGACGAGCAAACCGTTCTTGCTATGAACCCTCTTGACGGCGGTCTTTCTTTGCCCGGTTGGGATGAAAGCTATACTCTTGACGGTCTTCGCGATTTGCTTAAGCAATATGAAGCTATTGATGAAGAACAGCTTTGGAAGAATCTTGAAGCATTTTTAACTAAAGTAATTCCCGTGGCTCACGAGGTTGGAATTAATATGGCAATTCACCCCGATGACCCGCCGTGGGGAATTTTTGGACTTCCCAGAATTATTACATGTGAAGAAAATCTTGAAAGATTTTTGAAAATTGTTGATCTTCCCGAAAACGGTTTGACATTCTGCACAGGTTCTCTTGGTGCTTCCACTGAAAATGATCTTGTAAGAATGAGTGAAAAGTTTGCAAAGAGAATTCATTTTGCTCATATCCGTAACGTTAAGCATACAGGTCCCCGTCAGTTCCATGAGGTTGCTCATCCCACTGATTGTGGTTCTCTTGATATTTATGCTATTATGAAGGCACTTCACGACGGTGGATTTGATGGATATATGCGTCCTGACCACGGCAGAATGATCTGGGGTGAAAAGGGTAGATACGGCTATGGTTTGTATGACCGTGCTCTTGGTGCAACATATCTTCTCGGTCTTTGGGAAGCAATTGAAAAAGATGCAAAAAACTAATTTTGGAGAGTGTAAATAATGAATAAAGTTTGTGTTATTACAGGCGCGGGTGGTATTCTTTGTTCATCCTTTGCCGAGGAAATGGCTAAACAGGGCTACAAGGTAGCTCTTCTTGACCTTAATGATATAGCTGCCGGTGTTGTCGCGGATAGAATTAATGCAGCAGGTGGTGTGGCTAAAGCATATAAGGTAAACTGTCTTGAAAAAGAAAGTATTGAAGCGGCTCACGAGGCTATTCTTGCTGATCTTGGTAAATGCACAATTCTTATTAACGGTGCAGGTGGAAACAGCCCCAGAGCTACAACCGATAAGGAATATTACGAGGTTGGTGACGAGGACAGAGAGGACATCAAAACGTTCTTTAACCTTGATAAGTCCGGATTTGATTTCGTGTTTAATCTTAATATCATGGGAACACTTCTTCCTACCCAGGTTTTTGCTAAGGATATGCTTGGACAAGAGGGATGCTCGATTCTTAATATTTCTTCTATGAACGCGTACCGTCCTCTTACAAAGATTCCTGCATATAGCGCTGCTAAGTCAGGTATTTCTAACTTTACACAGTGGCTTGCAGTACATTTTGCAGGCGCAGGCATCAGAGTTAACGGAATTGCTCCCGGCTTCTTTGTTACAAACCAAAACAGAGCACTTTTGTTTAATGAGGATGGAACTCCTACGGCAAGAAC
Source organism: Eubacteriales bacterium (assembly GCA_045613605.1). Classification (GTDB taxonomy): domain Bacteria; phylum Bacillota; class Clostridia; order Oscillospirales; family CAG-272; genus RGIG4608. Next base: position 7,940 of record JAZLBH010000114.1, read on the forward strand.
AAATAAAATCCTCAACGCTACACCCATGAAGCGCTTTGGTGAATCCGAGGAGCTTCTCGGTACACTTCGTTTCCTTACTAATCCCGAGGAATCAGGATTTGTAACAGGTATTATTATTCCTGTTGACGGTGGATTTTCAGCTTATTCCGGAGTATAAAATAATCAATTAAAAAAGCAGGAATTTTTCCTGCTTTTTTGTTTTTGTTGGAATTTTGGACTAAAAAGATATTTTTGAAAAATATTCATTTTTATGAATAAAAATATTCATAAATATTGACTTTTTAATTTATTTGTATTATAATAATACAGTTAATAATAAAAATAAAGAGGAATCCATACTATGACAAGAAAAGAACAAAGAGAGGCGACCTTTGAGTTGCTTTTTGAAAGAGAATTCCGACTTGAAGAAAGCCCTGAAGAAATTTTTGCGCTTTCTACTGAAAACCGTGATATAGATGCCATCAAGGAAGCTTATATCAAGGATACATTCTTTGGTGTGATAGAGCATCAGGACGAAATTGATCAATTGATTACTGAAGCATCTAACGGATGGAAGGTTTCAAGACTTTCCAACGCTACACGCAGTGCTATTCGTTTGTGTGTATATGAAATGAAATACTGTGAGGACATTCCAAACACTGTTTCTATTAACGAAGCGCTTGAGCTTGTTAAAAAGTTTGACGATCCTAAATCACGCGCATTTACAAACGGAGTTCTTAATAACATTAAGAATACTTTAGAGCCTTAAAATGACTGAGCAAAAGGTTTATATTGGGATTGATACAAGCAATTACACCACTTCGATTTCGATTTCTAATCAAAACGGTGAGATAATTGCAAATATTAAAAAGCTTTTAGACGTAAAAATGGGTGAACGTGGATTGCGCCAAAGTGATGCAGTGTTCTCCCATGTCAAAAATTTCTCTATACTTGCTCAGGAGCTTGAAAAGGCAATAGAGGGATATGGTGTTGGGGCTATAGGCGTTTCAACTGTACCAAGAGATATTGAGGGATCATATATGCCTTGCTTTTTAGTTGGAAAAGCAGTTGCTGATATGATTGCAGCCACACACAATGCTCCTGTATTTGAATTCTCGCACCAAGCCGGTCATATTATGGCTGCACTCTATTCTTCCGGAAATGCAGAAAAGCTTTTGGAGGATAGCTTTGTTGCCTTTCACGTTTCGGGAGGAACTACTGAGGCGTTGTATGTGACTCCGAAAAACGGTAAGTTTGACGTAAAGATAATTGCTGATACAGCCGATATAAGTGCAGGGCAATCTATTGACCGTGCAGGAGTTATGATGGGCTTGAAATTTCCTTGTGGCAGGGAAATGGAACAGCTTGCAAGTCATTATGATGGGAAATTACCAAAAGCAAAAATATGTGTTAAAAATGGCAAATGCAATTTTTCGGGACTTGAGAATATTGCTCAAAAGCTATATGCCGATACGGAGGATGCTTCATTTGTATCCGCTTACGTTTTGAATTTTGTTGCTGAAACATTATTGAAGTTAACCGATGACATAAGGGAGGAATATCCCAATATTCCGATTCTTTATGCAGGTGGAGTTATGAGCAATAAATATTTGCAAAACAGACTTTTGCGTTTTGACAATACTTATTTTGCAACACCTGAATTTTCTGCGGATAATGCTGCGGGAATAGCACTTTTGACCTATAAATCTTATGAATCTTAAGGGGGAATGAGTATGGATAATTCAAAAATGATACTTAGTGTTACTCAGATAAACGAATATATCCGTGCTTTAATTTCTCAAGACGAGGTCTTGTCTATGATTATGGTCAGAGGAGAAATCTCAAACCTCACTATTCATAGGTCGGGACATATATATTTTACTCTTAAAGACGAAACGAGCGTACTAAAAGCAGTTATGTTTCGTTCGAGTGCTCAAAGAGTTAAATTTGCTCTTAAAGAGGGAATGAACGTAATCGTTTACGGCAGAATATCCCTTTATACACCGTCAGGACAATATCAGCTATATGCTGAAGACATTCAACCTGATGGAATCGGAGCATTGTATATCGCATATGAACAGATAAAAGAGCAGTTGTCTAAAGAAGGGCTTTTTGATGCAAATAGAAAAAAGCCGATTCCTAAGCTTCCAATGACTGTTGGTATAATAACTTCACCAACCGGAGCTGCAATACACGATATGATTAACGTTATGGGAAGAAGATTTCCATTGGCAAAGCTTTTGCTTTATCCTGCATTGGTTCAAGGTGACAACGCGTATAAATCATTAATTTCGGGAATTGAATATTTTAATCATGCCAAATCGGTCGACATTATTATAATCGGGCGCGGCGGAGGCTCTATGGAGGACTTATGGGCATTCAATAGCGTTGAGCTTGCATATGCAATAGCCAAGTCCCATATACCCGTTATATCTGCCGTTGGACACGAAAGTGACTTTACTATTTGTGATTTCGTTGCTGATTTAAGGGCACCAACGCCATCAGCTGCTGCGGAATTGGCGGTGCCAAATGCATTATCGGTTAGAAATGATATCAATAAATCAATTAACGATATTGAACAAAAGTTAATTTTGCAAATTAAGCAATACAAAAAGCAGATAAATATTCTTTCCTCTTCTCGTGTTCTTTCTTCCAAAGAAGAGCTTTTGGACGCGTATAAAATGAAAGTGAATTTGTTTTCTGACAGACTTGATTCAAGCATGCAAAATATTCTTAAGGATAAAAATTATACTTTGAACGTTTCTTGTGCTAAATTGCAAGCTATAAGCCCTCTTAACACACTTGCACGCGGATACTCCATGGTTCAAAATGAGTCTGGTGAGGTAATAAGCACGGTTAAAAAGGCAAAAAAGGACGACGTTTTGAATATTTCATTGGCTGACGGTAGCATTAGGGCTATTGTTCAAGATATTAAATCAGGGGGATGTTAAGATGCCTAAAAAAGAAAATCTTACTTTTGAAAGCGCTTCAGCGCGACTTGAAGAAATTGTAAAAATATTAGAGCAGGGAAATTCCTCTCTTGATGACTCTCTCAAGCTATATGAGGAGGGAGTTTTGCTTGTTAGATTTTGTAACGACTCGCTTGATAATGCCGAGAAAAAAATCAAGATGCTTGTTGCTGATTCTAACGGCAAAATGGTAGAAAAGGATTTTTTTGAGGAACAATAAATGTTTGAAAATATAAAGAATAAATTGCTTCAAAATTCCATTATTATTGAAAATGCACTCCTTGAATATTATAGCTTTGCTGACAAGGACTACAGTTTTCTGATTGAAGCTCAAAAATATGGCTTGCTTGGCGGTGGAAAAAGAATTCGAGCCTCACTTACACTTGAGGTTTGCAGGTTGTTAGGTGGCGACATTAATGCCGCTATTCCGTATGCCTGCGCGATTGAGATGATACACGCCTCCTCTTTAATACACGATGATATGCCTTGCATGGACAACGATGATATCCGTCGCGGGAAGCCTGCAACGCACAAGGCTTTTGGGGAAACGCTTGCTTTGATCTCAGGTGATGCTATGTTTGCGTATGCCTTTGAAACGGCAGTTACTAATTCTCAGCTTGATGCTCGTATTAATGCTCAGGCGGTAGAGATTCTTGCAAAAAGCTCGGGAAATCGAGGCATGCTTGCGGGTCAGGCAATTGACACTGTAGCGGATAAAAACAAGTTGGATTTTGACACGCTCGTAAGACTTCACAAGTTAAAAACGGGCAAATTGATTGCTGCTTCCGCAAAGCTTGGGTGCCTTGCTGCGGGAATTTCTGACAATGATGAGAAATATTCGGCAACTGTAAAATATGCTGAGGACGTTGGCTTGGCTTTTCAAATTATAGATGATATTCTTGATTATCAAGACGGCAAAACGGAGCTTAATTCTTTTCTTTCTTTTATGTCTCTTGAAGAAGCAAAAATATATGCAAATAAGCTTACACAAAATGGTATTTCAGCAATAGCTCCGTATGATGATGGAACATTGACTGAGCTTGCACATTTTCTTATTACTAGGGAATATTGATATGAGAGCTGACACTTATTTATTTAATTCCGGTAATGCTAAAAGTAGGCAAAATGCCAAGGTTTTAATTGAAAACGGAAGTGTCTTGATTGACGGTAAGAAAATATTGAAAGCGTCACAGGATATTGATGAATTGATTTCGCACTCCGTTGAGATAATTAACAAACCGCGTTTTGTTAGTCGCGGTGGTGAAAAATTGGATTTTGCACTTGAAAAATTTAATATTGACGTTAACGGATTGATAGGGTTGGATATCGGTGCGTCTACGGGCGGATTTACCGATTGTATGTTACAGCGTGGTGCTTCCTTAGTCTACGCGGTTGACTCAGGACACAGTCAGCTTGATTCTTTGATAGGATCAAATGAAAAAGTGGTTTCAATAGAAAAATACAATGCTAAATTTATGCAGGAAACTGACTTTCCTTGTAAATTTGATATAGCTGTGATGGACGTTTCTTTCATCTCGCAAACAATGATACATCAAGGCGTTTTTTCGGTTCTTGAGAACGGCGGCATTTTTGTATCACTTGTGAAACCGCAGTTTGAATGCGGTAAATCGGCTTTGAATTCGCACGGTGTTGTAAAAAAATCCAGCTATCACATTCAAGCCATAAACAGAGTTATTGACAGCGCGTTAATTAACGGCTTTTCTTGCATTGATATTATTCGCTCGCCAATAGAAGGTGGTAGTGGAAATGTTGAGTTTTTGGTATACTTCCAAAAATCTCAAAATCCTGAAAATAAAATTTCTGAAAATAAAATTAAACAAATAATTTAACAAGTTACTTACTCTGCAATATCGTAAACAGTATACCTCGCGTATTGCAGATGGTGGAAGGAAAAAAACATGAAAAAAATAGCAATTGTAACTAATTTTAATATTTTTGAGAAGGGCTCGTCCGCATTAAAGGTGGCAAATTATCTATTAAAATTTGGATGTAAAATTCTTGTTTCTCAGTATAGCAAGGATAGAGTTCTTTCAATGAAAAATTATAGAGGCAATATATATTTTTTGCCTATTGAGAAGCTTTATGATGAAGCGGATCTTGTGATTGCTCTTGGTGGAGACGGCACCATTCTTGACTGTGCCAAAAAGATGGCAAGACGAGGAAAGCCGATTCTTGGAATTAATCTTGGTCATCTTGGATATATGGCAGAGCTTGAGATGGATGAGCTTTCTGCACTTGATAAGATTATTGAGGGTGACTATACCCTGGATGAAAGAGCAATGATTGATATTGAGGTTTTTGATAAGAACGGAAATAAAAAATATCAATCATATGCTTTGAACGATGCCGTTATCTCGAATGACGGTGTTTCTAAAATTATTAATCTTGAGCTGTATGCAGAGGATAATCTTGTAACCTTGTACCGTGCTGACGGATTGATAGTTTCTACTCCAACGGGTTCAACTGCATATGCTATGAGTGCGGGGGGATCTATTGCTGACCCAAAGGTTAAATGTATGATGGTTACCCCAATATGTCCTCATTCATTTATTGCTAGACAATTGCTGTTTTCAGATGAAACTGCAATTAAAATTAAAAACGTTTCAGTTAGAGAAAAGTCCCTTATGCTTACTATAGATGGCAAATCTAATTGTGAGTTATATAGAGACGACGTGGTTAAGATATCTAAGTCGGAACTATCCGTAAAGCTAGTAAGATTAAAGGATTGTTCGTTTTATACTATTTTAAGTCAAAAAATGAAGAACAATTACTAATATATTTAGGAGATAATTATGAAAAAAGAACGTCAAGCTAAAATTAAAGAAATAATTAGCAGCTACAAAATTGATACCCAAGACGAACTCATAAAAAGACTAAAGGAAAACGGATTTACTGCGACACAGGCAACTATGTCTAGGGATATTAAGGAATTAAAGCTAACTAAGATATCTGATGGTGTTAATGGATATTATTACGTATTTCCTCATTCGACAAGAGTCAACGATATAAACAAATTGAACCACTCATTAACTCATCTGATTCTTTCGGTTAATTGTGCAATGAATATAATTGTTATAAAGACACATGCAGGCATGGCGCAGGCTGTTGCGACCGGAATCGACAACATAAAATCTGATGATATATTGGGCTGCGTTGCCGGTGATGATACGATATTTGTAGTTGCTTCGAGCGACGAAATAGCACAAAACATAGGCGCTAAAATAAAAACCATGATGGTAGAATCTTAATGTTTATAACTAATGGATATAGAATATAGAGAGGTAAAAAATGCAAAAATTTAAGAAAATAATTTCTAACAAGGTTCTTGATGTTATTAAAAACAGCTTTACCGGTGCTGAGATTACCGCTGAAGATATTTCTGCAATGCTGGAGTATCCACCCGATACAAGCATGGGTGACTTGGCGCTTCCTTGCTTCAAGCTTTCAAAAAGTCTTCGCCGTTCTCCCGTGCAAATAGCACAAGTGATTGCAGAGGGAATTGCAGATGCTTCGATAAAAAAGGCTGAAGCTGTTAACGGATATTTGAACATCAGTATCAGTGATACATATCTTGCAAGCGTATTGTGTGACGATATTCTTGCTAGAGGGGATAAGTTCGGTTCTGCCGACTTTGGAAGCGGTAAGACGGTCGTTTTAGACTATTCATCTCCTAACGTTGCAAAGCCCTTCCATATTGGACACCTTGGCACCACGGTTATTGGTCACTCACTTAAAAAGCTTCATGAATTTGTTGGATATAACTGTGTTGGTATCAATTATCTTGGCGACTGGGGAACACAGTTTGGTAAGATGATTGTAGCATATAAAAAATGGGGCGATAGAGATGCCATTAATGCCGGCGGTATAGACAAGCTTGTGGAATTGTACGTTAAGTTCCATCATGCTGCAGAAGAAGATCCGGCACTCAATGATGAAGCAAGGGCTGAATTCCACAAGCTTGAGCTTGGAGATGAGGAAAATATTGCTCTTTGGAAATGGTTTGTCGAGATAAGCCTTGCGGAATATGAAAAGACCTATAAGCAGCTTGGAATAGAGTTCGACAGCTACAAGGGCGAAAGCTTCTATACCGATAAGATGCCTGCACAGGTTCAAAAGCTTCGCGATATGAATCTTCTTAAGATTGATGACGGGGCTTCAATTGTCGATCTTGAAGAATATAACATGCCTCCATGCTTGATACTTAAGAGAGATGGCTCTACGTTATATCCTACCCGTGATATTGCAGCAGCTGTTTATAGAAAGCAAACTTATGATTTTGATAAGGCAATCTATGTTACAAGTGCAGGTCAAAGCCTTCACTTTGCACAGTGGTTTAAGGTTGTTGAGCTCATGCAGTACGATTGGCATGACAAATTGGTTCACGTGCCTTACGGTACGGTTAGTATAAACGGAGCAAAGCTTGCCACCAGAACGGGTAATGTAATTCTTCTTAAGGATCTTTTCGCACAGGCTATTGAAAAGGTTTCTGAAATTATGGATGAAAAGAATCCTAACCTTGAAAACAAGGACAAGGTGGCTGAGGCTGTGGGAGTTGGAGCGATTGTATTCTATTATCTTTCCAGCAATAGAATCAGAGATATTAACTTTGTGCTTGAGGATGCGCTTTCATTTGACGGAAATACAGGTCCTTACGTTCAGTATACTTACGCGAGAACTTGTTCATTGATTGAAAAATCTAATGATAGGACATTCGACGGAGTGATTAAATTTACAGCTGATGAGGAAAAGGAGCTTATCAAAACACTTGCACGTTTCCCCGAAAAGGTGCTTGAAGCCCTTGAAGCATACGAGCCATCGGTTGTTACAAGATATATTCTTGACGTTGCTACGGCATTTAACAGATTCTATCATAACTGTCAAATTCTTTCAGCTGAAGATGGTAACGTCTTCTATACAAGAATAGCTTTGACAAAGGCAACAAACTATGTTCTTGGTAATGCGTTTGATTTGATTTGCCTTAAAAAGACTGAAAAAATATAAGTTCAAATTTTTATTATAAGTGATTTAACAAAAGAGAGGTATATAACAATGTCCGGACATAGTAAATGGAACAATATTAAGCACAAAAAAGAAAAAACTGATGCCCAAAAGGCTAAAATATTCACAAAGATTGGTAAGGAAATTACCGTTGCGGTTAAAGCAGGCGGCGGCGATCCTACAGTTAACGCAAAGCTTCGTGATCTCATTGCTAAAGCAAAATCAAATAACGTGCCAAACGATAACATTGAGCGTACAATCAAGAAGGCTCTTGGCGAAACTAACACAGTATACGAGGAAATCGTATATGAGGGCTACGGTCCTGCGGGTATTGCAGTTATTGTAGAGGCTTCTACTGATAACAGAAACAGAACAGCAGGTGACGTTAGATCGTATTTCTCAAAGTTCAAGGGCAATCTTGGTCAGACAGGTTGCGTAAGCTATCTCTTCACAGAGCAGGGAGTTATCATCATTCTTAAGGAAAACGTAAAGGATGAGG
>JAZLBH010000115.1:0-5603 GCA_045613605.1 Eubacteriales bacterium
TTACCAATGGTCAAATTTCCTGAGGGCTGTACTCCGGAAAAGCATATTTTTTCGTTATTTATCATATTTTCCTCCAAAATAGAGTTATTTATTTACAATTCAAATTATTGTATCACAAAAACGAAAAAAATTCAATAGCAAAATGAAATATATTATTGAAAGTTTAATAAAGTTATGTTATAATACTATATATTGATGTTAGGAGGCTGCAAAATGATACATATAGATAGAGTTAGTGTAATGAATTTGGAGAATGCTATAAGAGGAGCAAGAAATCCTCTTAACAGCTGGGGCAGAAGTGATAGCTACTATGACGATAAGGGCAATTACGTTCTTGGTCCCAATGATTTGGACCTTGCTACGCGTCTTGCCAAAGCAGGAAACGATCACAGAAAATTCTTGCGTCAAATATTTGTTAGCGTTGATATCACCGCGCCTCTTTATTGGTGGAAGGAGTTTGATACCTATAAGGTTGGCACCGTTGCAAACTCTTGTTCAACCATGCATAAAATACACCACAAGCAATTTGAGCGCGCTGACTTTTCCTGCGAATTGATGGACGAGGACGGTCTTAGGGTGCTTGACATGGTTATTGAATATATGGAGTGCGAGCGAGTTAAGTTTTGCGAGGATAAAAAGAACAAGCAAGCTTGGATAAATATGATCCAGATGCTTCCCACCTCTTATAACCAAATGAGAACCGTAACCCTTAATTACGAAAATCTTATTAATATGTACTATGCGCGCAGAACTCATAAGCTTCACGAGTGGCACGATCTTTGCGACTGGATAATGAGCTTGCCCTATGCTGAGCAGTTGATTGCCGTTAAGAGCGATAGCTCTGAGGAGCATTGATATGTTTGAATTAATAAACAAAAACGGTGTTTTTCTTTTGAAAAGCACCGTTTTGAAATCAAACCACGCCTTTTCAACGCGCATTGGAGGCGTGAGTGCGTTAGAGCATACGATGGGAATGAATTTGGCATTCAATTTGGGCGATGACAACAATACCGTGCTTGAAAACCTAAGGATTTTATCAAATGCTATCGGAATTGATGATAAAAAGGTAATAAGCGTTCCGCAAATTCATTCGAGCATTGTTAAGGTGGTTAAAAATGAAGATTTTGGAGCCGGATATTATAAAAATCCTGAGTTTTCGTGTGACGGTTACGTAACTGACGAAAAGGATCTGCCCATTGGTGTTAAAACCGCTGACTGTGTTCCTATTTTACTCGAGGCGAGAAATGATAACGGTGAGGTGATTGCGGTTTCCGCTATTCACGCGGGGTGGAGAGGTACTGCTGATGGTATTGCTGAGCAGAGCGTTCAAAAGCTTTTGTTATTTGGTGCGAGAATTGAAAATATATATGTAGCAATTGGACCTTGTATAGATGAATGTTGCTATGAAGTTGGAGAAGATTTTTCTCGGAAAATAGAAGAAAAACTTGGACAAAACTATAAAAATAGATTTATAATTTTCAAAGAAGATGATAAGCTTTTTGCGAATTTGAAGGGAATGAACATTGAGCTCCTCACATCATGCGGAGTGCCCGAGAGCAATATAGACGTAGCACCTTACTGTACTTGCTGTAACCCCGAATTATTTTATTCACACAGAAGGCAAAAGGGAATTCGCGGCTCACATTTGAGTATCATAGTTAAATGATTTTTTAGAAAACTGCAAGTTGACTTGCAGTTTTCTACTATAAAAACAAGAATAAATCTTAAAAATATATAAAATATATTTAACAAAACAAATATTAAAAAATGCAATAAAAAAATAAAAATAAAATTATAAAAAGGACTTGATTTTTAATATTTCTTGTGATATAATAATAAAGTCAAGTAAATATGCTGCTATGGCTCAGTCGGTAGAGCACGTCATTGGTAATGACGAGGTCATCAGTTCGATTCTGATTAGCAGCTCCAGAAAAAGCAAGCCTTGGGCTTGCTTTTTCTTTTTATATTTTCGTTAAGCTTTCTATTGCGTTGTCTTTGAAAATGCATTTTCCTCTTTCGCACAGTAGCATATATGTATTTTCGCTGTTTATTTGTTCTCCGAATTCCGATAAAAAATCCATTATGCGCAAATTTTCTTTTCCTTGAGTGCCGATAAATAAATAATATTTACCGCTTGAATCCTTATAAAATGAGCTTATACCGCTGTAATTATGCTTATAAGTCTCGCGTGCTGCCTTTATTGCGTGTTCCAATTTATCAAATTTATAAGAAATCAATACCGGCTTTCCCTTGGGCTTGGGTAAAAGATATTTTGATTCGTTTTCGTCTATCATAAATGAAGTGTCCTCCATCTCATCAAAGGCTATCTTGGTTACGTATAGCTCGCAACCGCCGTTTTTATCAGGATAAAGCTGAATAAGAATTTTATCTTCGGTCGATACGTTTTCAAACCCGGTTTTTATAGGAGAATTATGCAATATTTTTTCAAGAATAGCTCTTGCATTTGTAACTGAGCAATAGAATTCATTTTCGTCAAGACCGTAAGCGTGCATATCGTTTTCACTCATAACGATTTTTAGCTTATTTTCATTTACAACAATTAATTCCATCTGTTTTTCCTCCCTAATACATTGTACTACAAACGGGATAAAAATGATAGTGCAAAAATATTGGAAATTTTCTTGACGATTTCGATAATATATGATAAAATAATATATCTATTGCTTTATGGGAGGTGCGCTATGCATTTTAATGAAAATGAATATTGTGTGGAAATGCAAGCAAATGAGCTTTGCTCACTGGTAGCGCGACCTTCTGACCTTGATTCGCGTATGCCGCAGGATATGAATTTGCAAAGCAAGAGCTTTGATGCTTTTTTGAGTCAGTTGCCCGATTATGACCGCGCTCACGAGCCGTTGAGATTGCTTGAATCAGTCAATAACACGGTGCAAATGAACGGCACCTATTATACCGTCAGCAGTATAATTGATCGCGCCTATAAAACGGCAGACATGGGATTTGTCGATAAATTTGTTGAAAGAAAATTTATGGACGACAGTGTGTTTCCGAGCAATTATGATATTGCGCTGTTAAAGACGAACGCGTATTTTTATGCTGCAAAGCATTCGCTTTCAAGGATTAACGTTAGAATCGTGCTTTGCTTTAGAAGTAACAAAACCATTAAAATTATTGAGGACAGCTTTACGACCGAGGTGTTAAAAAGAGAATATCTTGTGCTTCTTGAACGCGCCGATTTCTTTGGAAAATTAATGCTTGAAAGAAAAAACGAGATACTTCCAAGGGCAAAAAAAGTTCCGTTCCCATATAATGAAATAAGGGGCGGACAGGAGCAGATGATAAAGGCAATTTATCGTGGAATTGCCAAGGGAAAGAACGTTTTTGTTCAAGCTCCTACGGGCATTGGAAAGACCGTTTCGTCCCTATATCCCGCCGTTCGTGCTCTTTCTGAAGGGAAGGCTGATAAGATTTTCTATCTTACCGCCAAGGCAAGTACAAGACGTGAGGCTTGGGGCGCGATGAAAAAGCTCCACTCGGCAGGCGCCAAGCTAAAGACTATCGTTATTAGTGCTAAGGACAGTGTATGCCTTTGCTCAAAAAAGATTGCTTCAGGTCAGGGTGCCGCTAATTTTTGCAATTCGTTTGACTGTGAATTTGCCCGTGGATATTATGACCGAGTGAATGATGCAATCAAGGAATTGGTTGAGAATTATAGCGGATATACGGTTTCTCTTATCGACTCATTTGCTAAAAAGTATAGAGTTTGTCCCTATGAATTAAGTCTTGATTTGTCACTTTTGTGTGACGTTATCATATGTGATTACAACTATATTTTCGACCCCATTATCTATTTTCAACGATATTTTGGAGAGGATGGGGAAAACGGAAAATACGTCTTTCTTATCGACGAGGCTCACAATCTGCCCGACCGTGCTATTGATATGTATTCGGCTGTTCTCTCTCGAAATGCTCTTGAATCGGTGGCATCTCTTTTGCCACCTCACGACAGTGAAATTTTGAACGAAATTGACGGATTTTTACTTCTTTTAGAAAAATCCAAGGAGCTTTGTCGCGACAATATGCTCAAAAACGATAAGGGTGAGGAGCAGGGCTATTATATCAGTAAAAATGCCTATGATGAAATAGAGAAGCGCGTTGAAAAGATATGCTCGGTTATGGGAAATTGGATCAGGAGAAATCGACTTTCTCCCATTTTGAGCGACGTGAAGCGCCTTTATGCCGACCTTATGAAATATAAGAAGATTTCGGAGCTTTATGACGAGCATTATATGTTCTTTATAGAGGTTTCGGGAGGGGATGTTAAGGTGCGACTTGCGTGTCTTGACCCCTCGCATCAGCTTGCGCTTTGCCATAACAGAGCCGTTTCTAGCATAATGTTTTCGGCAACGCTTGAGCCGATTGATTATTTCTCCGATATTTTGGGCGGTGATAAGAGCAGCATCAAATTGCAATTACCGTCACCGTTCATGCAAAAAAATCTCGGACTTTTCTGCGTTGACAGTATAAATACGCGATTTGAAGAGAGGGAATCCTCTTATAAGAAGATCGCATCCTGCATTGCTGCAACCGTTAGTGGCAGGGCGGGGAATTATATAGTTTTCTTTCCCTCGTATAAGTATATGAGCGAGGTTCAAAAGGAATTTGAAAAGAAATATCCTAAGGTTAAGGTATTTGCGCAAAGTACTAATATGAATTATGCCCAAAAGGAAGAATTTTTGGCTAATTTCAAGGACGACGAGGGCGTGCTCCGACTCGGATTTTGTGTGCTTGGCGGTAGCTTTTCGGAGGGGGTTGACCTCCCCGGCTCGCGCCTTATCGGAACGATAATTGTGGGTGTTGGCTTGCCCGGAATTTCAAATGAAAGAAACATTATGAAGGAGTATTTTGACCATACTCGCGAGGGTGGTTACGATTATGCCTATACCTACCCCGGAATGAATAGAGTTTTGCAGGCGGCGGGACGAGTAATCCGTACCGAAAACGACCGAGGAGTTGTGGTTTTGCTTGACGATAGATACGCGACCGAGCAATATAAAATGATGTTCCCACTTCATTGGTCGCACGCGAAATATACTCATTCAGCACAGGACCTTGCAGGACTTGTGAAGGAGTTTTGGAAGGGGAATTATAGTTAGTTTACTTAAGATTAATGTTCTTTTTGAAAAAAGAACCAAAAACTTTTAATAGAGCTTCGCGGCAAAAAGTTACGCAAATCGTGTTGCGTTGCAACACATCACGATTTTTTCTGCATTTTAACAGGCGCAGAAAAAATCTAAGATTTGCTGTTCAAATAATAGCCACACTCAAAGCAAAATGGCTATGTTTTGTAGTAGCAAACCGTGGTTTTTTCGCAGGAAGTGTGCAAACAACAATGTGCCGAGCGCGAAGAAGTGAGGCACTCGATTTGTGCGAAATCTAGTAGAGTCAGTACAAACTCTATGGCTACTATTACGAAGTGCTTTAAAAAGCTTTTTGCGCCACTTTTCGCAAAAAGTGGCATTATCCTTTTCTAAACTAACTCCCCGATAAATCAAAATTTGAACAAAAATCTCTTAAACCCTTGAAATGTATATAAATTTGTGCTACAATATATAGGAATTTTT
>JAZLBH010000116.1:0-3099 GCA_045613605.1 Eubacteriales bacterium
AAGGTGGTCTGCACCAAAGCCCGATGACTCAGTATTTGTGATCATCTTTGTTCCTGTAACCTTACCGTCGGCAGAAACACCGATCATTGCAACGTTACCGGGGTTAAATCCGGCAAATTCAACCTGGAATACGTATCCACCGTTGCTTGACTTGTGCGCTTCCTTAATTGTTTCAGGAAGCGTATATGTTGAAATATCAACCTTTTCAAATGTGCCACCCTCGGGCATTACCTCGAGTAAATAGTTATCTTCATCGGGATTTTGCGAACCTTGATTAGCAGTAGTAGTTATTATTCCTTGTGATGGGGCTGTTGTGTCTTGAACGACTGTGTCGCCTTTGTCACCCTTTTCACCTTGTGCACCTGTATCGCCTTTCTCACCCTTTTCACCTTGCACACCTGTGTCGCCTTTGTCACCCTTTTCACCTTGTGCACCTTGTGCACCTGTATCGCCTTTCTCACCCTTTTCACCTTGCGCACCTGTGTCGCCTTTATCACCTTTAGAACCCGGAGCCCCCATTTCTCCCTTGAGAGATGCAAGCCATTCCTCCACAGTTCCCTCAAATCCGTGCTCAACGGCTATCTCATATGCGGATTTGCCCTTATCAGCAGACTCTGATTTAGCACTAAAGGTAACAGCCAACGTCGTTATACATACTGCCAACGATAATATTAAAGGAAGCCATTTCAAAAGTATTACCTTCATAGTCTTTTTCCTTTCACATTTAACTACGTTAAAATATCATGTGTACATTATAGCACAACACAAGGACGTTGTCAACCAATAAATACCCCCCGTAAAAGTTTCGGGCATAGCCCTAATACTACTGGCTACGCACAAGTGCGCTTAGTATTGGCCTGCCAACCATACAATTGTTACTCGCTACCCATAGATGTGTCGCTTTCTCTTGCCTCCATCTGTCGAGGGAGGTGGATTTTGCGTAGCAAAAGACGGAGGGAGAGTTTCAGTACAAAAGTAACTTCTAATGAAAATCTCTCCCCCACCCGACTTCGTCGGGAGTCTACGACCCAGGTCGTAAGTACAGCTTACCCCCGCTTTGGCTAAAAATATGCCTCAGGCATATTTTCTTAACGCGTCGCGCCCTCGTCAGATGGAGCCAAGTGTTTTTCTGATATTAATTATCGATATAATATAACTTTTTATCCTCATAGGCAGAGCCTATTTCGAACCACGCGACTATCGAGTGGTTTTCATTTAACAATAAAAGGTCGCTCCCCTGAGCGACCTTTTATTATACGTACATCTTATATTTCAATCTCAAATTGTCGGCAATCATTGCGATGAATTCGGAATTTGTGGGCTTACCTCGATTTCCCTGAATAGTGTATCCGAAATAGGAATTGAGCACCTCGACGTCTCCCCTGTCCCACGCGACCTCAATCGCGTGACGAATCGCGCGCTCAACTCGGCTCGTCGTCGTTTGATATTTCTTGGCAACCGTCGGATAAAGTATCTTCGTCACCGAATTGATAATATCACTATCGTTAACAGTCAAAATAATCGCAGTTCTTAAATACTGATAGCCCTTAATATGCGCTGGAACTCCAATTTGATGAATAATTTTTGTTACCTGCGACTCAAGATCATTTGACGAATTTTCCTCAGGCAAGGATAAGATGTCCAAATCATTCGGCAAAAGATTTTCAATGTGATAAACCAAGCTTTCAGTATTCACGGGCTTTATCATACACATCGACGCCCCTGCATTGTTTGCCTCAAGAAGCATATTGTGATTGCTGACTATTGAAGTAACTATAAACAGCGGTGCGTCCTCAGAAAGCTCTCTTTTAACTTGGCGGATAACACCAATCCCATCAAGCTTTGATAGTAAAACGTCAATGATAACGATATCGGGCAAAACAGTGCTTATCATCGTAATCGCCTCTTCACCATTCGTTGCCTCATATACGTTAACGTACCCTTGTGATTTCAACTCGTCGCGCAGACTGTTTCTTGAAGCATTATTCTCATCGGCAATAAGTATTTTTGTAGTATTCATTTCTTTTCTCCTTTTAATTGGTAAATTTTGACAATAATATTTTACCATATTTTACCAATAATTGCAATATAAAAGAAAAACAAATATTAACCAAAATTTATTGGTAAAATTTGGTAATATTTTACATTTTGCTCTAAAACAAAAATGTCCTGCCTAAAATTAGACAGGACGTTTTATTATTCTTGTGTTGCTTTTCTGGTTCTTGGAGCGCGTTTTGGTGCGTTTTCTTTGATCTCTCTGTAAATCTCCTCGGTAGCAAGGGCTATCTTTGTTACGGAATAATCCTTGCGGTGCGGGAAAATATAGTAGGTGTCATCAAGTGTGTTCAAGTCGATGCAGTCACCGTGCTTGCCAAGATAATTATATTCTATATGGCACGCCTCAAGCCCTGCTGACTTTCTTTCCATTTCAAAGAAGCCGTATTTACCAAAGCCCCTGAGTCTGAATCCGTCCTTATCGTGAACGATGGTTCCCTCTCCGATATCATAGAATCTTACACCGTTGGGCATGGATTTAACGTGGCACTCGGACTCAAAATAGTATCTTCCCTCTCTAACCTCGGCACGCACGTTGGCTCTTTGCCATTCGTACCAATCGGGAATGTGTGAAAACTCGGTTTCACCCTCAAGAGCCACAAGCTCGCCAAGCTCAGTCATCTTCCAAGCCTTGCCGCAATGCTCACACTTGATAGTGTCACCCTTTGAGGTCATCTTGTACTCGGTATTACAGTGTGGACACTGGTAAAGCACGTTGTGCAAGCCCTCTGCGCGATATGACGCGGTAATTTTAATATTGTTTTCCTTTTGCCAAGCAAAATCGTCATAGGTCAATGCCTCAGCAATTTTAGCATTGATTTCTTCAACGCTTGCCGCATTAAGCTCCTCGGCAGTGAATATCTGTGTCAAATGACCCTCGGTATAAGGCACCTTACGGTCCTTGGTATTCCAGAAAGGTGATTTCAAATGGTTACCAACGCATTTCAATGTAACAACGGGCACCTTCATCATCTTGCACATTTGACCAAGGCTTTCGTGAAGCTCACTTTGTGTACCGCAAAGTGAATATCTTGCCTCGGGATA
>JAZLBH010000117.1:0-7715 GCA_045613605.1 Eubacteriales bacterium
GACCGATTTCGCTGCCTTCAAAATATACAGCTTTGTTATTATATCACATCCGCTACCATTTTGTCAAGTACTTTTTTTACTTTTTTCAAAACTTTTTTCGGGTCCTTATCCTCCCCTCGCGTTTGCGACTTGACTATATTACCATATCTCTTTCGGTTTGTCAATAGGGTTTTCAAAAAAAGTTCAAAAAATTTCAATAATTTCCTTAAATTGCAAAACCACCATCAAATCCTATGATCTGCCCGGTTAAAAATCCGCTTTTTTCAGTTGCAATAAGATAAATAAATTCCGCAAGCTCTTTAGCATCCCCAATTTTTCCAACCGGAGTTTCCTCGCAAAGCTCGTCGAGCACCCCTTTATCAAGTTCAGCGTTCATCTCCGTATTGATAACACCAGGCTCAATACAGTTAACCGTAATATTCGATGGCCCCAATTCCTTAGCGAGTGCCTTTGTGAAGCCTTCAATCGCAGATTTAGAGGCAGAATAAGCGACCTCGCACGAAGCCCCTGCCTTTCCCCACATAGAACCAATATTTACTATTCTTCCAAAATGGTTTGAAATCATATTTTTTGACACCTCGCGGGTAACAAAAAACGTTCCTCCGAGATTTGTATTCATTATATTATAATAATCTTCGTCCGTGGTGTCGGTAAAAAGCTTAATGAGTGAAATTCCGGCATTATTGACAAGGATATCTATGCTTCCCATATTCTCAATTGCCTTAGTAACCGCATCGCGCACCTCTTTTGGATTTGAAACATCTGCTTTAATTGCATAAGCACCCGTTTTTACATATAATTCGTTTGCCGCAAAATCACTATTATTATATATGAAGGAAACAGTATAGCCCTCACGCGTAAATTTTTCAACGCAAGCGCGTCCAATTCCACGCGAGCCACCAGTTATGAGTACGTTTTTCATTATAAATACCGCCTTTTTAAGTATTGGATATAGTGTAACATTTTTCAAAGGGTTTGTCAAGGATACTTTAAGAAAAAGCACCCCACATTAAATGCAGGGTGCGAAATCATATTATTTTCAAAAATCAATCCAAAAATTTTGCTACTTCCTCGGCAAAGAGATGACCGAGCTTGATTTCACTCAAGGAATCGTAGTGCGCCATATCGACAGTACCGACGGGCTCCTCTGAGCAAGAAAGTCCATGAGCAATCGTATCTATAACTACGTTCATAGGAGATAAATCAGCCACATTTTTCTTTGATTCGTTCACATAATCACAGTACACCCAATACATCGGATTATCAGCAATATATGCATCAACGAACGCCATTCCATCCTTAGAAAGATATGATTTGAAATGCTTTCTGATATCCCCAATGAAATTGGTAAGATGATTTTCATAATTCACACCGTTCTCAACGCTGAAGGAATCTGATTCACCCTGCATCCAACACATAGCTTCAATTTCAACGTTATAGTTTTTTGATTGAAGATATCTTATGCTGGTTTGAACATAAGTAATAAATTCTGTATAGAGCTTACCTGTTTTACCTTCGCTTGACGGAGATAACCATTGTTCAAATAGATTAGTTCCACTCCAAGCACATTTAATAATATAGAATGTTCTATCGGGATACATCTCGTGAAGTTTATCAGCCAATCCAAGTTCAGGTCCAAAGCAACCATCAGGACCACCCTGCAAAACAGAGCACTTCACAAATCCGTTTGTAAGTCTGTTGTCAGAATAATTATTGATATATACGTTATCGTAACCGTTTTTATACTCGGCATATTTCTCAGCCGAAACATTCTTTTGCAAATATTCGTCGAGACTGCATCCCGCAGCATTCGACTGTCCTGCAAGGATAATAACTGTCGCCGTTTCCCCTTCACCATCAGGCAAGGTATCGTTAATGGTAAAATAAGTTTTCGATGCCATGCCATCAGTAAAGTATATATTATAAGGGAATGTAGAAAAATTCCAATAAGGAGCTTTATTTACCCTTCCCCATTCGTCTTTAGTTCCGTTATAATTTATTATTTTAAGAGCAAGACAATCATTGAATGCGTATTCGCCTATATATGAAATTGTTTTTGGAATAGTAATTTCATCAAATTCACCATTATAAAAAGCTTTGTATCCAATAGAATCAACTACATAACCGTCGATTTTCGCAGGAACAACCACATGCTCATCAGTGCAAGCTCCGAGACCTACAATCGTACAAGTTTCTCCATCGTCATTAACTTGATAATCAAGACCGGTAGATCCAAAGGCAAAAATGGTTTCTGTCCTCACTACACCTTTACAAACCAAGCATTCGGTATGCCTTGAGCCGTCCTCGGCTTTAGTTGCTTCTTTATCAACTATCCAATCACCCTCAGTGTGACCTTTCGCAGTAACGGTTCTTTGTGCAACCAAAACCTCACCGCAGGTCGAACAATATTTTCCCTCTGTTAATCCCGTTTGAGTACAGGTCGGTTCAATTGCTTCTTTTATGACTTCAGTATGCTCGTGCTTAGGAGATGATGCTCCAATAACAAGCACCGCAATAACCAAAGCCAAAGCAACCAAACCTACAATAATACCAATTAAAAGTTTCTTTTTCATATCATTCTCCGGTAAATTTATTTATTATCGTACCAGGTCTCACCAACCGTCAATTCAACGGAGAGAGGTACAGGCAAAAGAATTGCATTTTCCATTTCCTCACGCAAGATTTTCGCCGCAAGAGCTGAACAATCCTTGTGTGATTCAACCAAAAGCTCATCGTGAACCTGTAAAATGAGCTTTGCATCAATGCCCTCTTCCTTAAGTCGGCGATTAACGTTGATCATAGCAACCTTGATTATGTCTGCGGCTGTTCCCTGTATGGGGCTATTCATAGCAACGCGCTCACCGAATTTCTTAAGCATTTTGTTTTGTCCCGAGAGCTCGGGGATATATCTTCTTCTACCATAGAGAGTTGATACAAATCCGTGCTCGTAGCCCTCGGCAACGATGTCTTTAAGATATTTATCTACAAGCGGATAGCTTGCCTTATAGCTTTCAATATACTCTTTCGCTTCTTTCATTGAAATGTGAAGGTCGTCAGAGAGAGAAAATTCACCAATTCCATAAACGATACCAAAGTTTACCGCCTTTGCGCGTTTGCGAAGCTCACTCGTTACCATATTTTCGGGCACGTGGAACACGTTTGCGGCAGTTGATGTATGAATATCAACGCCCGAAAGAAATGCACCTATCATATTTTCATCGCCCGAAATCGCAGCAAGAAGACGCAGCTCGATTTGTGAATAGTCAGCGTCAATAAGAAGATAATCCTCACTCTTCGGGATAAAATAGTGACGAAGCTCTCTACCAAGAGTAGTTCTGATAGGAATGTTTTGCAAATTGGGCTCCGCGGAAGAAAGACGTCCCGTTGCCGTTCCCGTTTGCTTGAACGTTGTGTGGATTTTATTATCCTCAGTCAGCAATTTAATAAATCCGTCAACGTAGGTTCCCTTCAATTTAACGACCTGGCGGTAATCAAGAATATCTTGAATTATGGGGTGATACGCGCGAAGCTTATCCAAAACCTCGGCATTAGTTGAGTATCCCGTTTTGGTTTTCTTGCCGTGAGGAAGCATCAAGGTTTCAAATAAAATTTCACCAAGCTGCTTAGGGGAATTTATATTAAATTCCTTGCCCGCGTATCCGTATATACGGTCGGCAAGCTCGTTTATATTTTCATCAAGTCGAAGTCCGTAATTGTAAAGTCCTTCACGGTCGATCTTAAAGCCCTCGCGCTCCATTTCAAAAAGAACCTTGGCAAGAGGCATTTCAATGTCGTAAAAGAGCTTTTCGAATCCGTTTTCTTCAATTTTTGGCTTCAGTATTTTATATATTTCATAAACTATCGACGCTTTGTTGGTTTGATCATCCATCACCAAGGACAAATTTGCCATAGCAAGTCTTTCAATGTCAAATGAGCCCTCCCCTGCATTCAATACGTATGCGGCAAGCATCGTGTCAAATTTACAGCTTCTAAAATTTATGTGTGCAAGCTCGTGATAGGCACTCTTGCAATCGTGCAAGACAAAATATCTTTCCTCATCGCATAAAAATTCGCGCGCAGAGTCGGTGGTGCCTTCAAAAACAAGCAGATCATTTTCATTTGCAACGTATATCCTGCCGTTTTCAAAAGAAATGGCAACGGGTGTGGATTTATCAAGTGCTAAAAGCTCATCGAGCGTTACCGCACTTTCGTTCTTTACCGCTTCAGTTTCAGTGATTTCAACGAAAAAGCCGAGCTGCTCGCCTTCATTTACCGTATGTTGAACAGGCGTTGTATTTTGTGGCTTTTTCAAGCCGAATTTTTTAATAAATCCTGCAAATTCAAGCTCGGTAAATAGGTCATAAGCCCCATCGCGGAAGCCTTCAAAGGCAATATCGTCGATGGATTCATCAAGAGGAACCTCCGTGCAAATTCTAGCAAGCGTTTGAGAAAGATATGCCTTATCCTTATTTTCGGCAAGCTTGATATTTACGCTTTTTCCGATCTTATCACTGGGAATATTTGCATAAATGTTATCAAGTGAACCAAAATCCGAAATGAGCTTTAACGCAGTTTTCTCCCCTACGCCCGCAACACCGGGAATATTATCCGACGAGTCACCCATAAGCGCCTTAACGTCAACAAACTGACTTGCATCAACTCCGTATTTTTCAAAAAAGGCATTTTTATCCATCACGAGAGTATCTTTATTTGTCGCAAGCAAAACCGTGGTTTTATCGGTAATCAACTGAAGTGAGTCGCGGTCACCCGTGAGCACGTATGCTTCAATATTTCTTTCTTCCGCTTTCCTTGCAAGCGTACCAAGAATATCGTCCGCCTCATAGCCCTCTTTTTCAAGCACGGCAAAGCCCATTTCGCGTAAAACGCGCTTTGCATATGGGAACTGATCGCGAAGCTCGTCAGGCATAGCGTGTCTGCCCGCCTTGTACGCGTCATACATTTTATGACGGAACGTTGGGGCTTTAAGGTCAAATGCCACCGCCGCATAGTCGGGCCTTACCGCTTCAAGCTGCTTATTTATTATGTTTATCATACCGAAAATAGCATTGGTATAAAGTCCGTTTTTATTTGACAGAAGCTTTACACCGTAAAATGCACGGTTAAGTATTGAGTTGCCATCAATTACAAGTAATTTTTTCATAATTTCCTCGATTTTAAGAAAGGGCAAATGTAAATTTGCCCTTTAGTTTTATTTGTTTTTCAAATACCAAACCTTAAGTATTGCGCTTTGAGTTTTGGCATCTTCAATCTCACCGTTCATTATCATTTCAACAAGCTCGGCAAGAGGAATTTTTACAATTTCGATAAATTCGCCCTCGTCATATTCCGTTTCAGTAAAGGTGAGTCCTTCTGCAAGATACATTGAAATTCTCTCGGTCAAAATAGCAGGAGAAGGAACAATATCACCAATATGAGTTAAGCTCTCACAAAGTGCACCCGTCTCCTCACGGAGCTCACGAAGTGCCGCTTCCCTTCTATCCTCACCCACAAAGTCAAGCTTGCCTGCGGGGATTTCAAGAAACATTCTATGGTGGGCATATCTATACTGTTTAACACAGATAACCTCATTTTTATCGGTCAAAGGAACTACGCAAACAGCACCCAAGTGCTTTGCATATTCCCTTTTTGCTTCCTTACCGTCGGGTTGAATTATATCATCGCAATAAACGTGAAGCACCTTACCGTCGAATATAAGATTTTCGGATTTTGTTTTTTCTTCAAAATTCATATTACCTGATCACGTCTACCTTAAGAAGATTGGTGTTGCCGCTTTGACCGTTAATCTGACCGCCTGTAATAACAATCTGATCACCCTTTTGGAGATTGAAGGTATTCTTTGCAGTCTTGTAAGCGGAGTAGAAAAGAACATCCGTTGTAGGAACGTTTTCACCAAGAATAGGTGTTACACCCCAAGAAAGAGAAAGCTTACGAACTGACTTTTGGTCAACACAAATACCGATGATATCAACGGGAGGTCTGAAACGGCTTACCATTCTTGCAGTTCTGCCTGAAAGTGAACAAACAACAATTGCCTTTGCATTAAGATTAATTGCCATTGAGCATGTTGCGTGAGATACCGCGTCAACGCTGTTTTGAATTTCAAATTCGGTATTAAAGAATCTTTTTCTGTAGTTAATATTCTTCTCAGTTGTTTCGGCAATTTTAGCCATTGTCTGTACCGCAAGAATGGGATATTTACCCATTGCAGTTTCACCTGAAAGCATAATTGCACTTGTTCCATCGTAAACGGCATTTGCAACGTCACTTATCTCTGCTCTTGTGGGACGGGGATTGTAAATCATGGATTCAAGCATTTCTGTCGCGGTGATAACGCGCTTACCGAGAAGACGGCACTTGGTAATAAGGTGCTTTTGAATTTTGGGAAGCTCCTCGAAGGGAATTTCAACACCCATATCCCCTCTGCCGATCATAATACCGTCACAGGACTGACAAATTTCATCAATATTGTCAACACCGTGCTGGTTTTCAATCTTTGCAATAAGTGAAATGTTATCATCGGGTGTGTGCTCATCAAGGAATGCTCTTACGTCATCAATGTCCTGCTTGCAGGAAACGAATGAGCAAGCAATAAAGTCAACGTCCTGTTCAATGCCGAAAAGAAGATCTGCCTTATCAACCTCTGAAAGATAAGTCTGCTTAAGAACCTTACCAGGGAAGCTCATGCTCTTTCTGTTAGAAAGCTCACCGCCCGCAGTTACCTTACAAATGATATCGTGTCCCTTGATTTCCTCAACAACGAAATGAACAAGTCCGTTATTAACGTAAATCTTATTTCCAACCTCAAGGTCGTTGTGAAGATTAAGATAGCTAACCGCTACTCTTTCTTGATTACCAACGATTTGGTCAGTTGTGAAGGTGAATGTATCACCATCGTTAAGATAAATTTTATCATTTTCAAAGGTTCTGATTCTATATTCGGGACCCTTGGTATCAAGAAGGATCGCAACGGGAAGCCCAAGCTCCTCTCTTACCTTTTTGATTCTATCAATTCTCACCTTATGCTCTTCGTGTGTTCCGTGTGAAAAGTTAAGACGAGCAACGTTCATACCTGCAAGCATCAAGGCACGAAGCTGTTCCTCGCTTTCAGTAGCAGGTCCTATGGTACATACGATTTTTGTCTTTCTCATATTATTTCTCCTTTATAATATAAAAGTTCAAATTATTCCACTTAAATTATATCACATAAAAGTCAAGATTACAAGGATTTTTTTAATATTATCTAATTAATATTATTGAATATTGTTCATATTTTTATAGAATCGTCTTTTCTACGAAAAATGGTTTTCAAATTTTGATTTATATGCTAATACCTATTTAAAACAAAAAAAAGGAAAGCCCGTCGCATTTGCAACGGGCTTGGTGCTCCATCGGAGAGTCGAACTCCGGACACCATGATTAAAAGTCATGTGCTCTACCTTCTGAGCTAATGGGGCATATTCGGTTTGCTACCCATATATAATAACACAAATTTTGCAATTTGTCAACAATTAGTTTTTGCAAAAATGTTACAAAATACGAGGGGTATTATTTGTGCAAATTGCACAAATGCTTTGCATATAGATATTAAATAGATATTTCGTAAATGGATTTCCACACTGTGTTATTAAAAAACGGTTGATTTTTATAGCAAATTATGATAAAATGCTTTTGAGATTTACCTGGAGGTTAATATG
>JAZLBH010000118.1:0-3647 GCA_045613605.1 Eubacteriales bacterium
TTGTAAATTATATGCGCGGCGTGCTTCCGCTTTTGAAAAAGCGGAGCAAAACAATGGATTGGGTTTGTGGTGACCGTTCGTAATTTTTTGATAATTCGCAAACGAATTATCAGTTCACTTGTTAAAATCCTTTTACGAAAACAAGTTTTCGACAAGGATTTCACCAACCGAACTACGAAAACCTCACCTACGGAGAGATTTTCTAAAATTTACTTTGACAAATGATAGTCGTATGCTTTGAGTGTGGCTATTATTTGAACAGCAAATCTTAGATTTTTTCTGCGCCTGTTAAAATGCAGAAAAAATCGTTATGTGTTGCAAAGCAACACGATTTGCGTATCCTTTTGCCGCGAAGCTCCATAAAAAAGTTTTTGGTTCTTTTTTCAAAAAGAACATTAATCTTAAGTAAACTAACTCCCCTATAAATCAAAATTTGAGCTTGTGTTTGATTTCTTAAAGCTCGATTTGATATCAATATATGAAAAAATACTTGCAAAAGTGCAAAAAAGGTGATATACTATGTTCATAAAAAACAAATTTACAAAAGGTTGGGCTAATTTATGAAGATAAAAAACGTTGTTCGTGATTATGATGAAGTAATGGCTATGGAGGTGCCCAAGCACTTTAAGCCTAAAAAGCCGGCATTGTTTTGGCGCGTCCTTACAAAGGTTATTTCTCAGCCAGCTCTTAAGAAAACTCATTTCACTCACCGCGAGGTAGGAATGGAAAATCTTGGCAAGGATGAGCCTGCGCTTATTTTGATGAATCATTCAAGCTTTCTTGATTTTGAAATTGCTTATTCCATGCTTTTCCCAAGAAAGTTCAATACGGTTGCAACTCTTGACTCGTTCGTGGGCCTTAATTGGATAATGAAGCAGATAGGCTGCTTCCCAACGAGAAAGTTCATTGCCGACTTGCAGCTTATAAGAGACATTAAATACTGCCTTACCGAAAACAAGTGCTCAGTGCTTATGTTTCCTGAGGCGGCTTATACCTTCGACGGAACAAAAACCACACTTCCTTCATCACTTGCTAAATTCATAAAGATGCTTGGCGTTCCGTTCGTTATGCTTGAAACCTACGGCTCATATCTTCGTGACCCCATTTTCAACAAGCTCCAAAATCGCGATCTTGAGGTTTCTGCCGAGATGCGTTACGTTCTTTCTCCCGAGCAGATAAAATCGATGAGCGTTGAAGAAATTCAAGCGGTTATTGACAGGGAATTTTCTTATGACCAGTACCGTTGGCAAAAGGAAAACAATATCGTTATTGACGAGCCCTTCCGTGCGGACGGACTTGACAGCGTTCTTTACAAATGTCCTCATTGCGGAAAAGAGGGCAAGATGGAGGGTAAGGGAATTCACCTTACCTGTCACGAATGCGGAAAGGTTTGGGAGCTTACCGAGCTTGGTTATTTGAAGTCGACCGAGGGCGAGGACTACTTTGACCACATTCCCGATTGGTATGCTTGGCAAAGAAAATGCATTAGAGAAGAGGTTCTTGCAGGTACATACGGCTTTGACGTTCCGTGTGATATCTATATGATAGTTAACACCAAGGACGTTTACCGCGTTGGAGAGGGAAGAGTTGCTCATAATTTTGAGGGTTTGTCTCTTAAGGGCTGTGACGGTAAAATTGATTATAGTCAAAAATCACGTTCGATGTATACCGTTGAGGCGGCATTCCATTGGTACACGCTTGGTGACGTAATAGGTATGGGTAACAACCGTGCGCTCTATTTTGCAATGCCTAAGGAAGATAAACACGTGGTCGGCAAGGCGCGTCTTGCTGCCGAGGAGATCTTCAAGGTGATCGAAGAGCAAAAGAAGACAAAAAAAGAAGAAGTAAAAGCGAAAGCAGAATAAAAATATAGAGGAGACCGAGAGGTCTCCTCTTTGCTATTTGATTTTTTGCTGAACTGTGTTAAGTTCCAGGGTAAAGTATACGGTTATAGCAGCCTACATTGAGTATTCCGGGAACGGAAGCAAGAATGTTCATAATTTCCGGAAGCTTTTTGATGTCGTTGTTTGTGATAAAAACCTTGCAAGTAATGGTGTCCTTGTCCTCAAGTATATGAAAGCCTATTTTTTCAACGAGTTTCTTGGAAATAACGGAGTTAATATAATTCACTGTCAATTCCTTTTCCTCAACCTTTCCTCCCAAAATTATATTTTTGTCGAATTGTATAATTACGGCATTGGGCAAAATGTGGGGGTTGTCCGCGCTATATATAGAAAGGTCCGCCGTTCCGACGTCAAAATCGTGTTTGTCGCAAACGTCTAAAAAAGAGCTGACGGCTACATTGTATTTATTCACTATATCAGTAATATCTTCCTCTGAAATAAATTCCAGCTTCAGCGCTAATTCTAAAGAAAATAAATGTCTGTATTTATAAACGTAAAGTCTATTGGAGTCGTAATATGTAATTTCCAGCTCGTCGGTAAGAGCTACGGCTTTTTTCTGTGGTTCGTGCTTGCGAGCATCCAACATTACGATACGCGCGCCGTTGTATGTGCCACCGTCATATTCAATAATCACGTCTTCGGGCATTTTATCTTGAATGTTAAACCTACGAAGATATGCCTTTTTCATTTGCGCTTCTTCATCAGATCCTCCACACCCCGAAAGCAAAGGACAAACAAAACAAATAACAAGGAAAAGACAAATTAGTTTTTTTATGTGTTTCTTACCTCTTCTTATCTGGTTTTGTTTAATATTTGATTGACATATGTTGAAGTTAAAAGCTGTGCAGCCAATGACGGATTTGAAAAATCATCCTCAATAGGTGTAACACGCCATACATACGTATCGTTTAATTCGTTATAGCAAAAGTCCCCGATGCCCCAATTCGTTGGATCTTCGAAAAAGACTTGCTTTAAAGACGTGCATCCAACAAATACATAATGGTATATTGTTGATACAGAGCTTGGTATTGTTATACTTGTTAGAGATGTGCAGGCGGCAAACGCATGATAACCAATGTATTCAACGGAATTGCCTATTACTATATTGGTAAGAGATGCGCAATCGGCAAAAACGCCATAACCAATATATGTAACGGAATCGGGTATTACTACGGATGTAATTGATGCTTGATTGCGGAATACATCGGCTTCGATTCTCGTTACAGGTAAATTGTTGTATGTATCCTGAATAACAATTTCTGTATCGGTGCAGCTTCCTATTCCGGTCAAGCTATAACCGGTGCCGTCTTTGCTCAATGTGAATTCAAGCCCTTCGGAATATTGATTGCCCGAGGTGATGCTGTTTTGTTCTTGTGGGATAGAACCGCATCCCGTAAGGGTTGAAAAAAGCGTGATGATTATAAGTGATAAAACCAAAAGTTTTTTCATATATTTGCCTCCTCTATGTAGGTATATATACATTGTACCACACTAATATATTTTTTGCAATAGGGGTAAAAGTATTGTTGACAACGAAAAATTAGTTTGATATAATGAAATAAATATATAAATTGGGATTTATGGGTGAGTTAGTTAATTAAGGAATAATGTTCTTTTTGAAAAAAGAACCAAAAACTTTTTAAAGGTGCTTCGCGGCAAAAATCTACGCAAATTGTGTTATTGTACTTAAAAGCACAATAACACATAACGATTTTTTCTGCATTTTAACAGGCGCAGAAAAAA
>JAZLBH010000119.1:0-8232 GCA_045613605.1 Eubacteriales bacterium
CATGTCAAGAGCAACAAATAATTCCTTGTTCATTGTAACAATGCTCCTTAATTAAAAATCAAACACAGTGTGCATTTTTGCAACTTCATTTTTTTCAAATTCTATATTTTCGCCATTGAATTCAATAACGATTTTTCCTTCTTCAGAAAGTCCCAAAAGCTTACCTGTAAAGCTCTTGGAATTGTTTTTGGGAGCATAGAGCTTAAGCTCAACCTTTTCACCCAAGCACATTTCAATATGCGCATCGGTCTTGATCTCTCTTTCAAGCCCGGGGGAGGTACACTCAAGATAGTATGCCTCGTCAATGGGGTCCGCCTCATCGAGCATTGGGTCGATCGTTCTGTGGAATTTCTCACAGGTATTAATATCGATTCCCTCTTCGGAATCAATGGTTATTCTGAGTATTTTCTTTGAGCCCTCTTTAACGAATTCAACGTCCCAAAGTATAATTCCCATTTCCTGCGCCACAGGGGACACAAGCTCAGCAACCGTTGTGGCAATGTTTTTCTTAATCATATTTGCAAATCTGCCTTTTCAAGAATTAAGAGTGGGTCGTTTTGGGACCCACTCTCAGATTAGTATGCCCTATTATAGCACATCTTTTTTTCTTTTGCAATAGTTTTTTATATATTTTTTGAATTTTTTTGTTTTTTTTACTATTTATATATAAATATTCGAAATTTATGTTTACAAAAGGATATTTTCGTGCTATAATAGTAGGAAGATTATTAGAATGCCTAAATATTGCTTTATAATAATCACACAATATTATCAAAGGAGATTTATCCAATGAGAAAAAATAAACGCAGACAGGTTTTTACGGGATCCAATTCACTTTTGTGGATGTGCCTTTTAAGCAGCACGGTCTTTATGGGTCTTTACGCTCTTATAAATATGTTCATAGATGACTATCCAAATTGGCTCGGCCTTGTTATTTTGGGTATAAATCTGTTGTTCGTATCGATCGTGTTGATATTCTATGCAAAGAAAAAGCACGAGGAAGACAGCTTCAATGAAAAGACTCTTCAAATGGAAAAGGCAATGACCGGCATGATGAAGGGTGTTGACCTTCCCTGTGTGCTCACACTCCCAAGCGGAATTATCGCGTGGTGCTCAAAGGGCGCTTATGACGTGTTCAACGCCTCCACAAGCCTTTTGCAAAAGAATTTTAATGACATTTGCGAGCTTAACATCGAGGACCTTACGGCTACCTTGCCCGAGGAGGGAGAGGGCAACAACGAGCAGGGCTCACTTGAGGTCGTTATCAACGAAAGAAATTATATCGCAAAAATATATAGACACACACTCGGAAAAAATCAGTATTACCTTTTAACCTTTACCGATTACACCGAATATGCCCACCTCCTTGCCAAAACCGAGGCAGAGGCTCCCGTTGTGGCACACATCGTGCTTGACAATCTTACTGAAATTGCTGAATACGTTCGTGTAAACTACCGTTCAGCCGCAAACGAAATTGAGGAAATTCTTAAAAAGTTTGCAGAGGAAATGCACGGCTTTATCAGAGAGTACAACCGCGATAAATACATTATGGTATTCTCAAAGGAAAAATACAAGGAATGTGCCGAAAACAAATTCGACATTCTCGAAACGATCAGAAACGTGCGACTTGGCGATAGCTCGGTTCCCGTTACGATCTCAATGGGCGTTTCTCTTGTAGGTAAGGACTTTGAGGAAAAAGAGAAAAATGCATTCTCCGCTCTTGAATTTGCACTTCAAAGAGGTGGTGACCAGGTTGCTGTTAAAACCGAAGAGGACATTTTGTTCTTCGGTGGTAAAACCAAGGGCGTGCAGAAAAAATCCGGCTCGTTTGCAAGAGTATTTGCAACTCAGCTCATAGCTCACATTGCAAATGCAGGCAACGTTCTTATCATGGGACATGCAAATCCCGACTTCGACGCGATCGGCGCTTGTATAGGTATTGCAAGACTTTGTATGTTCTGCGGATTAAGCCCCAGAATCATCATGAATACCAAGTCAAGCAGCTTTAAGGCGTGTACCGAAAAGCTTTTGACGATCGAAGACTATAAAAACGTATTCATC
Source organism: Eubacteriales bacterium (assembly GCA_045613605.1). Taxonomy (GTDB): domain Bacteria; phylum Bacillota; class Clostridia; order Oscillospirales; family CAG-272; genus RGIG4608. The sequence continues at coordinate 2,062 of JAZLBH010000119.1, forward strand.
ACTCCCGAAATGGGACTTGAAATGATTCAATCAGATACGCTTCTCATTATCGTGGATGCAAACAACTTCAATATTTTGGAATCCCCCGATATTGCTAAGAACGTGTCCAAATTCATAGTTATCGACCACCACAGAAAGGTTGCGGAATTTGAAAACGAGCCTCTTTTGGCTCTTATCGACCCCTCAGCCTCATCTGCCTCGGAAATGATAACAGGCCTTCTTGAACAGTGTCTTCCCACGGATGCACTTTACAAGGAGGAAGCCAATATCCTTCTTTCGGGCATTATGGTTGACACAAAGAACTTTATCAAGACAACCGGAACAAAAACCTTCTCTGCGGCAATGTATCTTCGCGGAGTAGGTGCTAACTCTGAAATTGCAGGTACATATTTCCACGAGGAATTGGACAGCTTCTTGAGTGAAGCAAAATTCAACACCAACATCACAATGTATCTTGATAGAATTGCTATCACAGAAAGTGAAGGAAGCAACCCCGACTTTGACAGAGTTTCTGCGGCGAAGGCGGCCGATAAGCTTTTGACGGTTCGCGGCGTTGACGCTTCGTTTGCTCTTGTAAGCATTAACAATAGAATTCACATTTCAGCGCGTTCCAACGGTAAAATCAACGTTCAGCTCATCCTTGAAAAAATGGGTGGTGGCGGACATTTCGACTCTGCCGCAGCCGCGATACTCGGAACGGATATGAAATCCGTGCTCTATCGCTTAAAGGATGCAATTGACGAATATTTTGCTGAAGAATAATATTTTAAGCTTATAATTTTAAGTTTTCTTTAAGGCTTATACCGTATAATTTTATTATTAGGAGTTAATATCACCATGAAAGTAATGTTGACACAGGACGTTAAGGGTCAAGGCAAAAAGGATCAGATCGTTGAGGTATCCGACGGATACGCAAGAAACTTCCTTTTCCCAAAAAAGCTTGCTGTAATTGCCGATGCAAAGGCAGTTAACGAAGCAAAAAACAAAGAATCATCAAATCTTCATAAAATTGAGGTGGCTAAGGCAGAAGCAAAGGAAACTGCCGATAAGCTCTCAAAAATTACAGTTAAAATTCTTGCAGGCGGCGGAACGGAGCGTCTTTACGGCACTGTAACGAGCAAGGATATCGTTGAAGCGCTTGCAAAGGATCACGGCATCGTTATAGATAAAAAGAAAATGATGATGAACGAAAGCATTAAATTGTTTGGCACATATAAGGTAGAAGTTAAGCTTTACGGCGCTGAAATCACAGGAACCATCACGGTTCAGGTTTCTCCCAAGCAATAAGAGGTAAGTATGAACGAAAATCTTAACAGAAAGCTACCATTTTCACTGATAGCAGAGCAATCGCTCCTCGGTTCTATTCTCATAGATCCCGCATCAATAAACGAGATAGCAGATCTTATAAAGGCAGACGACTTTTATATCACCGAGCATAAGCAGATTTATCTTGCCGCAACAGAATTGTTTATGACTAACCGCGAAATTGACGTGGTAACGCTCATAGACACACTCGTTCACAAGGGCATATATGACAAAAGCGGCGGTGAGGATTACATCAAAACCATCGTTGAGGTGGTTCCAACCGCGCTTAACGTAAAGGACTATGCCAAAATTGTAAAGGAAAAAAGCGCATTGCGTCAGCTTATTGAGGTTTGCGGTGAAATAAACGAAAGCGCATTTTCAGAGCAAGAATCCGCAAGCGGTATCATTGAGCTTGCCGAAAGCAGAATTTTTTCTATTGCACAGGGCAGAGATACCAAGAATTTCAGACATATTCGTGACGTGCTTGGCGCAGTTTACAATAATTTGCACGAGCTTTCAACAAATCCCGATGCCGCACACGGAACTCCAACCGGTTTTTCAGGCCTTGACAGAGTACTTGTTGGTATGGGTAATTCCGACCTCGTTCTTGTCGGCGCCCGTCCCGGTATGGGTAAAACCTCATTCGCGCTCAACATTGCAACCAACGTTGCGCAAAGCACAAGAAAAAAGGTTTGCGTGTTCTCACTTGAAATGAGTGCCGAACAGCTTGTATCACGTATTCTTTCAAGTGAAGCGCTTGTTGATAGCCACGAGCTTCGTTCAGGCAAGCTCTCAGGTGACTCTTGGGAAAAGATTGCCGATGCAAGCTCACGCCTTGCAGGTTGTGATATCCTTATTGATGATACCTCAGGACTTACAGTAACCGAGATGAAGGCAAAGCTCCGCAGAGTTGATAACCTTGGACTTGTTATCGTCGACTATCTCCAGCTTATGCAAAGTGACAGAAAAATTGATAACCGTGTTCAAGAGGTTGCAGAAATTTCTCGTGCATTAAAGATTATGGCAAAGGAACTCGCAGTTCCGATCATCTGCTGTGCACAGCTTTCTCGTGGACCCGAATCAAGAACCGATAAAAAGCCCATGCTTTCAGACCTTCGTGACTCAGGTGCAATCGAGCAGGACGCGGACGTTGTAATGTTCCTTTACAGAAACGAATACTACAAGACCGACGGCGTTCCCAGTGAGAACAATGCCGCAAATATTGCAGAGGTTATTATAGCAAAGAACCGTCACGGCTCAACTGGAACGGTAAAGATGGGCTGGATAGGTCAGTACACCAAATTCAGAACAATCGCAGATAATATCGAAGAATAAGAACATAGGGGGAGTAAAAATGAAAAATAAAGCAAACGTTTTCTACACCTCCCCCCATATACTCGCTTCCCTTCCCAAAAGCACTCCCGTGCTCTTGGCATTTTCGGGAGGCGCAGATTCAAGCGCACTTTTGCACCTTTTATATAATGATGCAAAGGACAAGGGCTTTGAGCTTCACGCGGCGCATTTCAATCACGAAATTCGCGGTGAGGAAGCAAATCGTGATGCCGATTTTTGCAGGGCGACCTGCGATAGGCTTAACATTCCCTTTCATCTCGGCAGGGCAAACGTTCCTCTTCTTGCAAAGGAAAACGGAAATAGCGTTGAAGCAGAAGCACGCATTCAAAGATACGCGTTTTTTGAAGAAATAATGCGCAAAAACGGCATTTCTATCCTCGTTACCGCACATCACGCCGAGGATCAGGTAGAAACGATTCTTCTTCATATGCTTCGCGGAAGCGGAATCTCGGGCCTTTGCGGTATTTCAAAATGTCGCGCGATGTCAAACGGATCGTTTTTGGTTCGTCCCATATTGCAAGCCGAAAAAGAGGATATCTTATCCTATTGCAAGGAAAATAAAATCGAATTTGTAACTGATAGCACGAATTCGGATACGGTATATACAAGAAATTATATTCGTGCAGAGATTGCCCCGAAAATGAAGAATCTTCAGTCCAATCTTTGCGAGGTGTTTTCAAGACTTTCTGAAAACGCGACTGACGCGAATGATTTTATTGAAAGCAGTGCAAGGGATTTTTTGCAAGGGTTGGATAGCAACGATATTCCCCTCTCGAGCCTCAATAAGCTGCATCCCGCGCTTCGCACTCGAGTTGTAGGTATGGCATTTGAAAAATATTCAAATGGCATTCAGCTTGAAAGCATCCATATAAAAAGTGTGATTGAGCTTTGTCAAAGGGCAGAGCCGCACTCATCAATTTCACTTCCGCAAAAAACGTCTGCCAAAATCGAAAACGGGGCACTCGTTTTTGAGCAAGACAAAAAAAGCCTTGATGATGAATCGTTTTCCATTCCCTTTTCCGAGGGTGAGATATCGTTGTCAAACGGCATTTTAATTAATATTGTAAGAAATCCCAAGGAAAATCCGTCGGCTGATGACATTTTCTTGGACGTAAAATGCGACGTCATAAATGATGACGCGTGCTTTCGTTCAAAAGCAGAGGGTGACGTTATTTTTACAGGTAAAATGAATAAAAAAGTAAAAAAGCTGTTCAACGAAAGTAAAATACCGTTGAATATGCGCAAAAAAATTCCGCTGCTTGCTTGCAAAGACGAAATTTTATGGATCCCCACCGTTGCGGTGTGTGACCGCATCAAGCGGGATAAAATAAATAGCGAGTCGGATATTTTTCGCATAACTATCAATTTTGAAAATTAACGTTTAACAAATAAATTCGGAGGTCATTAATGAATAAGAAAGGTAACTTAAAGGTAATTATTTTCTATATTGCCTTGATTGCGATAATCTTCATTGCCGTGTTTGCAATGCTTGGCTCAAACACCGCCCAAGAGGATATCAAATTCAGCAATATAATTGACTATTTTGAAGAAGACAGAGTAAAGGAATTTGAACTCTCTAACGAAAACGTATTGACGTTGGTCGTTTATAAAACCGATAAGCTTGGGGTTCTTACTCCCGCCGACGTTGCTGGAGTCCCCACGGAAAAGGTATCCTATAAGCTCCGCGATGCGTCAATTTTTATAGATGCCTTCGAAAACGGCAACTACAAGGATAACGCGAACCTCGGTGTTTACGATTACGAGCCTCTTGCAGAATATCCTTGGTGGATTTCACTTATTCCCAACCTGCTCTCAATTGCAGTTATGATATTCCTTGGAATATATATCACAAAGCAGATGAGCAAGGGCGCAGGCGGTGGAATGATGAGCTTTGGCAAGGCAAAGGCTCACATGCCGCAAAATGACAAAAACAAGGTCACCTTTGCTGACGTTGCAGGCGCAGAGGAAGAAAAGGAAGAGCTTGTTGAAATAGTTGAATTTTTGAGAGATCCCGAGAAATTTGCTAAGCTCGGTGCAAAAATTCCCCACGGCGTATTGCTCGTGGGCCCTCCCGGTACAGGTAAAACACTTCTTGCAAAGGCAGTTGCAGGTGAAGCAGGCGTTCCCTTCTTCTCAATGAGTGGCTCTGACTTCGTTGAAATGTACGTCGGTGTCGGCGCTTCCCGTGTCAGAGATCTTTTTGAAACAGCACGAAAAGCTCCTGCGGCTATCATCTTTATCGACGAAATCGATGCAGTCGGACGTCACCGTGGCGCAGGTCTTGGCGGCGGACACGACGAGAGAGAGCAAACTCTTAACCAATTGCTTGTTGAAATGGACGGCTTTGGCTCACACGAGGGTATTATCATTATTGCCGCAACAAACCGCGCAGATATTCTCGACCCCGCGCTTCTCCGTCCCGGTCGTTTTGACCGCCAGGTAAGAGTAGGCTATCCCGATATCAGGGGCCGTGAGGCAATTCTTCAGGTTCATGCAAGAAAGAAGCCAATGGAAAGCACCGTTGACTTCCATAAGATAGCTCAAAGCACAATTGGTTTTACAGGTGCAGACCTTGCTAACCTTCTTAACGAAGCAGCACTCCATGCGGCAAAAAACAATAAGTCTCTTATCGGTATGGAGGATATCGAAAAATCCTATATGAAGATACTCCTCGGTCCTCAAAAGAAGAGCAGAGTCAGAACCGCAGCCGACAATAAGCTCACCGCTTATCACGAGGCAGGACACGCAGTTGCTTCATACTATTGCAAGCACACAAATCCCGTTAAGTTTATTTCAACCGTTCCCTCAGGTAATGCGGGCGGTGTAACTGTAAGTATTCCCGAGCAGGATACCTTCACAATGACCAAAAAGCAAATGATTGATGAAATCATTCTCGCGCTCGGTGGCAGAGTTGCCGAGGAACTTGTGCTTGATGATATTTCAACAGGTGCATCCGCTGACATTCAGCAGGCAACAAAGATTGCACGTAATATGGTAACAAGATACGGTATGAGCGACAAGCTCGGTACTGTTCTCTATGGCAGCGGTCATTCCGATACCGAAGTATTCCTTGGAAGAGATCTTAACACAACAAAGAACTACTCTGAAAAGATTGCGGCTGAAATCGACGACGAAATTCGTACAATTATTGAAAATGCATATGCAGAATGTAAGGCAATTCTTACTGAGCATATGGATAAGCTCCATTTGATTGCAGGATACCTTCTCAGAAGTGAATTTATGGACGGTGATATGTTCAAGGCGGCTATGGAAAACGATCTCACCTTCGAGCAAATCGATGAAATTCTTAAAGAAAAAGAGCGCAGAAGCCAAGAGGAAAACGAGGCAAAGCGTAAAGCTGAAGAAGAAGAACACCGCAAGGTTGAAGAAGAGCTTCGTCGCGAAAAAGAAGAGCGCGAAAAAATGATCAACGCTCCCGCAGGCGAAACATATGACGATGCTCCTTCGAACAACGAGGAATCAGTAGACAAAGAATAATAAACTCAAATGCCG
>JAZLBH010000120.1:0-2091 GCA_045613605.1 Eubacteriales bacterium
GTTGCTATCTTGGGTGCAAACGGGGCAGGAAAAACCTCAACACTTAAAGTTATTTCAGGTCTTTTTAAGCCCACGGCAGGCGAGATATATTTTGACGGAAAGAAAATAAGCGGAAAGCCCGCACACAAGGTTGCTAAAATGGGCATTATGCAGTCCCCTGAGGGACGTCACGTTCTTATCGGTCTTACTGTTGAAGAAAATCTTCGCGTTGGTGCATATAATATAAAAAATAAGGAAGAAATCAAGAGAAACTTTGAGCGTGTTTACACTCTTTTCCCAAGACTTAAAGAGAGAGCAAAGCAGCAATCCTCAACACTTTCTGGTGGTGAACAGCAGATGCTTGCGATTGGACGCGCACTCATGGGATCGCCCAAGCTTCTTATTCTTGACGAGCCATCGCTCGGTCTTGCTCCCTTGCTTATCAAGGATATTTTCAATACCCTTGTTAAGATTAAGGAGGAGGGAACAACTATCCTTATTGTTGAGCAGAATGCTCTTGCGACATTAAAGATAGCTGACTATGCTTATGTGCTTGAACTTGGTAAGATAAGCATGCACGGTAAATCCGAGGATCTTATAAAGGATGAGCGCCTCGTAGCCGCATACCTTGGTGGTAAATAATCACAGGGTAATAATATTAAGCATTTCACCAAAAAATGGTGATGTTATAAATAAAATTAAGGAGAAAATTTATGAAAAACACGTTCACAAAAATTCTTTCATTGGCACTTGTATTTATACTTTGCCTTGGAATGTTGACCGCTTGTCCTGTAGAGGAAGAGGAAATCACTCTCAGTACAGAAGTTTATGAAGGTGACGTTATCTGGGTTGGTAATACAGCCGGTACAACAGGCCCTCTTGCTTCTATTGGTGTGCCCTTCAATATTGGTATTAATGCAGCATTTGCTAAATACAACTCTGAAGGTGGCTTTAATGGTAAGACAGTAGCTCTTAAGCACTATGACGATAAGGGTGTTGCTGCAAACTCCGCTTCACTTATGGACAAACTCATTTTTGATGATGAAGTATTTGCAATCGTTGGTAACTACGGTGGTTACGCACTTAATGTAAACCTTGATATTCTTAAGGAAAACTGCGTACCTATGGTTTATGCGGCTGCAGGTATTGATGCTCTTTATAATGATAATGCAGTAAGCGACGGTGACAGATGTATCTTCCCCGTACAGCCCCTTAACAAGACAGAGGGACGTTCTCTTATCGTTCGTGCATTTGCAGATGCTTTGGAAGATGACGGCACAACTCTTACAGGTGGCCTTGGAGCAACTAAGGTTGGTGTTATTGCTAACCAGCAAGAAGCTTCTCAGGGTATCCTTCGTGGTATTAAGCTTGAAGCTGAGTCATTCCCCGCATCCAAGAGAGACAACATCATATATCAGGAAGTTCCCGGTTCTGACTTCGGCGCTGCAGCAATATCCATCGTTTCTCAGGGATGTGATACAGTTATTTTGACAGTTACAGGCGACGACTTTATTGCAGCTCTTACAGCATTGCAGCAGGCAAACTTCCAGGGTAGTGTTCTTACTTCCTATAATAATTCATCTGCAGACGTTCTTAACTCCAACGGTAAGATGACAGAAGCAGGTCGTGAAATTATGGCTAACATGACAATCTATGCTCAGGGTTGGCTTGACGTTACTTCCGCAACATATGTTTACAATGAAGATACACCTCTTTTCAGAACATATAAGATGCAGGACTCCAAGCTCTATGGTGAAGGCGTTGTTGGATTCACAGAGAGCTATTGGGCGGTTGCTGAAGATATCTTCAACTATGCATATACAGTAGATAAGAGCACAGCTTGGCCTATGAGCTACAACTCATATGCACTTGCAGGATATATTGCAGGTGATCTCTTCTGTCAGGCACTTGAAGAACTTGAAAAATCCGGCAAGGAGCTTACACGTGCAAACCTTGTTGAAATTATGGAAACAGTAGAGCTTCAGGTAGCTATGGCTGAAACAATTTCTTATGCAAACGGTTCAAGAACAGGTGTTGAAAAATTCTCTGTTGCAGTGTTCGTTGATACTGCAAATCCCGCATTTGGAGAAAATGCTACGTCTGACCATGTAA
>JAZLBH010000121.1:0-2957 GCA_045613605.1 Eubacteriales bacterium
TCGTGCATCATAATAAGTCGATTTCCGTGCTTAATGGCATCTCTCATATTATGAGTGATCATAAGGGTAGTAAGGTGGTTTTTATTAACTATATTTTCTGTAATTTCAAGCACCTTTTCAGCTGTTTTGGGGTCAAGAGCCGCCGTGTGCTCATCAAGAAGCAGGAGCTTTGGCTCTGCCATGGCAGCCATCAAAAGAGTAACCGCCTGACGTTGTCCGCCCGAAAGAAGTCCAACCTTGCTTGTCATTCTATCCTCAAGGCCAAGTCCCAAGGTAGAGAGGAGCTCGTGATATTCCTCGCGCTCGGATTTGGAGATTCCCCAGCCGAGTCCGCGGATTTTTCCGCGTCTTTTAGCCAAGGCGAGATTTTCTTGAATTTCCATATCTGCGGCAGTTCCCATCATAGGGTCCTGGAAAACTCTGCCGAGGTATTTGGCACGCTTATGCTCGGGAACGTTTGTTACGTCCTTTCCGTCGATAATGATTTGACCGCAGTCAACCTTCCACGTGCCGCAAATTGCATTCATAAGTGTGGATTTACCTGCGCCGTTGCCACCGATTACCGTAACGAAGTCACCGTCGTTAAGAGTTATCGAAAGGTCACGAAGCGCCTTTTTTTCGTTTATCGTACCTGCATTAAAGGTTTTGGAAACGTTTTTAATCTCAAGCATTTTCCTCTACCTCCTTTGCCTGCTTTTTAGTATGGATTTTTGCCATCAACTTATCCTTAAGGTTTGGAACACCGAGGAAGAGTGCAACTACAACCGCTGAAAGCATCTTCAAAAGGTCGGTATCAAGTCCAAGGAATACGATAACCTGATATACGATGTAGTATATAATTCCGCCAAGGAGTACTCCGCAAAGACGAACCGCAAAGTTTCTTGCAATTTTTGAAAACACGGTTTCGCCGATAACTATTGCCGCAAGACCGATTACTATCGCGCCCTTGCCCATATTTATATCCGCAAATCCCTGATACTGTGTCAAAAGTGCACCGGAAAGAGCAACGAGAGCATTGGATATAACAAGTCCCAATACTTTATTGAGATTAGTATTGATGCCTTGCGCGCGGCTCATATTCAAATTACATCCCGTTGCACGAATTGAACAACCAAGTTCAGTTCCAAAGAACCAGTAAAGCAATCCTATTATCGCCGCTGCGATAATAACTAATGTAAATATTGCTTCTTCGGTTTTCATTTGAGTAAGAATTACGGGATAATTTCTTGCAGATAGGGGTCTATTGGCTTGTCCCATTATTTTGAGATTGACCGACCAAAGCATAAGCTGTGTCAAGATTCCTGCCAAGATGGCGGGAATGTCAAACACGGTATGCAAAAAACCGGTAACAAGACCGCAAAGTCCACCTGCAATCATTGCACAAAGCATTGCAATCCACGGATTTACACCATCTATCATAAGCATAGTGCATACTGCTGCACCCGTACAGATAGATCCATCAACCGACAGATCGGCTATATCAAGTATTTTATAAGTAATATATACTCCAATAGCCATAATTCCCCAGATAAGACCAAGGGACACGGCGCCCGGAAGTGCACCAAACAACTGTTCCATAATAAATTCCTTTTTCTGATTATTTAATATTTAACGATTTACTTTATATATTATTCCAAATCCATTTCAACGTATCCTTCGGGAATGGAAAGTCCCAAAAAATCGCACATTTCTTTATTTACCTTCTTTGTTGCGGGAGCATATTCAACCTTCATTGTAGAGATATCAGCTTCGCCCTTAAGAATCTTAGCTGCCATCTTACCGGTTGCAACGCCAAGGTCATAGTAGCTGATTGTAAGAGAAGCTACGCCACACTTCTTTGCAGGGTTTTCTTCACCTGTAAATACGGGTATCTTGTGCTCGCGAACGATATTTCCTATCAACTCTGCATTATCGGCTGCTTTATTATCTGTGGGAATGTAAAGAACGTCACTCCAAGCACAAGCCGCTTCAACTACCACAGAAATGTCGTTAGAGTCGGAGAAGGAGAATTCCTTAATATTATCAGCCTTAAGACCAAGCTTTTCAAGATTCTTCTTCATTTCGTCAACCTGGTAGCGAGAGTTTGCTTCTGCAGAACAGAATACAATACCAACCTTTTCAACATCGGGACAGAAATCAAGAATCATTTGTGCCTGTTCATCAAGAGGAGCAAGGTCGCTTGTTCCGGAAATATTGCTACCAACTACACCGTCAGTAAGTGTAGTACCAAGAGCTACACCATATTCTGTAATGGAAGTACCAAGAATCGGTATATTAAGAGTTGCACTTGCTGCCGCTTGAAGTGCGGGAGTAGCGTTAGCCATGATAAGATCTACATTTTTGCTAACGAAGTTGCCAACTATTGTATTACAAACATTTGTATCACCGGATGCTAACTGAACGTCAATTTCAACGTTTTCTTCGCCAAGCTCTGCTTTAAGGGCACTAACGAAGCCCTGAGTTGCCTGGTCAAGTGCGGCGTGCTGAATAAACTGACATACGCCAACCTTAAATTTCTTGCTTCCGCCACCATTGTTGCCACAAGAAGCAAACACCATACAAGATGTTGCTAAAATTACCAATGTGAGAATGAGTGCTAATGTTTTTTTCATAATGTTTTTCCTCCTACCGTTTTCGGCTTGTAAAATATTTTTGTTTGAGAGCAACAAAAAACCCCTCCATCCATAAAGGATGCAGGGACGAAAAGACCGTGTTACCACTCTGCTTCAATTAAACCTCGCGATTTAATCCTTACCGACTTCCATCAAAGTCTACGTCCGTAACGGGGACTACCGTTGCGCCTACAATTCAAAAATGAAGTTCAACGCACAACTTGCAAAATGTACGCCACAAAACTACTGATTTACGGCTCGCACCGACCGCCGATTCTCTGAAAACACTTCGTTTTGCGCTCTTTTTGCTCAAACGTCTTTTTGATTTGAATGTATTATAGCACC
>JAZLBH010000122.1:0-6615 GCA_045613605.1 Eubacteriales bacterium
AAAGAAAAGCGGCTAAACCTTTTTGCTAGCAAGACTTGTTAGACGCTTTTTCTTTTGAGGTAAAAGGCCCAAAAGAAAAAGCTTTGCAAAAAGAAAATGCCGTTTTTTGCGCTAACGCCACGCGGGCGCCACCTTTGAAAAGGTGGACGAAACAATAGCACAAAGCGAGTGCAAACTCCCCTATAAATCAAAATTTGAACACAAAAGATTTCTATAAAATTCTATTGAAATTGTGTATTATTTATGATATAATATATTAGTTATATAACTGCGAAAGGAGAAGCTGATGAAAAAGACGGTGCTTGCGGTCGTGGGACCTACGGCAAGTGGCAAAAGTGCGCTTGCGATAGAGCTTGCAAAGAGATTTGACGGTGAGATAATTTGCTGCGATTCGATGCAAATATACAAAGAAATGAATATCGGCACGGCAAAGCCAAGTCTTGACGAGCAAGCGGCGGTAGTACACCATCTTTTTGATTTTGTAGACCCCTACGAGAGCTTTTCCTGTGCGGATTATATTCCGCTTGCGACAAATGTGGTTGAGGATATAATCTCCCGTGGTAAAATGCCGATCTTTTGCGGTGGAACGGGGCTTTATCTTGACAGATTTTTGTCGGGCGCACAGTTTGAGGAAACCGAAATTGACGAAAGCTTTCGTCGAGAAATGGAGAATTTTGCGAAAGAATTTGGCAACGAGGCGCTACACGACAAGTTGCGAGAGATAGATTCCGTATCAGCCGATGAAATTCATCCCAATAACGTCAAGCGTGTTATCCGCGCGCTTGAGATTTATAAGACCAGCGGACGAACAAAAAGCGAGCTTGATAAAGAGAGCAAAAGCTTTGAAAGTGATTATCGCGCGATTCAAATCGGACTCAAATATGAGGATAGAGAAATTCTTTACGATAGAATAAATCTTCGCGTTGATAAGATGATGGAAACGGGTCTTCTTGATGAAACCAGGATGCTTCTTGAAAACGGAGTTTTTGAGAAAAATGCAACCGCGGCACAAGCAATAGGGTATAAGGAATTGCTTGCGTATTTTGAAGGCAAAAAATCTCTTGAAGGTGCCGTTGAGGATTTGAAAATGGCAACAAGACGCTATGCAAAAAGGCAAATGACCTGGTTTTCGTCCCACGGTGACGTAAGCTGGATAATTGCCGATGAAAAAAATCTCACCGATCTTATAAACGAGGCGCAAGAAGTGATAAAAGAAAAAATATAAATATCAGAGGGAGGTAAATATGGAAAAACAAAACAACACTGAACAAAAAGTGAATAAAAAACCGCGACTTACACTGACGTGGAAGCTGATCACCGTAGTTATCTCACTTTTGATAATTTATACAGTATATCATGTTTTCTTTGGACTTTCAGAGAGCGTGCCCACTACGGTTGCAGGCTTGGTTAATCAAAATAGCTCAATTATGCTTGAGGGCGTGATCTTTAGAAATGAAGAGCCAATCTCCGTTAAATATCAGGGAGATATGCGCACGTATTTTTCAAACGGAGAAAGAGTTTCGGTTGATTCAACCGTGGCGGCAATTTATTCTGACTATTCAGGTGAAGATAAAAATGCGAGAATTGATGAGCTTAAGGATAGAATTGATATTCTTGAACAAAGCAACGTTAAGGGTCTTATCTCGGTTGTTGACATAGAAAAGCTCAATCTTGAGATCGATCAGCTGTATACCTCACTTATGCTTGCTAAAGCGAACAATAATAATTATAAAATCGCGGCAATAGAAAAAGAATTGACAATTTGCCTTAATCAAATGAAGATATATCGAGGCGAGGTTGATAGCTATAATGCAGAGATTGCTCAGCTTCAAACGGAGCTTGATGCTTTGTATGAATCCTTTACAGGGGATAAGGAGTATATTTATGCCGATAAGGGAGGATATTTTTACCACTCCTGTGATGGATATGAGGAAACGTTGACCTATGAAAAGCTGGCATCGTTAACTACAAGCTCTTTGCGTGATATTTGCAATCAGACAAAAGAAAATCCCAAAATTGACAGCGCATACAGATGCAAGTTCGTATATGAAAACACTTGGCGAATAGCTACGGCTTGTACGGATGAAATCGTTGCTCTCTTAGAGGTCGGAAAGACGTATGATATTACAGTTTTCGACGTTAAGGAAAGATCATTAAAGGTTACTCTTGAGCAAACAGGTGAGAGCCAAAACGGTGAGAGCGTTGTTGTGTTTGTGTGCTCAAATATGCCGCAGGGATTTGACTATTCAAGATATCAAAGCTTTAAGCTTGATATGTCCTTGATTGAAGGATATCGTGTGCCCAAGGAGGCTCTTGTAACATTGGTCGACGAGGTTAGCGGAGAGACGAAAACGGGTGTATACGTTCTCAGTGGCAGCACGGTTTATTTCCGCAGGGTTGACATTATTGCTGAGGGCAACGGATATTACGTGGCTTCAAAGCTTGATAAATCCAAAGAGAATTATTTGGAATATCTTAATCTGAACGATATCATCATTCTTGAACCCGACGGTATGAGTCACGGTAAGATACTTAAGAGGTAGGCACTGCGATGGATTACTCATATATTGATAAAAATTACCTATCAATCGTACAAGAATTGAACGCTGTAGGAAAATCCCCGGAAATATCGGTGGCAATTAAAAGCGCAGAGATCGATGAAATTCAGTATCTAGTTGAAAATTACCCCATAAAAATTGTGGGTGAAAACAGAGTTCAGCAATTTCTTTCTCGATATGAAAGGCTAAAGGCTCTTGACGTTAAAATTCATTTTATCGGATCATTGCAAACTAATAAGGTTAAGTATATTATTGATAAGGTCGATATGATATGCTCACTTGATAGGGTTGAGCTTGCGAAAGAGATAGATAAGCAAGCGCAAAGGCATGGAATTGTGATGAACGTTTTGGTGGAAATCAATTCAGGAAGAGAAGAGAGTAAGGGCGGAGTTTTACCCGAAAATCTTGAAGCGTTTTTAACCGAAATTTCGCATTTTGAACACATTAAAGTACAAGGATTTATGACAATGGGCGCAAAATGTGAAAAAAATAGTGAATATTTGAAATATTTTTGCGAAACTTATCAATTAGTACTTGACATTTTGCAAAAAAAAGGTCATAATATAGATGGGCTAATATTGTCTATGGGAATGAGTGATAGTTTTGTGCCGGCGGCACAGGCTGGTGCGACCATAGTTAGAATTGGCAGAAAAATGTTTAATAAAAATTGAAATAAAAAGAAAGTTGGAACAGTCAAATGAAAAATTTCTCATCCTTGTTTGGAAAAAAAGAAAATAACGATTACGATAACTACTATCGTGACGAAGACGGTATGTACGAAGATGATGACGTAACTACATACGGTGAAAAGCCCGATAATGGCTTGAAGGTTGGTGGCTCCGCTCCCGTTTCTCTTAAGGTGGTTAAGCCCAAGAGCAACAAAGAGGGACCTGCAATTGCAGATTACCTTGCATCCGGCAGCACAGTAGTTCTTAACATTGAGTCTCTTGATAGAATGAGTGCTATCCGTCTTATCGACTTCCTTATGGGTGCAGTTCACGTGCTCGGTGGCGATATGAAGAGCGTTACAAAGACAACTCTCGTTTTTGCTCCCAAAAACGTTGGTGTTCAGGATTTTGAGGACACTGTTGAAGACGAAGAGGAAGAAATCGAAGAAGCTGAAGAAAGCTACGAAGACTAATTCTTATGAATCCTTCTACCTTTGAAAGTAAGGAGCAAAAGCTCTTTTATGCAAAGCTTGATGACCTTGAAAAAAGGTCGCGCGGGGGTGTGGTATGCCATTCCTCGTTTATGACACCAAGCGAAAGCTATAAGGCAGAGAAGTATTTTGAGTCAAAAGGAAATAGAGATAAGATTTGCTTTTTTGGAGGGTATTTTGCCGCTCAAAGAAAGCAAATCTTTCTTTTGCCCGAATATATTACTTTTTCTACCGATGGAGTGAATATTTTTGATATGATTGAGTCCGACCTTGATGAGTCAATTGCAGCCTTGAAAATCAACGGAAGTGGATTTAGAACGCTTTCGCATAGGGATTATCTCGGCAGTATTTTGGCTCTTGGAATTGAACGTGAAAAGCTTGGTGATATTTGTATCGTTGACGACAGCTCCGCAATCGTTTTTTGCTCACGCGAGGTTGTTGATTTTCTTCTTTTTGAGCTTACGTCAATAGGCAACGATAAGGTCAAGGTTGAAAAAATCGCAGTTGATAAAAATATGGAATCAATGCAAAAATACCAAGGCTTTACAGATACTGTTGCAAGTGAAAGACTTGATTGCGTGGTTGCGGCTTTGTTTAATCTTTCGCGCGAAAAAGCGCAAAATCTTATCAAGGGCGGCTTTGTTGAGTTTAATTATGAAACCGCCGTGAAATCAGACAGTCAAGTTGAAAAAGACGATATAATATCGGCTCGCGGGTATGGGAAATTCATAATTCGTGATATTTCACAGACAACAAAAAAGGGCAGATTGCGCCTTTTTGCGGATAAATATATATAATATATATTGACAAAACAAATATTTTGTGATATATTTATCTTGGTAATATATGTGGCTATGACGAAGACGGTGTTTTTTGAAGGGCTTGTAGAGAGTGCGCGTTTGGTGAAAGCGCATAGCTAGTAGAGAAGCACAAATCACTTTTGAGCCGATTGCTGACAATAAACTCAGGCAATCCGTATTCCTGCGTTAAAGGGTAAGAGTGGCATTTTTCATTGAAATGCAAATTGAGTGGTACCACGGTAATTCCGTCTCAATGGTTGAAAGACCATTGAGACGTTTTTTATTAGATAACAATTTTAAGGAGATATATTATGGCAAAGGATTACACAAGTTCTTTAAATCTTCCCAGTACTAAATTTGAGATGAGAGCAAATCTTCCCACAAGAGAGCCTCTTATGCTCGACTATTGGAATAGCATCAACCTCTACGGACAGATGCAGGAGAGAGCTGCGGGCAAGCCCACATTCGTTATTCACGACGGCCCTCCATTCTCAAACGGAAATATCCACATGGGTACTTCACTTAACAAAATTCTTAAGGACTTTATCAACAAATCAAAGGTTATGGAGGGATATCTCGTACCCTTTACACCCGGTTGGGATAACCACGGTATGCCCATTGAGTCCGCAATTATTAAAAAGAATAAGCTTGACAGAAAGAATATGAGCGTTTCTGATTTCCGCCGTCAGTGTCACGCGTTCGCACAGGACTACGTTAACATTCAGATGGGTCAGTTCAAGAGACTCGGTATCGTTGCCGATTGGGAGCGCCCTTATCTTACAATGAATCCCGAATTTGAAGCTAAAGAGGTTCTCGTTTTCGGTGAGATGTTCAAGAAGGGCTACATCTATAAGGGTCTTAAGCCCGTTTATTGGTGTCCCAAGGATGAAACTGCTCTTGCAGAAGCTGAAATAGAATATAAGACCGATAAGTGTACCTCCATTTACGTTAAATTCCGCGTAAATGACGATATGGGCAAGCTTGAAGGTATTTGCGATAAGAACAACACATACTTTATCATTTGGACAACTACAACGTGGACTCTTCCCGGCAACCTTGCAATCGCTCTTAATCCCGACGAGGATTACGTTGTTGCAAAGGCTGAAAACGGCGAGTGCTATATCGTAGCCGAGGCGCTTCTTCCCAAGACTATGGAGGAGGGCAAGCTTGAGAGCTATGAGGTTCTTGCAAAGATGCCCGGGCGCGAGTTCGAATATATGAAGGCTCAGCATCCCTTCCTTGAAAGAGAGAGTCTTGTTTGCACCGCTGACTACGTTACAATGGATAGCGGTACAGGTTGCGTTCATACTGCTCCCGGCTTTGGTGCTGATGACTACCAGACTTGTCAAAGATACGGCATCGAAATCATCGTTCCCGTTGATGACCGCGGTTATCAGACAAAGGATGCAGGTAAGTTCGCAGGACTTTACTATGAAGAATCCAACAAGGCAATTCTTGACGATATGATTGAAAGTGGCGCACTCTTTGCGTCAAAGGAATTCGAGCACGAATATCCTCACTGCTGGAGATGTAAGAATCCCATCATCTTCCGTGCAACGCCTCAGTGGTTCTGCTCAGTTGAAGCATTTAAGGATGATGCAGTTGCCGCTTGTCAGGGTGTTCAGTGGCTTCCCGAATGGGGCGGAGACAGAATGGAGCAGATGATCAGAGAAAGAGCCGATTGGTGTATCTCCCGTCAGCGTCAGTGGGGTCTTCCCATTCCCGTATTCTACTGTGAAGATTGTGGCAAGCCCATTTGCACGGACGAAACAATTAAGAGAGTATCCGACATTTTCGGAGCTGAGGGCTCAAATGCTTGGTTCGATAAGGAAGCAAGTGAGCTTCTTCCCGAGGGCTTCGTATGTCCTCACTGCGGTGGTGTACATTTTACTAAGGAGCACAACACACTTGACGGTTGGTTCGACTCCGGTTCATCACATTTCTGCGCTCCCGACCTTTACCGTGAGCTTGGTGAGCCTGCCGACGTATACCTTGAGGGCGCTGACCAGTACAGAGGTTGGTTCCAGTCCTCACTTCTTACAGCCGTTGGTGCAGTTGGACAGGGCGCTCCCTTAAAAACAGTTCTTACCCACGGTTG
>JAZLBH010000123.1:0-8256 GCA_045613605.1 Eubacteriales bacterium
GAACGCGGCAAAATTCTTCCCAGAAGAATTAGCGGCACATGTGCTCAGCACCAGATTAAGCTCACCACAGCGATCAAACGCGCTCGTCAGGTAGCTCTTCTTCCTTACATCGCTGACTAATTAATTGCAAATTATAAAGTCAAAGGGACACCAATTTTGGTGTCCTTTTTATTTTTATAAAGCAAAAATCAGGCACGGTTGCTTTCAACCGTGCCTGATAATTATTGCAATATTGAATTAAGAAATAACCTCACCGTAAATTATGGGAACAAGAGTATCAAGAAGATCCTGACTGAAATTGCCATAGATGTTAGACTGAATACCACCGGTCGTTTCACTGAGATAAGAATAGTGGTAGAACAAATCTGTGGAGGTAATAACGCTTACGTTAATGCTGTCTTCTGCAAGGATATCAGCACAATGCTCGAGAGATTCAACCTCGTAATTGTTTGTTACCTTGCAATCCGCATCAGTAAGAAGAATATAGAACACTCTCGCGTCCTGACGTGTAGAAAGAGCCGTTTTGGCAAGCATCATACCGTCAACACCGGTTTCCGGTCCATCTCCACCATAAGCAAGAGAAATGCCGTTTATTGCGGATTTATATTCCTCTGCCGAAATAAACCAGTCGGCAGCGCCATTTTTGACAACTATAGATTCTTCATTTTCTCCAGAAACTGTAAAATCACTGAAGGTAATAGCACTCCAACGGGCAGAAACACCCTGCGCCTCAATTGCGGCAGCAAATGCAACAATATTGTTCTTAACGTTGTTGATTTCGTCTTCCATGGAACCGGAAATATCAAGAATAAATACGATATCCGCAGTACCCTTCATAAATTCAACTATCTCTATGGATGCTGAAATTATATTACTCAATCCTTCTGCATAGCGATAGTTGCCAGATTGAATCACACCGCTGATTGTATATATACCCACTTCACTCTTGTTGTAGGTGGAGAGGTCCCACTTAACGTCAAGCTCGTGCTTTACGCCATCAGCAGTATAAACGTTCACCTTTTCAGGAAGACCAATCGCATTTTCAAGTGTTCCCAAGGGGAATTTACCAAGGTCGGGAATTTGATCGATCGCCACGATAAGGATCTCATTCATAACCATGCCACAGCTTGTGCACACACCGTCCACAAAATTGTGAGCGGCAGGAATGGATACCTCATAAATGCGCTCGCTTGCGCCTTGATCCGCATAGAAATTACCGCAATCGGAGCAAATAAAATGCTCAATGTTACCGGCTTCATAGCAGGTCGCCTCTTTTGCAGGAACGTAAACAAGAGTGTGTTCCACCTTGATTTCTACGTGAATGCTTCCGCGAAAAACGTCCACGCCGATATTGATATTTTCGGGCATTGTAACTTCAACAAGCGCGTCACATTCCAAAAATGCCTTGTCGCCCAATTCGGTAACGGTGTCGGGAATAGTAATAGAAACAAGTCCTTCTGAATTAGCAAATGCATATGAACCAATAATGGTTACGGATCCGTCTTCGGGAATGATTGAGAACTCACATCCACGAACGATTGAGCCAAGACTTGTATCAATCAAACAGTTGTTGATCGCTTCATAAACCTCGTTTTCGGAATCGACAATAAAGTTTACAAGATTTTCACAGTCAGCAAGAGCTGTACAGCTGATATATATAACTGTGTCGGGAATCGTTATACCAACGATCACCTGCTTTTCATCGTCATCTGTTTCCTCATCCTCATCACCGCGTGAAGTGTTGAAGGCATTGTCGCCAATACCAACTACGGGCTTGTTGTTGTGGTGGGAGGGCACGTTAACGTGTGAGTCACGGCATTCACCAATACCTGTAAGAATATAACCCGTTTCATCCTCGTTGTCTTCGAAAACGAGTCCCTCAGAAGCCACGTTTTTATAAGAGCATCCGGAACAAACGCCGTTTTCGTCAAAGGTGTGCTCAGCCACCTCGCCCTTGTAATTTTTGGTTTTGTGAACGTCAGGTGCGTTATCTACAGCTTCGTCACAAGCAGCATTGTGCCAATGTTGATTTTCATCATAGAGCCACTTATCACTGTATGAAGTAACGTTTGCTTCTTGGTTCACGTTTTCGCCACATTTGGAGCAAACGTGCTGAAGGTAATATTCACCGTCAATATTAACGATAACCCCTTCGCCGTCTATTTCGTGCTCACAAGGATCAATCTCAGTCTTTGGAACCGTTGTAGTCGGCTCTGAATCATTGCCGGATTTCCAAAAAGCGCCTTTAAATCCATCAATAAATGCACAAGAAGTGCAGGAAAGTACCATAGCAATAGCAATTGCTATAGCTATAAATTTTGAAAAAGCTTTGGTTTTCATAAAAATTCCTCCTATTTTTTGTGTTTCCACATACTCAATTATAGCACTAAAAATTATAAAGTCAATATATATCCACCAAAATGATCTAAAAAACAATCGACATATTTTATTTTAATTCTTTGCCACCGGAATATAAAATTGACTAACAGGAGGCAAAGAAGAGGCATTTAACAAGTCATCAAAATATTTGGGGATATCGACGATCTCAACATTCACCCCTTGAACGTGCAAAAACCTCGCGCTTGCGTAATTGTACGTTGAAAGCGGTCTGTCAAGCGCGTCGTTTGACTGCGCGCAAACCAAAATTTCCCCGTCTGCAAAGCCCGAAATCAGCAACGAATGATAGAAATTGCCTCTGCCGTTAGCAAGTTGAACAATATCCCCCACCTCTGCGCGCTCGCGCAAAACCTCCTCGCAAAACGGACCCTGCCTTTCGGATTTTGGAGAAAAATCACCCAATCCACACACAAATTCATAAAGCTCGCGCACTCCCGTCCACGAAGGCGCGCGATCGTTGACGTCCACGTAGTACCACCCAAATGTTTCGGTGGGATTCATAATCAAGCTCCCTGCAAGCAGGCATTGGGATACAAAATTCGTACAATTCCCTCCTCCGCCCGTAAAGTCGAAAAATAACGGATTGCGCGAAAGCGCCCACCTGCGCGCATACTCCACCGCGCGCTCCCTGTTATATGGCTTTGAAACTATCATAAAATTCTCCTTTGATTTTGTCTTTTACAGTATATGAAATTAATAAAAATACTGTACAAGCAAAAAATTCACTTTATACGCATAAGATTAAGAAGCGCTCACCTTGATCGTGATTTAGGCACTGTCAAAGCGCAAGAAATCAAATTTTGAATTCAAAGGAGGACCGTATGCTATCCCTCATATTAAATTTTATTTTTCACATATATCATTTGATATTGGGTGTATCGACACCGAATAAATTTCCGCCCCCTCTTTCAAGTGAGGAGGAAAAAAGACATTTTAAGCTTGCTAAGCAAGGCAATGAAGACTCCCGCCAAAGACTTATTTTACACAATTTGCGCCTCGTTTCGCATATAGTTCGAAAGTATTATTCAAACTACCCCGAAGGCGAGGAGCTTGTTTCCATCGGTGTGATCGGTCTTGTAAAGGCGGTCGACACCTTCAAAACAGAAACGGGAATCCGCTTTGCTACTTATGCCGCAAGGTGTATACAAAATGCTACCCTAACATAACGGACTTTATAGATTGCGATGTAGAAAAAGAAGTTCCGGAAGATGTTGAGTGGCGCATTTTCAAGAAAATCAGTGAGAATTTATATATCGTAAGCAACGGAAAGCGTCTTTCTTTGCTAATTGTTTTTACCATTAACGTTAACACTCCAAGCAAAATTGTCGATGCCGAGTTGTTTTTCAAGAAATATCCCTCCCCCGACGATGCGCCAAGTGTTGCGGATAAGCTCCGTTGGTATCGACACAATCAGGGACTTTTGCAACGTGAGGTTGCGGACTTTATCGGAGTTGATAGAACAACGTATTTTCGATACGAAACAATGGGACTAAACAATCACTACCCAAAGGACAAGCTTTTGGCACTTGCAAAGCTCTATGGAGTTGAGGTTAGCAATTTTCTTGATGATTACAATCTTTTTCTCTACAATGGACAAGCTATTGAAGTAAAAAAGAAACGCGAGCAACTCGGAATGAGCAGGCGCGCGTTTGCAAGGTATCTCGGAGTTTCGAAAACTGCCGTTATAAACTGGGAAAACGAGAGTGTCAGAATTAGTAAAAAGCTGTGGGAAAGGTTTTTCAGATAAAAAACAGAAGGCAGAGATTTCTCTCTGCCTTCTGTTATGTACCTTTATTTTTTAGTTTTCATTTCCTTTACTACATAGTCGAGAATTTCTTCCTTCTGTCCTGCAGAACAGTCAATTTCCTCAAGCTTTGACTTGATTTGTCCGAGCTTTGCCTTTGCCATCGTTGCACAAATTGCCTCCACCTGTTCACTTGTGGGACGGTTCATTACTACCTTGATTTCTTTGATTTTTCTCATGCTGTATCTCCTTTTTCTCTTGATAACTTATGCTTCAAATCGGTTCGATATGAACTCCATCGAAGCTTTCTGATACAGGTATGCAAGATGAAAATAGGAGATAGTTTTTTTACACAAGCATTTTTTATTTTTTATAAACATAAAGCCCGCAAACCCTTGATTTATAAGGGCTTACGGGATTTTTTATTAACAAAAAGAAAAATGTTAACAATTTGTAAACTTATTTGCGATCAGTAGAGATAGTTTTGAAGCACTGCTTCGCGATTGTGACCGAGGGCGGAAGAGCAACTGAACATCGCTTTTCTATCAAGGATTTTACCTTTCAAATCATCACGACAATAGTATGCAGAACTTACGTCGCGCAGTCCCTTTGCGTTGAGTGGAATTTTAAGCGCTCTACAGATGCTTTCAAAGGTTAAGAAGTCCTTTTTGCCGTTTGTGGTTTTATATGAGCCGATAACTCTATTTCTATAGACAACAAGTCGCTCGTTCTTGTATTCTTTGAAAGGACGAGCGTGTTTTTCGTACGTTCGCAGCGCAAAAATGTGTCTATAATAATGCACGTCTGCTGCCGAGCTGATCTTTTTGAACACGTTAGAATTGCCTGCTTCTTTGCAAAGGCGAATTACAGTGTCGAGTTCTTCTTGATTTATATTAGCTATAGGAACTGTTCGAACGCGCCCGCCCTTTGTACCTTTGGTGACGTTCAATATGTATTCACCTTTAGAATTAATCTCCAAGGCATCACCATTGATCGCCGCTAACTCCCTACGTCTTAAGCCAAAGCACTTGCAAAAGCACACTAAATCGGCATTATTCTTTTCACTGAAATGCTTATCCATTTGCTTGGAGTGTCTGCTTCTCTTTATTTGAGAGCGCTTTCGCTTAGGTATGTCAACATTGAATGTGGTAGTGCTACAACCGTATAATTTACCCAGTGCACAAATTTGCAACTGACAACTCCACGGACTATACTTTGATATACTCTCCCTCATAAAAGGTTCAACATATTTTCGGCAATCCTCAAGCGTTCGAGGTTGTCTGCCGTATTCGGCTACGTATTCTTTTCGGGCATAATTTATGAAATAGTTAATATGTTTTATATAGCCGGTGTACGTGCTCCACGAGAAGATCCACTTGCTTATGTCCTCGCCCTTGCGCTTTAGATCGTGTTTGCTCTCGCCAATTCGCAATTTGCTATCCAATATTTGCTTCGCTTGATAACTCAAAGAGTGCCTATTTCTTGCCATTTAACCCTCCTATATAAAGATTTTGTTAAAGAAAATTCACACCACCTGAATTGCGACCCGGTAGCACGGTCGTTGAACGGATTTGCAGACAGAACCTATATTAAAGCATTCCTCCGCAATTTGAGATTTTGTTGTGGGTAAAACCTATAAAATCCCACCCTTAGCTGTTTACTCTTACATACTCGCTTCGCTCGCGAGTAAGAGTAACCAGCTTTTTCATTCCTCTCTCATCTTTTCTCAAATTTCTTCATTAGTTTGTCCCTCCTATACTCTTATCATATCTACTACAAGTATGCGAGTTGATGAGTAATCGTGTCCGATACTCTTTCATTCTTTCTTGCTTTTCTTCTTATATTTGAATTGAGGAGAAAATGAGAGAGAGGAAAAATGAAATTTGGGGAACAAACTATACAAATTAATACATAAATGTTCCCTAAAAAAAGAATTATCCCCCAACCCGAAGGTTGAGGGGAAAGAAAAGATATATAATTTCATTAACCTTTAGTGCTTCATAACCTTAACAAATCTGAACATTTCATCAGGGCCTTCGTCGGGATTGCGTTCATCGGTATCGGGCAATTCGTGGTCGGGCTGAAAATATTCACACCAGAATTGATCTATCTGAAAGCCACATTGTTGACGTAGAAATGAATATTGCGCTTTTCGAAGTAAGGTGTGCAGGTTTCCCAAACCTCTGTTTCGGGGTGGAGCTTTTCAACCGCTTGCCAAGCGCCATAGCCAATGCCTTTCGTGTGTTCTGTCGCGCCGAGATAGCTTGGCGATGCTCACAGGATTTATTTCCGAAAGACCGAGGGTTGTAACTGTGGCGAGAAGACCGTTTTAAATTAAAAAGGCGAGGGTTTCCCCTCGCCTTTTGGAATATTAATATGGCAATATTAATAAAATTTCAAAAATAATATTTATCTTTTATAAGTGTAATCCTTGAGATGCAGTATTTATTACAAATATATATATTGCAAATATGACAAATGATGTTATACCTATAATAAAGAAAACCAAATCAGGTATAAAAGGTACAATGAGAAGATGTATAGCTAATGCTATCAATCCTAACAAAAGGATTATACTTTGGATAAATAGTGCCAATGCTCTTGGATACAGAAAATATCTATAGAGACGTGGAGTTCCATCTCTATTAACGTCGCCCTCTGTTATAGGCATGATTTTTCGAAGGAAAGAGTTATCTGGTACTCTTAATTTTCTTTTTGTTTCATCGGAAAAACATGCGTCAAAATTATTTCCCAATAAATCTGACAAGTACATCACCCACGGACCTACTAATCCGTTAAGATACATTATGATACATACAGTACTCAATTAAATCCACCCCCAAACACTGTATACATAATTTAATATTCCTGAACCCATATTTGCAATTGGTGTATAAAAAGCTAGTTTTTTAGCTGCTCCCATAAATAACATTCTACTGGTTTCCGAAATAGCGGCATCTATGGCACTAAATGCAGTTTTACCATATAAATTAATTACACCTTGGAATTCTCTTTTGGAAATTTGACCTGCCATTCTTCTGTTCATTGCTGTTGCAATTGCTCGAGCAGCTCTAAAACCATCATCACTTAACCCAATCAAATTATCAGCTATATTATTGACATTAGTAGCTCCTGCACCACTCACTCTACCCCCAATAGCTCCAAATGCAATTGCGGTGATAGATCCAATCAAAGTTAAATCGTTACCTTGGATTTTAGTGCCTATTGCATATTGTGACCATCCCATTGCGGCACCAAGCCCAATAGATACCCCAGCACCTATTCCAGTCATTGCAAGAGCAGTTCCAGCAACGGCAAACAAGCCATCAATTCCCGCTTGAGCGAAATCTCTCCAATCTAATTCCCAATTGTTAGTTGCAGCATTTATCAACAAACTTGAACCAAATCCAACAGCAAATGTACCAGCGAAAATCAAGGCTAATGTTATACTATGCCCACTCGGATCACAGTAGTTCACAGGATCATTGTTACAATAGCAATAGAGATTTAAACCATTAGGCGTTTCGGGATCGAGGTATGCAGTATCATCGGGAGAGATAAATCTTCTAAGTTCAGGAGAGTAATAACGAGAATTGAGGTAATAGAAATTATTCTCAATATCAAGGTAATAGCCTCTATATCTGATGGGGTTGTCGTTTGCGAGGGTATCATTTGTAGAGTACACTATCGTACAATTACCCCATGCGTCGTAAGCGTATTCAACAATTTTTGTACCGCTTGTGTTATAAATTGCAACAACGTCGCCCAAAAGGTTTCTTCGGTAGTAATATATCTGAGGTGTTGCACCGTTCAAGATATATGTAAAGCCCACCATTCCACTTTCATCATACAGATAAATAATTTCTCTTGTGCTTGTCACTTCAAGAATGTGTTTTTGTACGATTTTTTCTCTTAGTAATCTGCCGCTGTGGTCGTAGTCATACGTTTTGGTATAATTATACGAAGCATCATCACTGATGGAAGTGTTGGGGTCATAGTGATAGGTTTTAGAAATTCTTTGTCCGTATGCGTTATACTGATATCCACATTCCTCATATACCGACATGGGTACCATCGTTGAACCACGGAAAAATCTTTTGAGCTTGCCATCTTTC
>JAZLBH010000124.1:0-8552 GCA_045613605.1 Eubacteriales bacterium
GAATATCTTGCCTCGGGATAAAGCACGATAACGTCACCGTTGGTTATAACTCTTTTAATTTGACGTATAAGAACCAAGTCGGTTGTAAACTTTCTTTTACAAATGCCGCCCACCTGACGCAAAATCCACTTCTTCATCGGGAAGCCGAAAAATCCGTCAATAGCAACCACGTAGTTTGCTCTGTGAGGGAAAATCGCGTGTGTTGCAACCATAAAATCAAAAAATCCGTTGTGATTGCAAAGCAAAATGTACGGTGGCTTAAGTCCCTCGCAATTCTTTTTAATTATTTTTGTATGCTGTGAAAGAGTAAAGGGGAAAGAAAGCGCCCAAGTAACGGGTCTTAACCACTGTCTTTGTCTGATGGGGGGCTTCTTCATATCAAATTTTTTGAATACTTTAGTCATCTTTATTCTCCTAAAATTTCGTGCAAAATATCCTTTGACAAAATACCACATATTTCGCCATTATACAAATTATAACATAGCTGATACCAATTGTAAAGTGTTTTTTATGAACGCACTCATATAAAAGAAGGGCGGTATAGACCACCCTTCTCTATTCTCATTATTTTAAGGCTTTTTAATGCTTATATTAAGCACGAGTCCTGCAAGGGCAAGTGAAAGCAAAAGAACGAACGGTGCAGTATATCCACCGCTTGCAACCTGCAAGCTTGAGCAAGCAGTAGCGATAAATGACGCCGCCATAAGATTGAAATTCACAACTCCAAGGTTTGAAGCAAAGTGCTTTTGACCGTAGAATGCTGACGTAAAAGCCGAAGCAACCGTGGGAGATGCGCCATACGACATACCGGTCAAGCAAAGACCGATTATGCAAAGAGGAAGTGACGAAATGCTAACCGCCAAAAGAGTCATTCCTGCCGCAAAAATCGTAAGCACGTTTGCCGCAAGCATTGTAAATCTTCTTCCCATTTTGTCGAACACGATACCCGTTAGAATTCTGCCAAGTCCGTTAAACATTGCAAGAACACCAACAAGAGTCGTTGCAAGAGCCACCTCAGCTCCTACAGAAAGCGCCAAATCACGCGCAAAGCTTATAACCGCACTGCCAACCGCAGTGTTGAATACAAGGAACAAAAATGCTCTCCAGAAGGTAAAGCGCTTGATCATCTCACCCGAGGTATAGTCGCGTGCTTCAAAGCTTTCCTCTCTCTTGCGAGCAGTCAACTTGGGTGCAGGAAGCTGAGCACTTGCATCGGGCTTTTCAATAAAGATTGCTGAAAGAGCAATCACAGCTGCAATTGCAATACCAACAGCAATATAGGTCATTCTCCAACCGATAGAAGCAAACAAGGAATTTGCAAGGTTACCAAGCACAAGTGAGCTTGCACCAAATCCCATCATAAGTGCGCCCGACGATAAGCCTCTTCTATCGGGAAACCACGCGTTGACCGTTGAAATTATAATGATATACGCCATACCTATACCAAGGCCTGACACCAATGCGTAAGTAACGAAGAGCAAAATGGACGTTTGGGACGTAAGGAAGCTTGTCAAAACAAAGCCAAGACCTGCAAGAATACCTGAAACTACGATCATCGGCTTCGTTCCGAATTTTTTAACGAGTCCGCTTGAAAAAAGTCCGCCCAAGCAGAAAAAGCACATCGTAAGCGTAAAGTTGAGTGACAACGTGGAAACATTGTATCCAAGCTCCTGTGCAAAGGGCACCTTAAGAATTGACCAAGCGTAAATTATACCTGCAAACAGCATTGTTAAAACGCCAACCACGAGCATCAAAGCGCGGTTTTTAACTGTATTTTTTATTTTCATTGATCTACTCCTTTATTTGATAAGATGCTACATTATAACACATATTTCGCGTTTTGTAAAGAGCAAGAATTTACCATGTTCAAAAAAAAGAATATATATATGTAAAAATGCTCTTGACACAGGTGCGTTTTTATGATATAATCCTTTTGTTGTAAAAATTGGGATATAGCCAAGCGGTAAGGCACCAGACTTTGACTCTGGCATCTCGATGGTTCGAATCCATCTATCCCAGCCAAAAATACGAAAGCAAAAGCTTTCGTATTTTTTATTTGTGTCCGCAGGACACAACATCATTTGCGTGTCATCTGTGGGGCAAATCGATATTGATGTACTTTTGTTCGTTTTTACCCCACTTCACACACCTTTTGTTCGCTTTAACGCAGGAAAAAGCCTCAGGCTTGTTTTTAAGTAAATTTTTCTTGATTTTGCTTCTATCGTATGATATAATACAGTATACTGTAAAATTGGAGGTAAACTATGATAAGATATGAAATTGAAGGCGGAAATCTTCCCGTTGTAATCTGCTATCCCGAGCAAGGAGAAACACTTTGTACCGAAAAGGGTGCGATGAGCTGGATGAGTCCCAATATGAAAATGCAAACGAATGCAGGTGGCGGAATTGGAAAAATGTTCGGTCGTCTATTCTCGGGTGAATCCATGTTTATGAATGAATATTCCCCTGAAAACGGAAGCGGTATGATTGCCTTTGCTTCAAGCTTTCCCGGTTCAATTATTCCCTATCAGGTAACACCCGGTAACGGCATTATCGTTCAAAAGCGCGGATTTTTGGCAATGGAAAAGGGTCTTGAGCTCTCCGTTTATTTTCAAAAGCGTTTAGGTCGCGGACTTTTTGGCGGTGAGGGCTTCATTATGCAAAGAATCAATGGCAACGGTATGGTATTTCTTGAAATTGACGGTCATTGCAAGGAATATACACTCGCGCACGGTGAAAGCATCCTGATCGATACGGGTTACCTCGCTGCTATGAGTGAAACCTGCACAATGGATATTCAAACCGTTAAGGGAGTTAAAAATGTGTTCTTTGGCGGTGAAGGAATTTTCCACACTCGCGTTACAGGACCCGGCAAGGTTTATATTCAGTCAATGCCAATATCACATATGGCAGAGGCTCTTCAACCATACATTCAAATTTCAAGCGACTCAAGTAACAGTAGCGGAATAAACATAAAGCTCGGCGATTAAGTCATATGTAAAATCAGGGGGTGCTTTGCATCCCCTTTTTTATTTTCATACTTGATTTTATCCTTCGTTTGTGATAGAATAAGGTATAAAAATTTAGAATTGGATAGAAATATGTCAAAGCTTTTAGAAAAAATCGGTTTCAAAGGATTAAATAACAATCAGTTAAAAATAATTGCCATGATAAGCATGGCAATTGACCATATCGGGCTAATGTTTTTCCCCTCAGTGCGAATCCTAAGATATTTGGGACGAATTGCCTTCCCCATATATGCATATATGATAGCCGAGGGGTGCAGATACACCAAAAACCGCAAGAAATACCTTTCTATGATGGCCGCTATGGCTCTGGTATTTCAAATAGTTTATCTTGTGTTTATGGGTAGCTTTTATCAAGGAATTTTGGTAAACTTCTCTCTTTCAATCGCAACCATATTTGCAATCGACTCGTTTATCAAAAACAAGAAAGCCATAAATCTCATATTAATGTCACTGATAGTGTTCGGCGTGCTATTTATACATATAGGTTTCCCAAAGATTTTCTCAAGCTACGGCTTTCAGATCGACTATAACATTTGGGGATTGCTGCTTCCTGTCATCGTATATTTTATGCCCAATAAATGGTGGAGAGCACTTGGTGTGGCAGCTGTGCTTGTCATAATGACCTTGGTCTCAGGCAAGACTATGCAGTGGTGGTCTCTTATGACCCTACCTATGCTATTGCTCTATAACGAAGAGCGCGGAAGCAAGAAAATGAAGTATCTGTTCTATATCTTCTACCCTCTTCATCTGGTTATTATTTATGCAATTATGTATTTGCTTTCATATATAAGATAAAATCACAAAAAGCCCTTTTATAAAGGGCTTTTTTCTATGCCATTGAAATAAAATAATATATCACCCCATATATTGCCCCCGAAAGTATTCCGTAAAGCAAAACAGGACCTGCTACCGTAAATATCTTTGCTCCCACTCCTAAAATAAAGCCCTCACTTTTCGAATCAATCGCAGGGGACACGACGGCATTGGCAAAGCCCGTAATCGGCACGAGAGTGCCTGCGCCTGCAACCTTGGCAATTTCATCAAAAATTCCAAATGCGGTCAATATAACGGCAACAAAAACAAGGGTTACGGAGGCAAGCAGACCCGCGTCATCCTTTGAGAGCCCCAAAACAAGGTGATACAGGTCGTTTAACCCCTGACCTATCACACATATCACTCCACCTATCCAAAAGGCGTTAAGACAATTTTTGCCTATCGGAGAGCGCGGTGCGTGTGCTTCTGCATATTTTTTATACGTTTTTTTATCCATATTCATAAAAATCACATCCCTTCAAATATAATTTTTACAAAATTACAAAAAAATATTACAAAACTATTTACTTTTCAAATAAAAAATAGTATAATTATCATATATTGATTTTATAAGGAGGATAATTATGTCCACATTGAATGATATTGGTCGCAACTTCAAAAGAGTAGCAAGCAAGGCTGTTTCAAAAACAGGTGATCTTACGGATACCGCTTCCCTCCACGTTAAGCTTGCAAGAAAAGAGGCTGATCTTGCCACACTTTATGAGCAGTTTGGCAGAGTTGCATATCAGAAGATAAAGGTTGGCTCCTCAGCCGATCACAAAATGAAAATACTTATCGAAAAAATAGATATCGTGCGCTCCGAAATATATGCTATCAAGCGTACAATCAAGCAAAAGAGAACGGATCTTGAATTCGAGGTTTTTAACGCGATCGAAACCGAAAAGGCAGTTGAGAGAGCTGAAAGAATGGCTAAGCAGCATATTAAAAACGATTAATAGAAAATCCCACCTGATTGGTGGGATTTTTATTTTATCAAGCCAAAAATTCAATAAACTCTTTTTTCATAACCTCTAAATTATTGGGTTCATAATAAAAATGAGTGGATTTATCAAGAGATTCAACTCTCATTTTGGATTCGTTTTTCAAAATCTCGATGGATTTCGGGGAAACGACCTCATCCCTTATAGATTGAAATGCCACACACGGCGTTTCTAATTTATCAAGATTCTTGCGCACTATTTTGATCAGCTTAAAAAGGTCGCCAAATCTCGGTATCCAACCAAGATATTTCAATACGTTTTTAGAATCAGTTATACCGTATGACTCCTTGCATCCGCGAGCCGCCACGTCCTTTTCCCTATATTTGTTAAAATACACTCTAAGGGCTATATCAACTATTCTGACTCTGACCTTAACCTTAATGGGAATCGAAATGCAAAACAGCTTCTTTACTCTCGGCTCTTTAATTGCCTGCTCAATAGCAAACAGGTTACCCATTGAATAACCGACGATGTATATTTCCTTGTGTGTTTCAAGCAATTCGTCCATGACCCTTTGAACGCTGTCTTCCCATTGCTCAAGAGAGGAATTTGCAAAATCGCTGACACTGCCGCAATGCCCTGCCGTAACCATAGCGTAAATCGAATAGTCATCGGGAATAAGCGGAATCAATTCTCTAAAGTGATTCGGCGTACTCAAAATACCGTGAATAAGCAACACGGCTTTATCCGCACCGTGAACAATTCTTTTGTATTCAACGTGTTTATTATTCATATTATCACCTCTTTAGTACATTATAGCACAAATAATACCAAATTGCAACAAAAAAGGAGCTTTTTTCAAGCTCCCTTTTAATTATTAATTCAAAAATCTTGACAAAAATGCTTTTGCTCTATCAGTTTTGGGATTTGCAAAGAATTCCTTGGGATCTCCCTGCTCACAAATAACACCCTCGTCAATAAAGATAACTCTGTCAGAAACGTCACGCGCAAACGCCATCTCGTGGGTAACCACTATCATAGTAAGTCCCTCCTTGGCAAGCTCACGCATAACGTCAAGCACCTCGCCAACCATCTCGGGGTCAAGGGCTGATGTGGGCTCATCAAAAAGGATCACCTCAGGGTTCATAGAAAGCGCACGGGCAATAGCAACTCTTTGCTTCATACCGCCTGAAAGCTGAGAAGGACGAGCATTGATATATTCAGCCATTCCAACCTTTTTAAGATATTTTATGGCATTTTCCTTTGCAGCCTCCTTGCTTCGTCCAAGAACCACGGTTTGCGGACGAACACAGTTATCAAGAACCGTCATATTGTTAAAAAGGTTGAACTGCTGAAATACCATCACGATTTTGGATCGGTATTCATTAATGTCTATATCACCGCCAATAACACTTTGATCATAGAACAAAACGTCACCGCTTGTAACCTCTTCAAGCAAGTTTATGCAACGAAGCATTGTGCTTTTTCCGCTTCCCGAGGATCCGATAACGGATACGACCTCATTTTTCTTTATTTCAAGATCGATTCCCTTCAAAATTTCACGACCGGAAAAGCTCTTTTTAAGGTTTTTTAATGTGATTACGTTTTCCATTATCTAAACTCCTCCTTTGCTTTTGTAACGTGAATTTCGGCATTGGGATCGGACTGTGAACCGCAAATCGTATACGAATCACTACCTGCAAGCTTCTTTTCACAGAAACGAAGAATTCTTGTTACAGAGAACGTCATAACAAAGTACATTACGCAAATAATAAAGTACGTTTCAAAAATATCATACGTCATATACTGAATTGTATTTGCCATATAATAAAGCTCCATAACACCAATAACGTTAAGAACGGACGTATCTTTAATGTTAATTACAAATTCGTTGGAAATTGAGGGCAAAATATTTCTCATAACCTGAGGAATAATTACGTTAGTCATTGCCTGCCAATGAGTCATACCAACGCTGTAAGCTCCCTCAAACTGCCCCTTATCAACGGAAATAATGCCGCCACGAACGATCTCGGTCATATAGGCACCTGTGTTAATAGAAACGATAAAAATACCTGCAGGAACCAAAGGAAGTGTATTTCCGTTATTCATAAAGGCAAATCCCCAGAAAATAACCATTGATTGAACCATCATGGGCGTTCCGCGGAATAGCTCAACGTAGCAAGAAATAATGAAGTTTACTACGCTTTGCAAAAATCTCAATCCGCTGTTTTTGGATGTGGGAATAGTTTTAACGATACCCATTAAAAGACCTATTACAAGACCCAAAACAGTACCTGTAAGGGCAATAAGCATCGTGTATCCTAAGCCCTCAAGCAAAAGAGTATGATATTTAGAAAAAATATTTATTACGGTTTCAAAAAAATTCATTATTAGTTCGCTTTCTTATAAATTACAACAAGGTTAGAATTGTAGTAGCAAGCAGTAAAGTCAACCTGCTCTTCTCTTTCGGCTGTGGGGCTCATACCTGCAATAATAGCATCATATGTACCCGCCTGAAGTCCGGGAATAAGGCTATCCCAATCAGCTGCATAAATCTCAAGATTCATACCAAGCTCAGCGGCGATATATTTAGCTACCTGAACGTCATAGCCGTTAGCATACATATTGTTCATATTTGCAATTTTAACCGCACCGTTGACATCAGTTGTCTGTCTCCAGTTAAATGGCTCATAGTTGCATTCCATAGCAATTCTGAGTGTGCCGTTTGATGTGTTTGTATTTGCTGAGCTAAGAGCAAGCTCCTCACCAAGAGCCTTGTCGGGATCAGCACTCATAGCTACGATTTGTGCCATAAGATCAGAACGTGTCTTTGTGCCAATGCCATCAATGATAAGATTAACCTTTGCTACCATTGAGCTGCCTGTCTTAAATGCAACTGCGATACCCGTGTCGGCATCAGTTGCTGTGAATCCGTTTTCGTTATTAACAAGACGAATATAATCAAGTGTATCATCGTTGGCAACTACTGCAAGTGCTGTGGGCTCTTCAGCAACGTAGCCGTCTATCGCGCCGCTCTTAAGAGCAACAAGAAGCTTTGAAAAATCTTCATATTCTTTTACGTTAACGTTGCCAAGCGCTTTAAGTGCGTCAAGGTGGAATGTGCCCGTTTGAGCCGCAATGGTTGCGCCTGCAAGATCAGCAACACTACTTGCCTTTGAAAGATCAACCTTCTCTCTCTTTTCGCCGCAAGATGCGAATGTGAATACTGATAAAAGGATGCAGATAACTGCTGCGATTGAAATAATAGTAACGTGTCTTCTGTTCATAATATTGAACCTTCCTTAAATATATTTTTGCAAATAAATAGGTCGGAGCAAAGTGCTCCGACCGCAAAACCGCATAATTAGTTTAACAATTCGAAAGCAAGCACTCCACAAAAAATGTGACAGTCAAGCAGGTATTCCCCACTTGCCCAGCAATCTCACTCTCAAAAGCAAGACCACTTCGGCGATATTGCCTCACCCTTGCGCCATCGGTGTTTGAGCACCCACACAAAGGCTAATCTTTACCGCGCCTCTAACTATTCTTTAGTCTGAATATTTATTTTACTTGAATATTGTAGCATATAAGCATTATTTTGTCAATAGCTTTTGAAAAATTATTATTGATAATTTTTTTGAAAATCAATTCTCTTTCCACATTCAAATTTTGATTTATCGGGATGTTCGCACAAACCAATTCTATAAAAAGTTTTGCGGAGCTTTTTCAAAAAGCGACCGAGGGTACGGGGCGAGTAGCCCTGTATTCG
>JAZLBH010000125.1:0-4512 GCA_045613605.1 Eubacteriales bacterium
CTCGGGGTTGGTGATTTATCATCAAAGGAAATAGAGCCAAGACAGTTTACCGTAAATTTAATCGAAAGGATGATTCAGATGCAAATAAAAATAATCACAAATGATCCGGATATAAAGTTGGAGTTTGTTTTCGAAACAAAACATCAGAACAAATCAAAATTCAATCCAACAACGGAAAATAAAATTCACGTCGAATTTGAGAGTGACGACGAGGACAAATATTGGTATTTTTTATAATCAACGGAGGTGGTAATTATCGCAAAGAAGCCAAGAAAACTATCTGTTACACAACAAATCATGCAAGAGGTTAAAGTATCGCTAAACCGATACAATCATGATTTAACAAGAAAGCAGTATATTCGAAACGCAAAATACTTCATCCAATATTGTAGATCGGAACATAACTGTCGAACGCTCGATGAATGCAGACAATATATAGATGAATATATTAATTCCCTTATAAACAAAGGCCTGTCTGCATCGACAATTCATACTTATGCTGCGGCGATTTCATCGACACTGAAAATTCCACTAAATTCAATACAAAAACCACGGAGGGTTATTGCTGAATTCACACGAGGACGAGAAGAAATCAAATATCCGCATTCATCACAAGACGTTGAAAACCCAACATTCAAGAGGCTTTGTAGTTTTGCTGAAAAATGCGGTATACGTAGGGCCGAATACGCCAAACTAAAAAAATCATCATGGACAATCGACCCGTCAACTGGCAAACACGCTATTTTCGTGGAACGTGGAAAGCACGCCAAGCAACAATATCAATTGATTCGTGACGAAGATGTTCCTTGGTTTGAAAAGTTTTTTGCCGAAGTACCTGATGATGGATATGTTTTCAGTAAAACAGAAATGAATAATCATATTAATTTGCATAAATTCAGAGCCGACAATGCAAAACGCTGGTATGCCGAGTTAGAACAAAAATTAAAAGATGATCCTTCTTATGCGGAGGTAATGATACAGCATATAAAAGCTCGTTATGCGTGTTCTCGTGATCCACGGACAGGCAACCAAAAATATTTTGATCCTAAATCTGTGAATGGTTTTTACTACCTCAGAGGCTCACTGCGTCAGAAGCAAATAGCCGAAAATAAACCCATTAAATTTAATAAATTAATAGTTAAATATATTTCAATTTTTTTCTTAAGTCATTATCGCCAAAACGTTTGCGTTCAAAACTACCTGCTGGCATAATGCTGTTTTAAAAAATGTTAATCATCTCAATCTGTCATAACTGATTTAAAGAGTTATGACATTGGGAGTAAAAAAATTTAAAAAAGTCAAAAAACATCAAAAAAACTGTGGTAGAAAATTTTGAACAAAAATTTCTGTCATAATTAATACGAAAAACAAAACGAAAGGCGGTAATGAATATGTTGTAGATTGCAAAATAACTCAAATTTAGATTAAAACAGTAATTTAGAGGAGGTCAACGTAGATCTCATTCAAAAAAATAATAATATCTTATATTAAGAAAGGATGAGTACTATGTTACCCATTTACATGTCAATTAAAGAAGCTACTGAAAGATATGCTATCAGCCGTTCAAAAGTTTATGAACTGATCAACTCCCCCGAATCGCCTGCAACTGTCAAAATTGACGGCAGACGTTTGATTCCCATCGCGGAATACGATGAATATATCAAAACTGCATTTGTTTATACAGAAATCAATGAAAGACCCAGACGTTCATGCGTTGTGGCATAAGGAGGAAGTAAAATGGCTAACAAAACAAAATATTCACGAGAAAAATCAACAGGTTATTATTACACAAATATCAAAACCGGTTTTTATAAGAAAGATGGTACCCCTGATTATAAAAAAGTGCGTGCAAAAACAATAAAACTTTTAGAAGAAAAAGAAAAACGCTTCAGAGAAGAACTTGCCCTGGGAATGGACATTTCCGAAACGAAACTTACCGTCGAGGATTGGGCAAAATATTGGTTCATTTCTTATAAAGGCGGATGCGCCGAATCCACAAAACTAAGCTATCAGAGATTGCTCAACAACCACATCCTTCCCGTTATCGGACGAAGAAGAATAAAAGATGTTACCGAGGCTCAACTTCAGAAACTGCTTAATGATTTGAGTCAAAAGCATTATGGAAACCAGCAAAAACAGTATACAAAAAAGACTGTTGATGAGGTGCGAGGCGTTTTGTTCTCTCTGTTTGACAAGGCTAAATCAAACAAAAAAATCGCTTTCAATCCTGCGGAAAAGCTTACAATTTCGGGTGCTAAAAGTGGAGAAAGACGAGAGCTTTCCGAAACGGAAAGAGAAGCATATCTGGATGCTTGCCTAACACATACTTTCGGTTTATTAGGTGCTGTTCTTTACTATCTCGGACTCCGAAGAGGAGAAGCACTTGCCCTGACTCGCGGAGATATACAGGATAATTATATAAATATTAATAAGCAATATTCGTTTCCTACAAACTCAAAACCTATTCTGGATACTCCAAAAACTGATGCCGGTACCAGATATATAAAAATTCCACAAGCACTCAAAGAAATATTTGAGAAATACGGCATTTATGAAATGGAAGATTCGAAAGACTTGCTTTTCCCTGCTCCGCTGGGCGGACCTCTCTCATACAGCCAGTTTCGCGACAGATGGAATAATTTTATTCATTTTGCGCTTGGTGAAGACACAGATATAACTCCACACTGTCTTCGTCACAACTATGCAACTCTGCTTTTTGAAGCAGGGGTTGATATTCTGACAGCACAAAAATATCTCGGTCACGAAAAACCTGAAACCACGATGCGTATCTATACCCATTGGTCAGAGCGGACCAAAAGAATGTCTGACAATAAAATTCTGAACATATAACAGAAAAACGGTTGGGGAACAAATTCCCCAACCACTTTTGTTTCATTTTATATTATACAGTTTGGACACTTATTGGACACCAAGGCGGTTTTTGATAAAAATAACTCCTTGTACCAACGGCTGAAACCGTTGATATACAAGGAGTTTGAGTGGTCGGAGTGCAGAGTTTCGAACTCTGGGCCTCGTGGTCCCAAACCACGCGCGCTACCAGCTGCGCCACACCCCGATAAATTGATATTTACTTTATTTGTTACGGTCACCATTAACTGTTTTGAATCTCGCGCTACCAGCTATCGGTCAGAAACATTGTCGCTCTGCTCGCTTGGAGCGCTTCGCATTGCTCTGTGTTTCTTCCTGCTCTGTCATTGCCTTCTTCCGCCACCGGCGGCGGCAATGCCTGAGCCACCATACCCCGATAAATTGATATTTACTTTATTTGTTACGGTCACCGTTAACTGTGCTGTTGCGTTTGCAGTTGTATTTTATGATATTTTTATCATAAAGTCAACATTTTTAAATCAGTTTGCGGCGGAGAGCTTCAATTTCGGCTTCGGAAAGTCCGATTTCTCTGAAATACTCCGTAACATCGCCGAATTTTTCGTCGATGAATGTCAGAATCTGCTCCATATTTTCGCCGTAAGAATAAAATCTTTCATATGAGCCCTCCCAGATGAGTCCGCTCTTGTTGCGGATTTCTCTGTGAATAAACGGCTTGATATAAGTATATGACACTTCATAGTCCGCGATGATATCCTCTTTGCAGACCCCTGCCGCACTCAGAAGAAGCGCCGCGAGCATACCCGTTCTGTCTTTACCGCAGAAGCAATGAAACATAAAAGGCTCATCAAGAGAAGCAATCACCTTCAGCACAGCGGCGATATTTGCGCTGTAATTACTCAGGCAGTCTTTATAAAGCTCTGTCATCGGAGCGTCACTCTTCGCCATTGCGGGATTTGCCTCAAGAAGCGGGTAATGATAATATCTGAATTCGGAATTATCCTTGAAATACGAGGGCATAACCTCTGCTTCTTCGATTCCGCGAAGGTCGATAATTGTTTTTACACCGAATTTCTTAAGAATCGCGAGGTCTTTTTCATCAGGGTCGCGCATAACTCCTGCACGCAGAGCAACACCGTACTTTGTTACGCCGCCGTTGCATTCATAACCGCCAAGGTCGCGGCAGTTGATGATATTTTCGCCTGCATAATATCTCTGCATTGAAAAATCCTCCCGTATAAAATAAAAAACCACCTGCTTGGCAAGTGGTTTTTATGGAGCGGATGACGAGGCTCGAACTCGCTACCTCCACCTTGGCAAGGTGGCGCTCTACCAGATGAGCTACATCCGCAACTGCAAAAGGGATTATAACAAACAGTTACACAAATGTCAAGAGCTTTTTGAAAAAAATTATATTTTTATTTTTCCATTATATATTTTATTTCAAAATGCGCTGAAAATTCGCAAATAAAAAAATTTTTTAAGAAATTTCAAAAAAAGGGTTGACAAATTATGCTTTCAGGGGTATAATCATCAAGCATTCAAGAAACGCCGTAGCGTTTTTGAGTCGGTGTTGATGACGTTGAGGGTCCACCCGTTCCCATCCCGAACACGGTAGTTAAGCTCAACAGTGCCGAAAATACTTGGCTGGAAGCGGCCCGGGAA
>JAZLBH010000126.1:0-2656 GCA_045613605.1 Eubacteriales bacterium
ACCCCTACAATGACTATACTAATTTTATAACAAAATCACAGACATTTAGCTATCGAAACGGCTAAAAATGCGAAAAAATTTAATTTGCAAACCGTAGGGGTCGACGTCCTCGACGACCCGTTACAAAGGCAAACTAACTTTTTCAACCTCCCCTATAAATCCCAATTCACTGCTTAAACAATCAAAAAAGGGCGCACAAGTGTGCGTCCTTTTTTTGTTTATTTCGTTCCGAAAAGAACGGTTTTAAGAATGTCGGTGGTTTTTTCAATACCGAGCTTCTTTCTAAGAACGTCGGTTGCGGGGCCACCCTCGGTTAAGAGACCATTAACGTAAACGTCGGTGCGCTCCTTCTTTTCTTCCACGTCACACGCGCTCGCGCTAAGTGAAAGATAGGAGTAAATATATTCCGCAGCATAGGCGTCAAACGCCATTTTATCAGCCTTTTTACCCTTTTTAGACGTTGTCTCGGGTAAACGGATACCGTCATACCAATGCTTTGGCTCTTCACCCTCGGCAAAGCGCTCGGGAAGGAGTCTATACTTATTCTTTATGGAATTGATAAGTCCAAGATTTGCCTTTTCTTCGCCCATAGTATCATAAAGCTCGATAATGAGCGTATCGTTTCCCATTGCCACAATTCTATCGTAAGAAAGCAGGGGCAAATCCTTATTTTCGGGCGCGATAACCACGGTATCCATCTTCATAAGTCCGAAAAAGCCACTTGCCTTCATAACGGAAACGTGACCGAGTCCCTTGGCTTCAAAGGCGTCGCAAACGAAGGTCATTCCGTTTGCCTTGAAGGTTTTCAATACGCCAATATCCTTTATTGAAAGAGGATATCTCTGCTCAACAAGTTTTAATATTTTAACATCCATAATTATGCATCCTTTTCAAGTGAAAGATCAGAAAGACCTGCCTTGTGGAGCATCCAAGCGCCGAGCAAGAAAAGTCCCTGTCCACAGAAGTTTACGCCCTCTGCAATCCAGTTCATTGATGCCTTTTCAAAATCCTTTGTTGAAAGGTATCCCATTCCAAGACAGCAAACGAACGAAAGAACGAAAACAACGATAACTGCGGGTTTCTTCATCTTCTTTGCAAGAATGCAAAGTCCAACGTCCATAAGTCCGAGTCCTGCAACCATTACCAACACGAGATATGGGAAGGTGATGGAAACCACGGGTACTACGGGAGCTACGGAGTTAAGCTTTGTTCCCTTTTCGCTTTGCTTGTGAGAAAGCATTGCAACAATGCCAATGCCTGCAAGCAAAAAGCCAATGGACTGAACGGGGAAAAACATTGCGTTGAGTGCCGAAATATCAATGCCTGCACCTGCGTAAAGGAGCTTCCAAGTCGCCTTAAGAAAGCCTGCCATTGTAACGTCGATAACGCCTGCCGCAAAGAGCGCAAATGCGCCCTTGCTCATCTTGTTGTAAAGATCACGAAGAAGAATTACCGCGCCGATTGCGAAGAAAATAACGGGAATGTAATCAAAAAGAGCCATTCCAACAGAAAAATCGTTCATAATTAATTTCTCCTATGTATTATTTCTTTTTATTGAGGTGGTAAATGGGAAGAAGAGGAATGATAATGGGTGTCTTGTTTGCATAATCATTATATGCCTTATCATCGCCGTATCTTTCCATCTGACGCTTTTCAAGACGCTGTGCGCCGTTGAACATAATGTAAACGATTGCAACGTATGCAAGAACTGCAACAATCCACTGACCTGCGGTTTTATATGTGGAAACACCACTTACAAATATACCTGTCCAGAAGATGATCTCACCAAGATAGTTGGGGCAACGAACGATTCTGTAAAGTCCCTTTGTCGCAACGGAATTGGGATTTTCCTTCTTCTGCGCGGATTTCTGCTTGTCAGCAACGGATTCGAGAATAAGACCGAAAATAGAAATTGCAAAGCCAACCGCGGGAACTACAACGTCCGCGCTTCCGTTAGCGTAACGGAACAACATGGGGGAAACCTGCGCAACGTAAAGAATGGATACGAATACCCAAATTGTTGCAAGAACGAAAACGGGCATCTTTTTCTCGTTGTTTTTAGCAAGAGTGTCTTTGGCAACGTCGGTTTTCTTGAACGTTACGTTTTTAAGCTCACGAACAAGAAGGAAGCCTGAAAGACGGGCGCCGTACGCTACGAAAAGAGCCGTCTGAATGAGTACAATCCAAAGGGGAGTTGCACTTGGATTGATAAGATACATAACAAGTGTTGCAACACCGCCTGCCGCTACTGCAAATCCGTAGCCGATTGAAAGAAAGTAAACAAATTTATAAAATCCCACACAGCACGCAATAGCACATACCGCAAGAAGGATTCCAAGAAGATTCCAATACATAATTTTTCTCCTTAATTTTTATTTTTTATTTTTAGTGTCAAATTTTGATTTGTAGGGGAGTTAGTTTAGAAAAGGATTTTTCGCTTTTTCGAGAAAAAGCTTGCAAAAAGCTTTTTAAGGCACTTCGTAATAGTAGCCGTAGAGTTTGTACTGACTCTACTAAACTCCGCGCAAATCGAGTGCCTCACTTCTTCGCGCTCGGCACATTGTTGTTTTCACACTTCGTGCGAAAAAACCACGATTTGCTACTACAAAACATAGCCATTTTGCTTTGAGTGTGGCTATTATTTGAACAGCAAATT
>JAZLBH010000127.1:0-1784 GCA_045613605.1 Eubacteriales bacterium
TGCTGTTTTGAAAGTAACAACAGTGTAGTAACCTTCGCTTTCGTCATTGATGAGATATGCAAGGCGGCGTTTGCCCCATTCAGCAACCTCAACGATTTCAGCGTTGTTAGCTATCAATGTTGTGAATTTGTTCACTGTTTCCTTTGCAGCGGCTTCTCCGTTTGCAAGACTAACGATGAACAGGTTTTCATAAGTATTGATTACCTTTTCCATATTTACACCTCCCTATGGACTTTAAGTTCGTGCAATTCGAATGTATTTTTGCACGACAGAGAGACGGACGCATACGTCCGCATCATATGACATTATAGCATATTTTTTTAATTTGTCAAGTATTTTTTGAAAAATCTTGCTTTGACGTTCAAATTTTGGGTTAGTGAGAAGTTAGTTTATAAATAAAGACGTTCTTTTTAAAAAAAGTCCCGTGAAGCTCCGAAACGAGCGAAGTCGAGTTTTGGGGGTTCGTGTAAGCTTTTTCTCGAAAAAGCGAAAAACCCTTTTCCAAACTAACTATTCGCTAAATCCCAATTGGCTATTGACACATATCAATAAAGTGTGATAAAATAATGTATAATAAGTTAAAGAGAGGCAAAAAATGAAAAAAATCGTTATTGTTGTTGCCGCGATAATCGTTGCGGCAATGTTTGCGCTGCTTATTCTTCATATGAACGGCTTTTCGGGCTTTCACAATCACACAGAGCCGAATGCCGATCAAATCAAGGTTGCCTGCATTGGTGACAGTATCACCTACGGTCACGGCATTGGCAATTGGACACAAAACAACTATCCCGCTCAGCTTGGGGATCTACTTGGCGAAGGATATCACGTTGAAAACTTTGGTCACAGCGGAAGAACCGTTTCGGATCAAGGTGACAAGCCGTATTCTGAGAGCAAGCAATATAAATTGAGCATTGATTATGATGCCGATATCATAATTTTTATGCTTGGCACAAACGATACGAAGCCGGAAAATTGGACGAGCATTGACAATTTTATGGCGGATTATGAGAAAATGGTTAATCGCTACAAGGAAAGCAATCCTGATGCAAGAATAATTCTTTGCACTCCGGCAAGAGCGTTTTTTGACGGTGGCAAAAAATCGGGAACAACAAATTTCAATATTCAGCCCAATATGATTGAGCAAATTACAATAAGAGTGCGCACGTTTGCATTGGTTAATAAATACGAATGCGTAGATATTTATGATTTGACCGCGGGACATAGCGAATGGTTCAAAAAGGATAACGTTCATCCCGACGTGAACGGAGCAAAAGCGATTGCAAAAGCAGTTTATGATAAAATCACTAAGTGAGGAGCAATTAATATGTCAGAAAAGATTTATTCAATAACCCTTGACAAATTGATGAAGGAGCTTCAGTTTGAAGAGGTATATATGCCCGTTCCCGCAAATGAAATAATGATAAGTAACCGTGAGGTAATGCGCCCCGGTCTTGCTTTGGCGGGATTTTTGACGGTATTTGAGCCAACAAGAATGCAAATCATAGGCCGTGCCGAGATGCAATACCTGTTTGAAATAGGCAGATATCTTTCGGAATCACGCTTGGACACGTTTTTTGCTCAAAAGCCGGTTTGCGTTGTTATTACTACTAATTTTGAGGTGGGCGACGAAATGCTCATCCCCGCTAAAAAA
The DNA here is from genome assembly GCA_045613605.1 of Eubacteriales bacterium. Classification (GTDB taxonomy): domain Bacteria; phylum Bacillota; class Clostridia; order Oscillospirales; family CAG-272; genus RGIG4608. Next base: position 1,652 of record JAZLBH010000127.1, read on the forward strand.
TACGGAGTGCCCATTATTCGCACAAAGGAAAAAACGAGCGCTATAATGGCATCCTTGATTGCGTCATTGAACCTTCATTTAGCTAACAGAATAACTCAGCACGGTGTTTTGGTTGAGGTGTTTGGTGAGGGTG
>JAZLBH010000128.1:0-2316 GCA_045613605.1 Eubacteriales bacterium
CGCTTTGTTTGATCAAATTCATTTAATGTAGGGGCGGCCATTGGCCGTCCGCCTTGATGTTACTTATATTTCGAACGGACGCGCAATGCGCGCCCCTACGTTTGTTAGTGGAACACACCTATAAATCCCAATTTTTGTATAAAATTTTTTCAAAAATATTGAACAAATGTTTGCATTTTTCGAAAAAGTGTGTTATACTATAGTCAGTATATGAAAAAAGGAGAATATTATGAAGAATAATGACCTCACTAAAAAAGAAAAATTGGTATTTGATTACCTTGTTCAATCTATAAATGAGAACGGATATGCCCCCTCCGTTCGCGACATCGTTGCTAATCTCGGAATAAAGAGTACGTCAAGTGTGCACCTTTATTTGCACAATCTTGAGGCAAAGGGATTTATCGAACAGGATGCAGGCAAAAAAAGAACGCTCCGCATTTGCGCTCCCTATGCTCGCGTTGCGGGAAAGGTACCCCTTCTCGGCTCTATTACCGCAGGCTCTCCCATTCTTGCAGTTGAAAACTTTGAAGGATACGTTGACCTCCCTTGGAACAGCTCAAAGTATTCAAGCGAGGAGCTTTTCGCACTAAAGGTAAAGGGCGAAAGCATGATTGAAGCAGGCATTTTGAACGGTGACGTGGTTATCGTTCGCAAAAGCTCATATGCCGATAACGGACAAATCGTGGTTGCTCTTATTGAAGACGAAGCCACAGTTAAAACCTTCTATAAGGAGGACGGTCGCTTCCGTCTACAGCCTGAAAATCGTAGCTTGGCACCTATTATCGTGGAGGACGTTGCCCTTCTCGGTATTGTGATCGCAAGCTTTAGACAGTATGAATAATAAGTGTGGAGAATAATCGTATGAATAAAAAAATAAATAAAATCGGTGAAGCCTCTTGGGTTATAGGCAATATTTTGTGCGCCCTTGGAAACTGTCTCGTTTCCAAAAGTGCCTTCGGTCTTTCGGCAATTATAGCCCCCGCCTTCATCCTTCAAGAAAAATTAAGCTTTTTAACAGTTGGATTTTGTGAATACATAATTCAAGGCATTTTACTTGCGCTTTGCTGTTTAATCATTGGCAAATTCAAGGGAAAATTTATTGGCACGATTTGTAATATAGTTTTCTATGGTACCGCCTTTGATATAATCAATTATCTTTTGAATTTCCTTCAACCATCCGATATACCCTCACGTATAATAATTGCCGCAATTGGAACTGTAATCACAAGCTTAGCAGTTGCACTTATGCTCAGAACCTATATTCCACCTTCAATTTACGAGATATTCGTTAAAGAGGTTGCCGAATCCAAGGGATTCAATATGAACAAAACCAAGTTGGTTTTTGACGCTTCTATGCTTACCTTGTCCTTGGTTATGATGTTCACTCTTCTCGGTGGCTTCAAATTAGAGTTTATCGGAATTTTGACCGTTATTTCCGCATTTCTAAACTCTATCCTAATTGCCCTTTTTGGAAAGCTTTTGGATAAATATTGCGATTTCTCCCCTGCCATTCCAAAGCTTTATAATTTGATCAACTCAAAAACGAAATAATTAGCCTACAGTCAAAAAAAGCACCGATCTCTCGGTGCTTTTAATTTTTTATTCAATTCCGACAATATGTCTTGCAACGTGAATACCGCTTGCAGATGCGTGTGAAAGTGAATGTGTAATTCCACTTCCGTCACCGATAATGTAAAGTCCCTTATGCTGACTTTCAAGATTTTCATCAACTGAAACTTCCATATTATAGAACTTAACCTCAACACCGTAGAGCAACGTATCGTCGTTTGCAGTACCGGGTGCAATCTTGTCAAGAGCGTATATCATCTCTATAATACCGTCAAGAATTCTCTTGGGAAGCACGAGTGAAAGGTCACCGGGAGTCGCCGCAAGAGTAGGAGTAACCGTGCACTCCTCAATTCTCTTTTCGTTACTTCTTCTGCCTCTTACAAGGTCGCCAAAGCGCTGAACGATAACGCCGCCACCAAGCATATTTGAAAGACGCGCAATGTTTTCACCGTAGCCGTTGGAATCCTCAAAGGGAGATGTGAAATGCTTTGAAACAAGAAGAGCAAAGTTTGTGTTTTCGGTTTGAAGAGACTCATCCTCGTAGGAGTGTCCGTTTACAGTAACAATACCGTTGGTATTTTCGTTAACAACACTGCCCTTAGGATTCATACAGAAGGTACGAACGTTATCCTCAAACTTTTCAGTTCTATATACAATTTTACTCTCATAAAGCTCGTCGGTAAGATGAGAGAAGACCGATGCGGGAAGCTCAACGCGAACACCGATGTCAACTCTGTTAGATTTCTT
>JAZLBH010000129.1:0-1906 GCA_045613605.1 Eubacteriales bacterium
AGCTAAATTTATAGCAAGATAATAGCCCTTTTGAAAGCAAAACGGCTATTATTTAGCAAAATATATCTTGAAAACTCGTAGGGGCGCGCATTGCGCGTCCGCTGTTCAATAAAACTAACTCCCTGATAAATCAAAATTTGAAAGGGAGAGCCCCAAAAAGCTCTCCCTTATGCTTTATTCGTATTTTGCAATAAATTTCCAAACCTTATTCCAATATTTATCTGGGTAGAGAAGGGCGGACATTTCGTGGTTTGCGCCTTTACATACAAGCAATTCCTTTTCACAGGAGGCACTGAAATAAAGCTCGTGTGCCATACTTACGGGGACTACGGTATCGTCGGCGCCGTGGATAAAGAGAGTCGGTGTGTGCGATTTTTTAACCTGCTCAAGTGCAGATGCCTCTTTGATATCAAATCCAACGCGTTTCTTTATTGTACGTCTGAAAATATCAATGAATGGGAATGCGGGAATCTTCATCATCTTGGGAATTTTATAGCTAAACGCATTGTAAACCGAGGTATATCCGCAATCCTCGATAGCGCACACAACACATGACGGAAGAATTTCACCCGTTGTCATCATTACCGTTGCCGCGCCCATTGAAACACCGTGAAGGACTACCTTTGCATTTAGTGTTGAGGAATCAATATAGTTGATCCAATCGATAACGTCAAATCTTTCGTGCCAACCCATTGTGCAATAATCGTAATCACTGCCGAGGTGTGCACGGAGATAGGGAACAAGAACGTTATAGCCCGCTTCGAAATATCTTTTTGCAAGATAAGATACGGATTTTACCGAAGCGCGGTATCCGTGAACAAGGATTACATATTTTGAGGTTTCATTGTCCTGCTTATAGAGTAGGGCATTGATGTTTCTTCCCTCGCTGTTTTTAACTGAAACGTTGATTTGAGGGGTGTTTTCATGAAACAATCGACCCAAAATCACCTCCGGATTATTTGCAAAATCCTCGCGATTTTTCTTCGTCATCAGCTTGCGCTTGATAACTGCAATTCCGTCGCGGTGCAGGTGCTCGTCGACCATTTTTTCTATTTTTTTATTTATAGCAAATCCTGCGGCAATTCCACCTGCAACGGAAAGAATGCCGAGAGCTAATTTGGTTTGTTTTTTCATTCGTTGCTCCAAAAATTATTTTGTTCCGGTCGAGCCGAAGCCACCCTCACCGCGAACCGTTTCGGAAAGCTCGTCTGCTTCTTCAAAATCAGCAACAACGTAAGGTGTGATAACAAGCTGAGCTATGCGCTCCCCTTTTGCAACTGTTTGCGCTACTTCACTGTGATTGTGAAGGGCAACCATTACCTCGCCACGATAATCGCAGTCGATAACTCCAACCTTGTTGGCAGGGGCAAGTCCGCGCTTTGATGCAAGACCGCTTCTCGCATAAATAAGACCTGCAAAGCCGATGGGCAATTCGAGTGCAAGACCTGTTTTGATTAGGGTGGTTGTGTGTGGTGCGATGGTTACGTCATCCATAGCAGAATAGAGATCAGCGCCCGCTGAAAAGGGTGAACCGTATGTTGGAACGATTGCATTTTCGTTTAATTTTTTGATTTTAACGTTATATTTCATATTTTTCTCCCTAAAATGGATTTTCTATACCAATATGTTACCATAAAACACGGTAAAAATCAAGCAAAAAATTTGACAAAAGAGTTAAAGTGTGATATTATTAAAATAGATGAATATTTGATAAATTGGGAATTATCGGTGAGTTGATATTGTTCGCAGCAAAGCCTCCCTCCGAGAGGGAGGTGTCACCGAAGGTGACGGAGGGAGCCTGCGAAAATATAGAAAATATCTCGTCATATCACGAGTGATAACAATAAAATCTCGCACTCTCCTCCACCGCTTCGCGGAGCCCCCTCTCGGAGGGAGCCTATTTTCG
>JAZLBH010000130.1:0-10792 GCA_045613605.1 Eubacteriales bacterium
AAGGTGGTCTGCACCAAAGCCCGATGACTCAGTATTTGTGATCATCTTTGTTCCTGTAACCTTACCGTCGGCAGAAACACCGATCATTGCAACGTTACCGGGGTTAAATCCGGCAAATTCAACCTGGAATACGTATCCACCATTGCTTGACTTGTGCGCTTCCTTAATTGTTTCAGGAAGCGTATATGTTGAAATATCAACCTTTTCAAATGTGCCACCCTCGGGCATTACCTCAAGAAGCGCGCCGCTAGCCGCAGCCTGCTGTCTTTCAAGAATGATGGGGGCTGTAATTTCATAACAAACCGCAAGTGCAAGAGAAACTATTGCACAAATGGCAAAGAGTGTAAGAATACTTTTCAAATGCTTCATCATGCCTTCTTACCTCCAAATACTTTATGTGCTGTGAACATATCGATATAAGGTGTAAGAATGTTCATAATGAGAATCGCAAAGGATACACCTTCGGGATAAGTTCCGTAATATCTGATAAGGAATGTCAAAAGACCGCATCCGAGACCAAAGATAACCTTACCCCAAGCAGTTGAGGGGCTTGTTACGTAGTCGGTTGCCATAAAGATCGCACCGATCAAAAGTCCACCGGAGAGTGTAAGTGAAAGCGCCTTCATTGCATCACCCTCAACAAGAAGTGAAAGTGCAAACACGCTTCCAATGTAGATCATGGGAATATGCCATGTAATAACTCTGCGAATCATAAGGTAAACGAAGCCAATGAGAAGTGCGATAGCACATGTTTCACCAATAGCACCGCCGTGTGTACCAAGGAGAAGAGTCTTGATGTCAACGGATTCACCTGCAGCAAACTGTGCAAGAGGAGTAGCACCCGCAACTGTATCAACGATCGTGGGGAAAGCCGCTGTTCCTACGCTTGCGAAGGAAACGAGCATAAATACTCTTGCTGTGATAGCGGGGTTAACTACGTTATAGCCAAGACCGCCGAACAAGCATTTAACAACGAGAATTGCAAATGCAGAGCCTACTACACACTGCCAAAGAGGAATGTTAGCAGGAAGATTGAGAGCAAGAAGCAAGCCTGTGATAGCCGCGCTATAATCACCGATCGTCTGCTCTTTTTTAGTAATTACGTTAAACAATGCTTCAAGACCTATGCAGCTCACAAGACAAACTGCAATCACAAGAAGCGCTCTGAGTCCGAATATTGCAACGCCTGCCACTGTTGCAGGAAGGAGCGCGATAAGAACGTCACGCATAATGGACGCTGTGCTTCTTCCACAGTGAACGTGAGGAGCAACGGACATATGCAATAATTTATTCATTATTTATTTTCCTCCTTTGCTTTTTCTGCGTTCAAAAGAGCCTTGCCCAATTTATTAGTCTGAACCAGCTGGTGGTGTGCAGGGCAAAGATATGCACAAGAGCCACATTCCATACATGTATTTACCATAAGCTTTTCAAGCTGTTCAACGTCTCTTTGCTTATATGCCTTTTCTATTGCCGCAGGAGCAAGTCCCAAGGGACAGCTGTTTGTACATCTGCCGCAACGGATACATGCAGTTTCTTTGGGGAATTTAGCCTGCTTTTCTGAAAGAGCAAGAACACCGTTCGTTGTTTTAAGCACGGGAGTATCCAATGAAGGAACGGAAGTACCCATCATGGGTCCTCCAACAACGACCTTTTTGGGCTCACCCTCAAGTCCTCCGCAGAAATCAATAAGCTCTGCAAGAGAAACACCTATGGGAGCAAGAACACATTGGGGGTTCTTTACGCATTCGCCATCAACAGTAACGAATCTTTCAACCAAGGGCATACCTGTCTTAAGATATTTACCGATCACAGCCAACGTTGTTACGTTTGTAACCAAGCAACCAAAATCAATGGGGTGCTGATCCACGGGCACCTGCTTACCGAACGTAAGGTAAATAATTGACTCTTCACTGCCGTGTGAATAAGATGAGGGGAAGGTAACCACCTCAGAGCCGAGCACGTGAGATGAAAGGCTTTCCATCTTGTCAATAGCGGCCTTCTTATTATCACCTACACCAATGATAATGCGCTTAATTCCAAAATAATTCTGATATGTCTTAAGAGCGTATTCAACGTCCGCACCTAATTCATTCATAGTGTGATCGTCACTTGTCATAAACGGTTCACACTCAGTTCCGTTAACGATAAGAACCTCAAGCTTATTAAAATCAATGTCGAATTTAACGTGTGTGGGGAAGCCTGCTCCGCCAAGTCCAACAACGCCACTGTTTTTAATAGCAGAAAGAAGATCCTCGCGGCTATTAACCACGGGAGCAACAAATTCCTCGGAAGCCATTTCGCCATCAGAGGTGATAACAACTGCAGGAACTGTTTTTCCGGCCGCAGTAACGTAATCTGCAATCTTTGTTACCTTACCGGAAACGCTTGAATAAATGGGAGATGAATTTTCTCCGCTCGCCTCAGCAATCAATGTTCCAACCTTAACAAGATCACCCATTTTAACAACGGGCTTAGCAGGCTCACCTATATGCATCTGCATAGGAAGAGTAACAATGCTTGCGTTACCCATTCTAACAGAAGGCGTGCCTGCAGTATTCTTTCTCATCGGAACAGGAATGCTATTCATAAAAAAAGACATACACAATCCTACCTTTCGTTTGTATTTTAATTCTTTTTTATATCATAATAAAGGTCCTAAAGACCAAAAATTATCATTTTATTATATCACAGCAAATTTTATTTGTCAATAAAAAACTGCACATTGACATCATTTGCCGACGTCATTTTGTCAAAAAAAGCAAAAATAAGCCTACTTTTTAAGAAAAACGAAAATAAATCTTGACTTTTGTCTAAATAACATCTATAATGAGATGAATTTGAACATATTAAAGACAGGAGAAGCAAAATGGAATTTTTACACGAAATATCCCAAGTAATCGTTCCCGTTATAGTATTTATTCTTGAAGTGATGGGCGTCTTCGTTGTTTTTTGGACTTGTATAAAGGCATTTGGCGAATACATTCAAAACACGTTTATGAGAAGACACAACAAGATTCAAACACATCTTGCAAAGGGTCTTGCAACAGGTCTTGAATTCAAGCTCGGCGCAGAAATTCTTAAAACTCTCGTCGTGCACGACCTTGATGAATTGTTGGTGCTCGGTGCCGTATTCGCACTCAGAGCATTGATGAGCATTCTTATTCATTTTGAGTTGAAGCATTCAAAGGATGCGGATGAAGACGACGATTAATACAAAAAAACGGGTGGCTTAACAAAGTCCCCCGTTTTTTATTGTTAAAAATGCCGATATTATCATTTTCTTTTGCGGTTTTTCTCAAAATAAAGCACAAATATGCTTTTTTGTTAAAAAAGTAACAACTTTTTCTTGACATTTTACTTTCATTGTAATATAATATATGGGTGTGCGATTGCACCTAAACGGATTTCAATTTACTTTTAATAAATCAAAAGAGGTAGAAAAATGTACAAAATTCTCAGAAAGAAAGTCCTCAATCCCACAGTAACACTTATGGACGTTGAGGCACCCCTCGTTGCCAAAAAGGCTGAGCCCGGTCAGTTCATTATCCTTCGCGTTGATGCTGAAGGCGAAAGAATCCCCCTTACAGTTGCAGATTTTGACCGCGAAGCAGGCACAATCACAATTATCTTCCAAATCGTTGGTTCAACAACAGAAAAGCTCAACCGTCTTGAAGAAGGCGACTACATCCACGACTTTGTTGGCCCTCTCGGAGTTCCCTCTCACACAGAAGGTCTTAACAAGGTTGCAGTAGTTGGTGGTGGCGTTGGTTGTGCTATCGCATACCCCATCGCAAAGAAGCTTCACGCTCTCGGCGCTGAGGTTCACTCCATTATCGGCTTCAGAAACAAAGATCTTGTTATCCTTGAAGATGAGTTCTCAGCAGTAAGTGACGTTCTTGAAGTAATGACAGACGACGGTTCTCACGGAACAAAGGGTCTTGTAACAAACGCACTTCTCGGTCTTATCGAGGAAGGTCACAATTATGATGAGGTTATCGCTATCGGTCCCCTTGTAATGATGAAGTTCGTTTGCAAGCTCACAAAGGAATACAACATTCCCACAGTGGTTTCTATGAACCCCATTATGATTGACGGAACAGGTATGTGCGGTGGTTGCCGTCTTACTGTTGGCGGTCAGACAAAATTCGCTTGTGTTGACGGTCCCGACTTCGACGGTCACCTTGTTGACTTTGACGAAGCAATTGAACGTTCAACAATGTACAAGGGCTTCGAAAGACAGAAGCACGAAGAAACTTGCAATCTCTTCAAAAAGGAGGTACAGTAAAATGGCAAACATGAGTCTTAAAAAGAATGAAATGCCCGTTCAGGACCCAATGGTCCGTAACGGTAACTTCCTTGAGGTTGCTCTTGGATATACAGAGGAGCAGGCAGTAAACGAGGCTGAAAGATGTCTTAACTGTAAGAACAAGCCCTGTGTAGGCGGTTGTCCCGTTGCTATTGATATTCCCGCATTCATTATGAAGATAAAGGAGAGAGATTTTGAGGGTGCTTACCAGATTATCTCTCAAAGCTCTGCACTTCCCGCAGTTTGCGGACGTGTATGTCCTCAGGAAACACAGTGCGAATGCAAATGTGTAAGAGGTATTAAGGGTGAGCCCGTTGCTATCGGCCGTCTTGAAAGATTCGTTGCTGACTGGCACAATGCTCATGCTACAGAAAAGCCCGTAAAGCCCGAGTCCAACGGTCACAAGTGCGCTATCATCGGTGCAGGTCCTTCAGGTCTTACGTGTGCAGGTGACCTTGCAAGAATGGGTTACGAGGTAACAATTTTTGAAGCACTCCACCTTGCAGGCGGTGTACTTGTTTACGGTATCCCCGAATTCCGTCTTCCCAAGAAGATCGTTCAAAGAGAAATCGAAAACCTTCAGGCTATGGGCGTTAAGGTTGAAACAAACGTAGTTGTTGGTAGAACGATCGAGATCGACGAGCTCTTCGAAATGGGTTATGAATCCATCTTCATCGGCTCAGGTGCAGGTCTCCCCAACTTTATGAATATCCCCGGTGAAAACCTTAAGGGCGTTTACTCCGCAAATGAATTCTTGACAAGAGTTAACCTCATGAAGGCTTACCTTCCCGGCTCCGATACACCCATTAAGGATTCTAAGAACGTTGCAATCGTTGGTGGTGGTAACGTTGCTATGGACGCGGCTCGTTCAGCTAAGCGTCTTGGCGCTGAAAACGTATATATCGTTTACCGTCGTGGTATGGAAGAGCTTCCTGCTCGTAAGGAAGAGGTTGAGCACGCTGAAGAAGAAGGAATCATCTTCAAGACACTCACAAATCCCGTTGAAATTCTCGGTGACGAGCACAAGATGGTTACAGGTATGAAGTGCGTTGAAATGGAACTCGGCGAGCCCGATGCTTCCGGCAGACGCCGTCCTATGGTTAAGCCCAACTCTGAATTCGTTCTTGACGTTGACTGTGTAATCATGTCCATCGGTACAAGCCCCAATCCCCTTATCAGAAACACAACAAAGGGTCTTGAAACAAACAAGTGGGGTTGCTTTATCGCTGACGAAAACGGCCTTACATCCCGTGAAGGCGTTTACGCAGGCGGCGACGCCGTAACAGGCGCAGCAACCGTTATCCTTGCTATGGGCGCAGGTAAAACAGCTGCTAAGGCAATGGATGAGTACATCAGAAGCAAATAATAAAGAATAAATACATAAAATCCCGACGGAAATTCCGTCGGGATTTTGTTATTTCACATACATCTCATCAAACTCCCATTTTATCGGGTTTTCGTAAATGTATTTTCGTTTCACATTATAATCATTAGCATCTCTGATAATATGCTCAATATATGCCCTTTGAAACACATTTTCTCCTGTTGCTTTATTTACAAAACGTTTGAAGGTAGAAACTATATGTGGCAACATCTCATTCGTAGGGGACGGCGCCCTCGACGTCCCGTGTTTTCCGCGTTGATATTTTTCAGGATTCAAAAATACAATGAAATGTATATGATTTGGCATAATTACGTATTCACCAATCGTAACACCCGATATATTTTCACTTGATAATAAATATTTTTCAACAATTTCACCTATTGGTGTTAAGGCGGGTTGCGGGACGTCGAAGGCGCCGTCCCCTACAATTCGTGAATATAAAATCTCATATTTTTCAAACACCGAAGCATCAATTGTTGAAAATATATGCTCTTTATTTTTGGAACATATCGTCACAAAATATGCACCTTGCGAACTGTAATCGTAATTTTTTAATCTCAAATCTTTTCTTTTAGGCAAATTCTCTTTCATAAATCTAACAATCTCTCCCTATCGAAGTCAATATGCATCATAATATGACCAATATTGCCTTCACCTGCGTAGAGGGTGGGGTCAAAGAAATTATGGTTAAAATCACTCCAATATAGGATGTTTTCATCGCCCTTGATTTCAACGTCCTTGTTTAATCTTCCAACGTAGACCTCGACGTATTCCTGCGCCATATGATAGGTAAAATCTAAAAGGTGTGTCAGTTTTATGTCTTCTTTTGTTATTGCAGTTTCTTCCCCAAGCTCGCGATATGCGGCATCATATCCGTTTTCACCTTGTTCAATCTTGCCGCCGACAAAATTGGAAAGACCTTTATAAGGATCTTTAACCCTCTTGCACATAAGCATTTTGTCCGCTTCCTTATTAAACACCACGATGAGATTATATCCCTTCATTTTTCGCGCCTCCTTGGTTAATTTTGTATATTATACCACACATAAAAATATTATTCAATAGATAGCTATAAATTGGAATTTATGGGGGAGTTGATATTTTTTATTGCGGGACGTCGAGGACGCCTATCCCTACGGGTTTGTACTGATTTTATTGGGATTGCCGCGAAGCACCTCTAAAAAGTTTTTGGTTCTTTTTTCAAAAAGAACATTATTCCTTAATAAACTAACTATTAGATAAATCAAAATTTGAAATACATTAAATATGGGAGCAATTCTAAAACTGCTCCCATTTATTTACGTATTATTTTCTATTGTTGTAAATTGCTCTGAATTCTTCAACTGCAGATTTGAAATCTTCAATTGCGCCGTTTACAACGTTGGGATCTCTCATGTCGATTCCTGCAACGAGGAGTGAATCAAGAGGTGACTTTGAACCACCGCACTTAAGGAAATCAATGTACTGATTTACATAAGCGTCACCCTCGTTTTCAATTCTCTTAACGATTGCAGAAGCAGCGCTAATGCAGGTTGCATATTTATAAACGTAGAAGCTTGAATAGAAGTGAGGAATTCTCATCCACTCCATTGAAATTTGCTTATCAACGGCAACGTCGCGTCCAAAATACTTCTTAACAAGCTTGTAGTAATGCTTATTAACAACATCAGCAGTAAGAGGTGTTCCCTTTTCGCTCATCGCGTGCATATCTCTCTCAAATTCAGCAAACATCGTCTGACGGTAAAGTGTGCCCTTATACGTTTCCATCAACTGATTGAGAATATAGAGCTTTTCGTTGTCATCGGTGCATTCACGAAGCTTTCTATGCATTAAAAGAAGTTCATTTACCGTTGAAGCAACCTCAGCAACGAAAATTGTGTAGTTGGAATTATGTGGCTCATTATAATGAGTTGAGAACCAAGTGTGCATTGAGTGTCCTGCCTCGTGAGCAAGAGTTGAAACGTCGTCAAGAGTTTCTTTATAGTTAAGAAGGATATAGGGCTCAGTATCGGGAGTGCCGGAGCTGAACGCGCCGCCTCTCTTTCCTCTTGAGGGATATACGTCAACCCAACCCTTTTCAGTAAGACCTGCTCTGAGGGCGTTGTAATACTCGTCACCGTAGATTTTAACGGTTTCAAGAACCTCTTCAACTGCCTCGTCGTATGTGTAAACTCTGTCAAGCTCACCGATAAGGGGCGCGTAAACATCATAAAGGTGAAGCTTTTGCAAGCCAAGAACCTCTCTCTTAAGCTCATAGTAATCGTAAAGCGCGGGAAGTCCCGTGTGAACGCTATTGATAAGATTATTATAGATTTCGGGAGTTACTTCATCACGGAAGGTGGATGCGGTAATAGAGTTCTTATATCCTCTAACCTTTGCCATAGTTCCTCTTTCACGAACCATTGCGTTAAAGGTCGTTGCAAAGGTATTGCCAAACTGTGCGTAGGTTTCATAAATCTTTCTGAATGCCGCTTGACGCACTCTGCGGTTGCCACTCATGAGGAATGCAACGTAGTTTGTGTCAGTAAGTTCAACGAGCTTGCCCTCTTCGTTTCTGATTTTGCCAAAACGAAGGTCACTGTTTGCAAAAATGCTTCTTATGTCACCGTGTGTGCCAAAGCCGTCCTGAAGCTTCGCCATAAGCTGCTCGCACTCATCGGAAAGCAAATGGGGCTTTTCTCTCATTGTTGTTTCAATCATTCTGCGGAATGTTTCAAGCGCGGGATATTCCACGAACCAGGCTTCAACGGTTTCATTATCAAGAGAAAGCAATCTTGGACTTACGAACCAAGATGCTGAGCCTGCCCCAACCGCAAGCGCACGAACCTTGCCGCTAAGCGCCTGGAATGCATTGTTTGAGGAATCAACCGAGAAGTTAAGGGATGCATAGCTCCAAAGCTTTTCAATAATAGCCTCAACGTCACACATGGCGCGAAGGCAATTATAAAGTCCCTCAGCACTCTTCGTCATTGTCTTTTCGTGCTTTGGAAAATCCTTGAGCATCTTTTCTACCTTTGCGTAATCATCATAAAATGCCTTTTCGTCCGCGTAGATTACGGACAAATCCCACTTATATTTAGCGGGAATATCTTTTCTGTCTTTCATAGTTTTTCTCCTTTTTTCAAAAATAATTATGAATCTATTTTATAGCAAAAAGCTTGATTTGTCAAGGTTTTTAGCGTAACAAATATAAACAAATTGGGATTTATTGAGAAGTTGCAAAATAAAAATCGCTCAAGCCGCTTGGGCTTCCGCTTTTGAAAAAGCGGAGCAAAACAATGGATTGGGTTCGTGGTGACCGTTCGTAAATTTTTGATAATTCGAAAACGAATTATCAGTTCACTTGTTAAAATCCTTTTACGAAAACAAGTTTTCGACAAGGATTTCACCAACCGAACTACGAAAACCTCTCTTATAGAGATGTTTTCTAAAATTCACTTTGACAAATGATAGCCGTTTGATATCAATATGGCTATTATATAAACAGCAAATCACAGATTTTTTCTGCGCCTGTTAAAATGCAGAAAAAATCGTTATGTGTTATTGTGCTTTTAAGTACAATAACACAATTTGCGTAGAGTTTTGCCGCGAAGCTCTATAAAAGGTTTTTGGTTCTTTTTTCAAAAAGAACATTATTCTTAAGTAAACTAACTCCCTGATAAATCAAAGTTTGAAATACAATCAAAAAGGACTTAACATAATCGTTAAGTCCTTTTATTTTATTCTCCAACCGATTTAGTAGTGAGCATAGTCCAAAGAAGCTTTAATTTTGAAGGCTTTGCCATTCTGGGTTCACCCTCACCGATAAACAGTGACTTTTTGCTATCCTGCGCGCTTTCCCACTCGGGTAAACCATCAGCATTGGGATCGCCCGTTTTTACAAAGTTTACAAGATAGTCGCTCATAAGAGATGCAACCCTTCTATCCTGCTCCTCCCAAGGACGCCAGCCGTTATCAAGAGTATCAAACCAATACCAAAGGTCACTTGAGTGCCATGCACCGTTTGTTTCACCCGGCAAAATGCGATCAAAGAACCAAGTATAGCTTGTTTTTTCCTGATTTTCGCACCAATCCTTTGCCATATTGCTCATAAAGAGTGTCATCATATCGTGGCTTGTTGAGCCGACTAGGTAATTTATTTTGTGATGCTTTTTAGCCGCAAACAAATCACATCCCGTGCCCACAATAAATTCACCGTCAAGACAGGGGAAGCAAGACGCGTGCTTTTTAAGCTCCTTCTCGGTAGCCTTCCATTGCTCGAAAAGCTTAGCGGGCTCAACCGCACGGAATTCTTCAAGGGTTTCAGCTCCGCAATTTTTCATAACCGCGTGCCAAAAATCGTACATTTTTTCAGCAGGTGCTGCAGACAAAATTTTATTAACTCCACCGCCACTGCTCATAACCGCGCCGCGGAAAAGCCCCTCTGAGAGAGGAGAAAGTGAATGCTGCTGAACACTCATACCGCCCGCGCTCTGTCCCATAATGGTAATAGCATCGGGATCCCCACCAAACGCGGAAATGTTGTCTCTCACCCATTTAAGAGCACAAAGCTGATCGTAAAGACCGTAGTTACCGGTGTTTCCGGCTTCCTCCTTAAGCTCGGGAAGTGTGATAAATCCCATGGGGCCAAGACGGTAATTAATGGTAATTCCGATAATTCCCTTTTGTGCCCAAACGGGATCGTCAAAATGCTTTTCGTGACCGCATCCGCCAGTAAATCCGCCGCCGTGAATATAGAAAAGAACGGGCAATTTGTCACCCTCCTTTGCATTCTCGGGCTTCCAAATATTCAAAAACAAGCAATCCTCACTATAAGTATAGGTCTCTCCCTTACGGAACTCCTTATAGTAAAAATATTTCTTTTCGTTGAATTCCTCATCATAAAATGCACGGGGCTGATATGAGCAATTTCCGTATTTGGTTGCATCATAAATGCCATCCCATTTCGTTACCTGCTTGGGATATTCCCATCTGCCTGCAGTAGCATATCTAATGCCCTTAAAGGCAACAACACCGTCGAGACGACAGTCAGTACCTTTTATTTCACCGCAAGGAGTGTTAATAATATATTTTTCCATAAAATCTCCTGTTTTTTCGTT